>JBEKTB010000077.1:0-16706 GCA_049516495.1 Occallatibacter sp.
TGCGCCAGCAACGTTCCCGCCGTCAAAACTGCCGCGATCGCCAACCCCACGCGCACCGCACCTAACCGCCCCGCTAACCATGGCTTCATCGTCTCTTCCTCCCCCTCGTTGTCGCGAAGGTTTGCTCCTGTATTGGGTTTTTGTATTGCGATTTCACTCTTACCTGGTCTCGTCCTCGGCCATCAACCGAGCCAGCGGCTCCATGGCGCTTGGAACTTCCCGCGAGATATCGCTGTCAACTTTGGCCAGCAAGTCCTCTTCCTCTTCCTTCGCCAGCCTGTCCCGCTGCTCGGCTGCCAGCCTCTGCTGCTCCGCCACGCGTGCCGCGGCAATCTTCATCTCCCGCTGGTGATGCTCGTAGAACCCTCCCGAGACGCCTCCCGCAACCAGCGCGCACCCCAGCGCCCACCCAGCCGCCAGCCGCCACACCCGGCGGGAATGCGCGGGAGCAAGCGCCGTCCGCGGACGGTTGTAGGACGCCTCGCTCCAGGCGTGAACGCTCAGGCGGAAATCCCGGAGCGCCTCATTGAGCGCCGCGTCTGACTGCGATGCCTGACCGCCGTCTACCACAGCCCACAGCCCCCTGTTGCCGGCCGTCTCAGAAGCCTCTTCCCCGAGTTCTTTCCTGAAATGATTGAACCTCATCGTTTTCCCCCCAACCCCGCACGCACTCTCGCCAGCGCCCGGGAAAGATGCGCCTTCACCGTGCCTTCACTCAAGCCGGTGGCCCGCGCAATTTCGCTCAACTCGGCCTCTTCCACGTAACGCAGCAGAAACACCGTCCGCTGCCGCTCGCTCAAGCCCTCGACCGCCTTCCACACCTGCCCTACCCGTTCCCGCGCCAGCAACTGCTGTTCGATCGAGCTTTCCCCGCTCGGCAGCCACTCGCTGGCCTCGTCCAGATCCACCGCATTGGTCCGCGTCTGCCGCCAGAACTGCATCCGCCGGTTGCGCCAGTGGTCTTTCTGCAGATTGATGGCGATGCGCATCAGCCAGGTCATCGCGCTGGACTCGCCGCGAAAGCTGGCCCAGTTGCGATGCGCCTTCAGAAAACACTCCTGCGTCAGCGTCTCGGCCAGATCCATGTCGCGCGTCGACGCCAGCAGAAACCGGAATATCTGCGGACGGTGCTTCGTGACGACAGCCGAAAACTCCTCGGCGGCAATCTCGTTTGCCGTGGGCATGGTCAACGTTTCCAATGCTGTGCCGGCTGCCATCACTTAGGTAGACGCCCGCACCGGGTGCAAGTTTACAGCGCTCGTGCCTATTCTCTTCAATTGCCCGGCAACAGTGAAGCAGGCTTCCCCGGCTTGGGCCATTCGAGAGCTGTCTGGGCGTACCCCGCGATTAGCCCTGAGACCAGGGTTCAGGCGCTGACGAAGTAGTGGCGATTGAGGGCGGGCGACTCTTCCTGGGTCCAGCGAGCAGCGCATCTCTCCACCACCTACTGGATGCAGTGTTGCTGCCGCCCGGTACAGAGGGGCCATCAGACTCAGCGCTGTTTCCTCAGGAGCAACTGACCGATTGGCAACCAATCGTCCACAGCCTGCTAACGCTGGGGAAAACCCTGCATCGGACCGCGCAATGAGCCGAGGACCTGGCTCTCGCGGCACACGAACTCACCCCTTTTGAGCACATGCCGCGGATATGTGCAGGAAGGCGCTACGCAGGCGGGGGAGTTCAAGTAGATGCATCAACCTGCCTCTGCCCGTTCCAAATAAATGCGGCTCTTGTATTGAAATCTCCCCGAGGAACGGTACAATCCAAGCGAACCGGACCCGAAATGGGAGACTCCGGTTTGCAACTCCAAGTCACGGGCCCGATCCTGTCCCTTTCCGTTTTCGGCGAACACCGATCGTAGCAATTTTGGCCGCTCTTTTGGAGGAGCTCCGCATGCATACGCTACGCCCCTTAAGTGTACTTGCAGTTGGGTTGATTCTGCTTTCTGCCCATGCCGTAATCGCTGTAGCCCAGTCTGCTGGTGGCATTTCAGTTCTCGCGCCACCGGTCGCACCCGTGAGAAGCGTAATTGATAACTACTACGGTACGAAAATAGCGGACCCATATCGCTACATGGAAAATCTCAAGGATCCGGAAGTCGAAGCCTGGTTCAGGGCTCAGAACGACTACACACGAACCCTGCTGCGCAGAATCCCAGGCCGGGAAAAGATGCTGGCACGAATCCGCGAACTGGACCAGTCGGTACCGCAGGTGGGCGCATGGCGAATTCCCGGCGATGTCTACGTGGTCTGGAAACGCCTCCCGAACGAAGATGTCTCGAAAATCTATCTGCGCAACGGCCTGAAGGGAACAGACCGGCTACTCATCGATCCTGAGAGAATCAAGCTCAACGCGGAAGACCAAGCCAAGGGCAAGAACCAGATGGTCGACGCGACAGTCTCCCCTGACGGCAGGTTGATAGTCGTCGGGATTGTTCCGGGCGGATCCGAAACCAACGGCGAGCTGCATGTCATCGAAATCGCCACCGGCCGCGAACTCCCGGATGTGATTACACACGGCGCTTGTGCGGAGGGATTATTTGTATCCTGGCTGCCAGATGACCGGTCGTTTGTCTACGGCCGGCTCCAGGATCTCCCCGCGGGTGCGGCGGCCGAACAAGTCAGACAGAATTTCCGCTCCTACCTGCACCTTCTTGGAACCGATCAGTCGAAGGACACGCGAATCTTCGGGAGAGGCGTAGTCCCCACCATTGACGTGGACCCCAGCTTGATCGCCTCAGTCAGCATTCCGCAAGGCTCGCGTTACGCCATTGGTATTCTGAACGGCAGCGTCACTCCCAATAGCGCCTACTACATCGCACCGGTCGACTTGATCGGCAAGCCGAACACTCCCTGGCGCAAGATTGCTGATTTTGCCGACGGCGTGACAGACGTCGATGTGCATGGTGACGATCTTTACCTCCTGACCTACAAGGACGCCTCACGATACAAGATCATCCGCATCGACGCTCGCAAACCGGATCTGTCGACCGCCGAAACGGTAGTTCCACAGGGCGAGGCGGTCATCGCTGCAATGAGGCGAGCAAGTGACGCGCTGTATGTGCGACTTATGGACGGCGGAATTGGGCGCTTGCTGCGCGTGCCCTATGGCCCGGCTGCAAAAGTGGAACGCGTTGCCCTTCCGTTCGACGGCAGCGTCTATCTGAGCACCGATCCCCGCATGACGGGTGCTCTGCTTTACGTAGCGACTTGGACCAGAGATTTCAAACTCTACGCTTACGACCCCAAATCGAAAAAGATAAGCGACACGGGCATTCAGCCGACCGGACCTTTCGACGAGCGCGCCGACTTGGAGTCGGTAGAGGTGAAGGTCCCGAGCTACGATGGAACGCCGGTGCCGCTCTCCATCGTCCACAAAAAAGGCCTCAAGCTGGACGGGACGAACCCCACGCTACTCGATGGCTACGGCGCAATTGGCTTTTCGATAACGCCATATTTCAGCGCGGTTCAACTTGCCTGGTTCGAGCTGGGTGGCGTGAACGCGACCTGCCATGTGCGCGGCGGCGGCGAATACGGAGAAGAATGGCACCTTGCCGGCAAAGGCGCAACCAAGCCAAATACCTG
The DNA here is from genome assembly GCA_049516495.1 of Occallatibacter sp. Classification (GTDB taxonomy): domain Bacteria; phylum Acidobacteriota; class Terriglobia; order Terriglobales; family Acidobacteriaceae; genus Telmatobacter. The sequence continues at coordinate 3,585 of JBEKTB010000077.1, forward strand.
GCTTGATTTCATTGCGTGCGCTCAGTACTTGGTGCAACGGAAATACACCTCTCCGGCAAGGCTCGCTGGCACCGGCGCGAGCGCCGGCGGGATTCTGATCGGCCGCGCCATCACGGAGAGGCCGGACCTGTTCGGCGCGGCCATCATCGACGTCGGAACACTGGACATGCTCCGGTCTGAGACTTCAGCGAATGGCGAGACAAACATACCTGAGTTCGGCACCACCAGGACTGAAGAGGGTTTCAAGAGCCTTTACGCAATGAGCGCCTATCACCACGTGAAAGATCAGACCCCCTACCCTGCGGTCTTGCTCACCACCGGCATGAACGACCCCCGCGTCGCCCCCTGGATGCCAGGCAAGATGACGGCGCGGCTCCAGGCGGCCACCTCCAGCGGGAAACCAGTCCTGCTGCGCGTCGATTATGGCGGCGGTCATTTTGGTGGCACAGGCGAGAATGAGCAACAAGAAGCCTTCGCCGACAAATGGAGCTTTCTGCTTTGGCAGTTTGGCGTGCCGGAATTTCAGCCTAATCCGTAGGACGCCGCAGAATCAGAAATGGAGGGACCGTGTGCTCTCCGGCTCATCGCGCCTGGGTAACCGGCTATTCGTCAATTGCTGACTGAACGCATTCCCGTATGCCTCCGCCGCATGACCCTGGTCATACTCTCGGACTGTCCATCTCAGGAATCCTGTGTATCGGTGGCGGCATAAGACTTTACTGGGTGGCTCCTCAACGTTGTACCGAGTGGCAGAATCGACTGCATTCAGCACCAGGCAAAGATCTTCTCTCACGCCCGCCCTCGCCCTCCTATTATGATGTCGATCAGACCAGGAGTTGCGATGCAACCCCAACCTGCTGCTAAACTGTTTCGGTAAACGCTTTCCGGGCTGCCGCCCATCCAAGGATTCCCGCCATGCTGCTTGAATCGCTCCGCCAACAAGTTCTGCACGCGAACAAGGAGATTGCCCGCCGCGGCCTGGCTCCTCACACCTTCGGCAACGCCAGCGGCATCGACCGCTCCGGTTCTCAACCCCTGGTCGTCATCAAGCCCAGCGGCGTGGACTACGCAACCCTGACCGCCGCCGACCTGGTGATCACCGACCTCGATGGAAAGATCGTCGAAGGCTCGCTCAACCCGTCCAGCGACCTCGATACCCACACCCTGCTCTACCGCGAATTCCCCCAGATCGGCGGCGTCGTCCACACCCACTCCGAGTTCGCCACCTCCTGGGCGCAGGCCGGTCGCGCCATTCCCTGCCTCGGCACCACCCACGCCGACTATTTTCACGGTCCTGTCCCGGTCACCGAACCGCTCACCGCCGAGGAAGTGGAAGAGGCCTACGTTCGCAACACCGGCGCGGTCATCGTACACCGCTTCCGCCGGGAGAATCTCGATCCAGTCGCTGTTCCCGGCGTTCTGGTGGCCGGACACGCTCCTTTCGCCTGGGGCAAGACCGCCGCCGAAGCCGTCGAACACGCCGACGTCCTTGAGTACATCGCCCGGCTGGCCTTCCGCAGCACCCTGCTGGGAGCGTCCGATTCCGGAATTCCGCTGTACGTTTCCGAACACCACTACCTGCGCAAACATGGCCCCAAGGCTACCTACGGCCAGCGATAAGGGGCGCTGGCCGCACTCTTTCACGTCTACAATGGTGACGGTAGTACATCGCCCGCCCCTCGTAATTCACGCGTTGGGCACCAGGGTTGCGATTACTACCGTTTTCAGTAGGTCAATCCCCTTTGGTGTATACCGCTTCCCGTTTTCTGCATTTTCCTGAATTTTTCCTGGCGTTCCGGTTGACGATTCGTTGAACCCCGCGTCCTTATCTCACGTATTCTCAATTGATTGCTGATTCGCTTGCCGGCGCTGGCCCGAGCGCCCGACATGGCAACCGACGTGCTACACAGCAATTTGATGGTAGGGTTCTCCCGCTATGGAGTCGAGTCTATTCAATCGCTTGCAGGCGACACTGCTGGCCGTAGTCACGGTCGGACTGGTGCTGCTCGCGGTGTGGAACTTCCAGCAGGAGAGGCAATTTCAGCAACCTGACGACGGAGTCTGGTGGAGCGAGGCGCCCTCCGGTGGAGGACTGATTGCCGACAAGGTTCTGCCCGACAGTCCCGCCCAGCGCGCCGGCATTCAGGTCCATGATCTGCTTACCGAGGTCAACGACAACCCCGTCGAGCGCGTATCCGACCTTGAGCGGGAGATCTACCGCACCGGCCCCTACGGCAACGCGCACTACTCCATCACCCGCGACGGCACAGCATTCGACACCCCGATCCTGGTTATCCCCGAACCGCTGGACCGCAGCCTTTCCCTGGGCCTGCGCGTCATCGGCCTCATTTACCTGGCCATCGGGATTTACGTCCTGTTCCGCCGCTGGACCGCCCCGCGCGCCACGCACTTCTACCTCTTCTGCCTGGTCTCGTTTGCCCTCTATTCGCTCAAGTACACGGGCAAGCTGGACCCCCTGGACTGGACGGTTTTCTGGTCGAACGTGCTGGCTGAATCGCTGCAACCGGCGCTGTTCCTGCACTTTGCCCTCAGTTTCCCCGAGGAGCGGCTCAGGAAGCTCCGCCGCCACTGGCTGTTGCCGCTGGTCTATGCGCCCGGCGCGGCGCTCTTGGGGCTGTGGATTCTGGCCATCACCCACTGGCAGGCCACCGGACTGCTGAAGCACCGCCTTGACCAGACCGGCACCGCTTACGACGCCGCGTTTTACCTGCTGGCAGCCGGCCTCTTCCTGCGCAGCTACAGCCGCGCCAACACGCCCTTGCTGCGCCAGCAGTTGAAGTGGCTCTATCGCGGCGCATGGCTGGCCGTGGTTCCCTTCACGCTGTTTTACGCCATTCCCTTCCTCTTCGATGTGCATCTGCCCAGCCTGTTCACCAACCTGGCCGGCTTTTCCATCATCTTCCTGCCGCTCACCTTCAGTTGGGCCATTGTCCGCTACCGGCTGATGGACACCGACCTGATCTTCAAGCGCGGTGTGGCATACACGCTTTCGACCGGACTGCTGCTGGGCGCTTACTTCGGCATCATCGCGCTCATCGCCGAGGTGGTGCACACGCGCATGCCCGAGTCGGTGCGCGAGTGGAGCCTGGGCATCGCCATCGTGGCCACCGCCGCGGTCTTCGATCCCCTCAAGCGCAGGATTCAGGGCTGGGTTGACCGGGTCTTCGACCGCCATCGCTACGACTACCGCAAGGCGCTGGTAGAGTTTGGCCGCGGCCTCAGTTCAGAGACCGACCTCAGGGCGCTGCTCGAATCCATCGTGCAGCAGTTGCCCCACACCCTGCTGGTGGCCCGCGTCGCCATCTTCCTCGCCCAGGAATCCGGCGGCCTTCGCCTGGCTGCGGCCCACGGGCTCACCACCGAAGCCGGCTTCGCGCAGGACCGCGTCGCACAAAGCGGGCTCGACCTGGCCTTCCTGGATTTTGATCACGCCAAGGACCACTCGCACATCTTCTTTGAAAACGCGCAGGCTGCCCTGCACCTGCCCGAAGAGCAGCGGCGCACGGCCGCACTGCTCGACCTGAATTACTATCTGCCCTGCCGCGTCCAGGATGGCTCCGCCACCCGCACCATCGCCGTCATCGGCCTGGGACGCACCATCGGCGGCGATTTTCTTTCGAGCGAAGATGTGGAACTGCTCGAATCCCTGGCCAGCTACATCGGCATCGCCCTGCAGAACGCCAGCCTCTACACGCGCCTGGAAGAGAAGATCGGCGAGTTCGAACGCCTCAAGGAGTTCAACGAAAACATCGTCGAGTCCATCAACGTCGGCATCCTGGCCCTCGATCTGGACGACCGCATCGAAAGCTGGAATGCGCAGATGGAGGCCATGTACGCCTTCAGCCGCTCCGAGGCCATCGGCCAGGAGCTTCGCTCCGTCTTTCCTTCGGAGTTCGTCGACGCACTGGACAGTTTCCGCAACGAGCAAGGCGTCCATCACCTTTACAAGTTCCGCCTGACCACCCGCGCCGGCGAGCAGCGCACCGCCAACATCGCCATCGCGCCCCTGCTCTCGCGCGATTTCGTCTCCGTGGGCCGCATCATCCTGGTCGACGACATCACCGAGCGGGTGATGCTCGAAAGCCAACTGGCGCAGGCCGACAAGCTCAGCTCCATCGGCTTGCTGGCCGCCGGCGTGGCCCATGAAATCAATACCCCGCTGGCCGTCATCTCGTCCTATGCGCAGATGCTTTCAAAGCAGCTCAAGGGCGACACCCGCCTTGGCCCGGTTCTGGACAAAATCACCCAGCAGAGCTTCCGCGCCGCGGAAATCGCCAACGGCCTCTTGAATTTCTCCCGCACCTCGACCACGGAATTTCGCGAGACCAGTCTCAACCAGGTCATCCGCGACACGCTCTCCCTGCTCGAGCATCAGTTCAAGACCGCGCAAATCGATGTCGATCTGGACCTGGCGGAGGAGTTGCCCCCCATCCACGGCAACCCCGGCAAGCTGCAACAGGTGTTCCTCAATCTCCTGCTCAACGCCAAGGAAGCCATGCCCGGCGGCGGACGCCTGCGCGTGGCCACACTGGCCAATGGACACGTCGAGGCCACAGTCGCTGATTCGGGTTCGGGCATCGCTCCAGAGCACCTCAAGCGCATCTACGACCCATTCTTTACCACCAAGACCACGCCCAAACCCGGGGACCGGCGCGGTACCGGCTTGGGACTTTCCGTTTCCTATGGAATCATCCAGGAGCACGCCGGCAAGATCCATGTCGAGAGCGCCATCGGCGCCGGCACAACTTTCCATCTCGAGTTTCCGTTGTTGAGGAATTCCGTTCATGCCTGAGGTTGAATCGTCCTTGAACCTGCCCGTAAGCGCAACAAACATCTCCGGCAACTCCAACGGCGTCAGCCTCTCCGCCAGCATCCTGGTGATCGACGACGAGGCCGCCATTCGCGAGTCGCTCGAATTGCTGCTCACGCTTGAGGGGTACGCGGTCCGCATGGCCGCCGACGGCGAGGAGGGACTGCGCGTTCTTGAGTTGGAGAACTTCGACCTGGTGCTGCTCGACCTGGCCCTCCCCGGACAGAGCGGCCTGGAGCTGCTGCCCCAGATCAAGGAGCGCCAGCCGGAACTGCCGGTCATCATGATCACCGCCTACGGCACGGTAGACAACGTCGTCGACGCCATCCGGGCCGGCGCGGAGAACTTCGTCCAGAAGCCCTGGGACAACGAGAAGCTGATGGCCGACATCCGCTCCGCCGTTGCCCGCCACAAGGCCGAAGAAGAGAATCTGCAGCTCAAGCGCACCCTCAAGCAGCGCTACAACTTCTCCAACATCGTGGGCAAGAGCGAGATCATGCTCAAGGTCTTCGACCTGGTGGCCCAGGTCGCGCCCAGCCGCTCCACCGTCCTCATTCAGGGCGAAAGCGGAACCGGCAAGGAGCTGATCGCCAAGGCCATCCACGCCAACTCGCCCCGCAAAGACAAGCCCTTCGTTCCCATCAACACCGGCGCCATGCCCTCGGAGCTGCTTGAATCCACGCTCTTCGGCCACGTCAAAGGCGCGTTCACCTCCGCCGTCGCCTCCAAGAAAGGCCTCTTCGAAGTGGCCAACGGCGGCACGCTCTTCATGGACGAAATCGCCACCATGGGCATGGATACCCAGGCCAAGATCCTGCGCGTACTGCAGGACCGCCGCTTCATGCACCTGGGCGGCATCCAGGAAATCCAGGTGGACGTGCGCATCATCGCCGCCACCAATATCGATCTGCGCCAGGCGGTGCGCGACGGCCTGTTCCGCGAGGATCTTTTCTACCGCCTCAACGTCATCTCCGTAGACCTGCCCCCGCTGCGCGCCCGTCGCGAAGACATTCCCCTGCTGGTCAGCCACTTCCTCGAGTTCTACGCCAACGAGAACGGCCTGTCTCCGCGCAAGCTCTCCGCCGACGCCATGCGTGCCCTCATCGATTACGATTGGCCCGGCAACGTCCGCGAGCTGGAGAATTCAATCGAACGCGGCGTGGTGCTGTCCTCGGGGCCCATTATCGGTTCGGACCTGCTGCCCGGCCACATCACCGGACGCAGCTTCCAGGACGCGCTGCTCGAACACAACCCCAACGCCTCGCTCTTCGACATCCTCGAAGACATCGAGCGCCGCATCATCATTGAAAAGCTGGAGCGCTGCAACTGGAACCAGACCGACGCGGCCGAGCAGTTCCACATCCCGCTGTCGACGCTCAATCAGAAGATCAAGCGCCTCAATATCGAGATCCGCAAAAAGGGCAGAGAGTAGACGAGGGAATAGGGATTAGGGAGCGCCCGAATAAGTCGATGTCCTTAAAGGGCGGGTTTCAGGCTATGGAAAACTCGATTCGGGCTGGTAGGTCAGGGCTTTAGCCCTGACAAACTCGCCCGGCAAATTCAAAGCGGGCTTTAGCCCCTGAGGTATGTTCTTGGGGCATTTCTCTCGCGAAACGCTGGAAGAGGGCGCATTGCTTACCATCGATCCGAAGCGCACGAGCTTCCGATTACTACCTCTTAAATGGCCCTCCCAATCACGCTGTCACTCAAAAATCAATATTTTAAGACCTGCCCAGAACTCCGATGCAGATTCCGCAGCCGCGTAGAAGAAACTCGCCCGACTGCCGATGAACGAAGTACACCGGGACGAACGGACGCGGACTCAGACACGAAGTCGAGACGGCGCGGCGTACCGGGGTACGGAGATGCACCATGGAAAGTCAATTGCAGGTTGAGCGCGGCACTGGTTCGGCAACTCAAGGCGGCTACGAAGGCATTTCGGCGTTTGAGCCCAAGCCGCCACTGCAGACCTGGGAGTTCGTCAGCGAGTTTCAGCAGCTCCTGGGTGAAGATTCCGAGCCCGATCCAATGTTCTTTGTCGATAGCTGGACCCTCGGCATGGGTGCGGCGGTGGAGAGTTTCAAGCAGAGACGGCAGGCGCAGGCGAACCGCGAGCGTGAAAGCCGCGAATTCAACCAACTCGTCAGTCTCGGCGCCAGGGCCGTGCTCGAAGAAAGCGCGTTGTACCCCGAGTTCATATCCCTGCCCACAGCGCGCCAGGAACCCGACACCGCCTGGCAGGCTTCGCAAGAGCCTTCCGCGCAAACCGCGTACCAATCCTCCGAGGAATGGAACACCTTTGCTGAGGCAAGCGGCAGCAGCCGGGAGGAAGTTCAGCCCATGACCGAGGACCGCGCCCGGCAGCTCCTGGGAGTGACCCCGGCCAGCGCGGGCACGCAGATCAAGGCCGCCTACCGCCGTCTGGTAAGCCAGTGGCACCCCGACCATCTCGAGTGCCGCACCGAGGAGACGCGCCAGTTTGCCACCGCGCGCATGGCCGCGATCAACGAGGCCTATCACCTGTTGCGCCGGACGATGGCTTAAAAACCCGCTCTATTTACACGGCGGCCCATGCAGCCTGGCTGCATGGGCCTCACTCGATAGATACAGGATCCTGAAGTCAGGCGCATAGTCCCGGGCTTTTCCGTTCCCTGTTCCCTGTTCCCTAGTCCCTGTTCCCTAGTCCCTAGTCCCTAGTCCCTGTTCCCTAGTCCCTAGTCCCCGTTCCCCGTTCCCTCGCCCCTCGTCCTCCTCAATCCGCTGCGAGCAGGGAGCCTGCAGACCTGGTTCTACCGGCAAAGCGAGACCGCAGCCAACGATTTGCGGGGTCGGAAAAGAATCGCGCCACCAATTCGCCAAGCACTCCCGACAGAACAATCACGGTGAGAAACAACGGTACGACAAGCCCCATCGGTTTTCCGGCCCACACGAACAGGTTGAAACAGGCGAAGACCACGAACATGTGCGTTAAATAAACTTCGTAGCTGCGCCGCCCATAGGCCAGCAGTGGAGAAAGGACGCGTGCAACTCGCCATCTTGTCTCTGAAGCGGCAGCAATCAGCATGCATGCCCCCACCGCCAGGATGCTCATTCCAAGGCCCGTCTTCTCCAGCCCCAGCCTTTCCATCTGCGGTTCAAAACAAAGGCAGAACACCAGCAGCGCCAGCCCAACTCCAACCAATGCGAAAACCACGCGACGCGACAGCGAACAGCGGGAAACCAGCAGGGCCGTAAGGCAGCCCAGGGCAATGGCGTCCATGCTGCCCAGGTAGGAATACTCCTGCCACACCGGATTTCCGTGGGTCAAAATGGTTCGCCCAAACGGCCCCAGCACAACGAAGGTGACCAGCAGCGTCACCAGGAGCTTGCCGCGTCCCAGGAAGCGGCAGGCGAGGGGAAAGAAAAAATAGAACGTCTCCTCCACCGAAAGCGACCAGAGAATATCCCAATTGCCCGGCAAATATCCCTTGGTCGCTTCCAGCAGGCCGACGCGGAAGGTGAGCGCCGCAAGAAGCGCCCCCCCCAGCCCGCCAGTCTCTGGAGATACGGTGAAGTTTTTCACGTGGAACGTATGAAGTACGCTCAGAACCGCCAAAAGCGTCAGCAGCAGCGGGGCGATGCGCGCAAAGCGGATCAGGTAGAACGCGCCCGGCCGCACCTTTGAAAGCGTTCCCCAGCGCTTGATCGTCGTCGAGGCGATCAGGAATCCGGACACCGCGAAAAATATCTGCACGCCCCGCTGCCCCTGCCACACAAGGGAAGTCACAAGCTGATGCGGCAACCCGGCTGTATACGGCACATGCGCGAACAGCAGGCGCATGTTGACGTGGTTCAGGAGAACGTAGAGAATCGCCAAAGCGCGCAGGCAATCCACGCCATCGATTCGCGTCCAGCTCCGAGCCGGGACTGCAGTTTGAAGATCGGGCATGCCTTTATTGTGCAGCCTCGCACTCGAGCACCGCGGGTCCTATTCCCTATTCCCTATTCCCTATTCCCTGCCTCCGCCCACCTCTTCAGAAACGCCTTCAGCTCCGCCGGCGGCCGCAGCCACACCTCCGCGGCCGTCTTGCGACCCTCCCGCCGCACCAGCGCGCTCAAACCGCCCGGGCCGGCGTCGTTCACCGCGCGAAACGCTGCCTCGTCGGTCAAATCGTCGCCCAGATAGGCCACCGGCCCAACCGCGCCAGACAGAAGCGCCTCGGCCAGAATCGCCTTGACAGCCCCGCCCTTGTCCCGGCCCACGCGCAGTTCCAGACCCGCTTCGAATTCCAGCAGGCCCAGCCCGTCCATTTGCGCCAGCGGCTCAAACAGCGCCCGCGTCCGCTTCTCGATCAGCCGGGCCTTGCCAGGCGAAGCCCCGCGCCAGTGCATCACCGCCCCGTTGGCCTTGTCTTCAAACAGCCCGCCCAGGCTGTCGCGCTTCAATTGTTCGCGCAGTTCATCCAGTCTCTGCTGAACCACGGGCGCGGCCTGCTCCAGCTCCCGGCGGCCGTCGGAATACAGGCGTTCTGCCCCATGCAGCCCCCAAACCTCGAGCGGCGTGTCCAGGCCTAGCAGGGGCGCAATCTCCGCAGCCGGCCGACCGGTTATCGCCACCATCCGCGTCCGGTCTTGCTGCTGAATCCTCGTCAGCAGCTCGCGCACCCCGGCCCATGGACGCGCCTTAAAGCGGTCCAGCCGGAACGGCGCCAGCGTCCCGTCGTAGTCCAGCAGCAGGAAAGGGCGCGCACCGCCCGCGAACCCTTCAAAAAACTTGTCCAGCCGTCTTGCCGTCTCAGGGGTCAATGTTGGCTCGCTTTCGAAGCCAGTTTAACCCGCAGCCCCGCGCGGTCCCGAGCCGCCGTCTGCCCACCACGCAGGCCGCGCCCGCCCGGTGCGCTATTCTGTCCTTGCAACATTCGGTCTCAGTTGACAAGAGCAGCGCAATCCTTCATCCCTTGAAGCCGGCAAACTCAATGGCGATAGACGCGATCGACAAGACAGCCAAGAAGCTCGTGCTCACCGTGCAGGACTATGCCCTGTTCGCTTGGCGCTCGTTCACCAACCTCTACCGCCCACCCATCTACTGGCCGGAGTTTCTCGTTCAGTCCGACATCATCGGCGTCGGCTCCCTGTCCATCGTGATCCTGTCTGGAATCTCGACCGGCGGTGTGCTCGCGCTGCAATCGGCCGCCACACTGTCTGCCTTCGGCGCCGCCGCCGTCACCGGCCAGTTTGTCTCGCTGACCATGATCCGCGAGCTCGGCCCGGTGCTCACCGGCGTCATGGTCTCGGGCCGCAACGCCAGCTCGATGGCCAGCGAGCTCGGATCCATGGTCGTCACGGAACAGATTGACGCCATGCGCGCCCTGGGTGTCGACCCCATGCGCAAACTGGTCACCCCGCGCATCTTCGCCTCCATCGCCATGCTCTTCTTCCTCACCATCGTCGCCGACGCCTGCGGCATCGCGGGCGGCGGACTGGTCACCGTGTTCATGAACCACCAGAACGGCACCCAGTACTTCTCCATGGCATGGGAACACCTCCGCTACCCGGACATCATCCAGGGACTGGTGAAGCCGCTCTTCTTCGGCTACATCCTAGGCTCCATCGGCTGCTTTTACGGCTTGAGAACCTCCGGCGGCACCGAGGGCGTGGGTCGCTCCACCATTCAGGCGGTCGTCACCTCCTCCGTGCTCATCATCTTCGTCGACTTCCTCATCACCCAGATGCTGCTCACCCTGCTCCCTCCACTATGAATGAGCCTCCCGCTTCCGCCCTGCCCGGTCAGGACGAACCCCGCCCTGCCGGCTCCGACCAAGCCCCGCCCGCCGATGCCCGCCCGGTGGTCGCCTTTCGCAATGTCTCGATAGCTTTTGACGGCCCGCCGGTGCTGGAAGACGTCAGCTTCACGGTCGCGCCGGGGGAGACGCGCATCCTGCTGGGCCCCGCCGGCGTGGGAAAAAGCGTCCTGCTCAAGCTCACCAACGGCCTGCTCCGCCCCGACCAGGGCAGCATCCTGCTCTTCGGCGAAGAAATCTCCACCATGCCCGAGGAACAACTCTTCGCCCTCCGCACCCGCGCCGGCATGGTCTTCCAGGAGGGAGCGCTCTTCGATTCCCTCACCGTACGCGACAACGTGGCTTACCAACTGATCCAGGAAGGCCTGCCCGACGACGAAATCGACCTCCGTGTCCGCAACGCCCTGCGCTTCGTCGAGCTGGAAGAGACCTTTGACCTCTATCCCTCCAGCATCTCCGGGGGAATGCGTCGCCGCGTGGCCATCGCCCGCGCGCTCATCCGCCAGCCCGAGCTTCTGCTTTACGACTCGCCCACCGGCGGCCTCGATCCCGTCACCTCGACCACCATCATCGAGCTCATCATCAAGGAGCGCGACGTCAATCGAACCCCGTCGCTGCTGGTCACCCACCGGCTCCAGGACGCCTTCACCCTGTGCACCCACCGCTTCAGCGCCGGGCAATCCCGCATGGTCCCCCTCCCCGCCGGCGAGACCAATCCCAGCACCACCTTCCTCATGCTCCAGGAAGGCCGGCTCATCTTCGACGGCTCCCTCCACGACCTGGTCACAAGCCAGAACGCCTTTGTCCGCGAGTTCCTGGAGTAAGACAGGGGGCAGGGATCAGAGATCAGACGAGGCCTGTGAGTTATTCCCTGCTCCCTATTCCCTGCTCCCTATTCCCTATTCCCTATTCCCTGTTCCCTGTTCCCTGTTCCCTAGCCTTCCCCCCATCTGCTACCCTTGCCTGTTTTGATTGAGCGAATGGAACGGCAGGTGCAATCATGGGCTTCAAATTCCAGGGCTTCGACTTTCTCCATCTCGATTCCAGCTTCAGCGAAGACGAGTTGCTGGTTCGCCGCACGGCTCGCGACTTCGTCGAAGACAACCTGGTTCCCATCATCGAGGAGTGCTTCCGCACGGAGCGCTTCCCCCGCGAACTCATTCCGGTCATGGGCGAGCTGGGCTTCTTCGGCGCCAATCTCGAGGGCTACGGCTGCGCCGGCATGTCCAACGTCGAGTACGGCCTGGTCATGCAGGAACTGGAGCGCGGCGACTCCGGCTTTCGCAGCTTTGTCAGCGTACAGTCCGGCCTGGTCATGTACCCCATCTATACCTTCGGCTCCGAAGACCAGAAAAATACCTGGCTGCCGCAGCTCGCCAGCGGCGAAAAACTCGGCTGCTTCGGCCTCACCGAACCCGGCTTCGGCTCCAACCCCGGCGGCATGACCACCACCGCACGCAAGCTGGGCGATGAGTACATCCTCAACGGCGAAAAGATGTGGATCACCTCCGGGAACATCGCCGACGTGGCCGTCATCTGGGCCAAAGTCGAAGAGGAAGACGGCCGCGTCCGCGGTTTCCTGGTCGAAACCAACCGCCCCGGCTTCTCGGCCTTCGAGGTCCACGGCAAATGGAGTTTGCGCGCTTCCATCACCAGCGGCCTGTCGCTGCAGGAAGTCCACATCCCCGCCGCTAACCTGCTGCCCGGCACCGGCGGCCTGAAAAGCCCGCTCATGTGCCTTAACCAGGCGCGCTACGGCATCAGTTGGGGCGCCATCGGCGCGGCCATGGACTGCTACTCGACCGCCCTGCAATACGCCAAATTCCGCAAGCAGTTCCACGGACAGCCCATCGCCAGCCACCAGCTCATCCAGGAAAAGCTGGTTTGGATGGTCTCTGAAATCTCCAAGGCCCAGTTGCTTTCGCTCCACGTAGGCCGCATGAAGGACGCGGGCACGGTGGGGCACCAACATATCTCACTGGCCAAGCGCAATAACGTCTGGATGGCTCTCGAAACGGCGCGCATGGCCCGCGACATCCTGGGCGCCAACGGCATCACGGAAGACTATCCCATCATGCGCCACATGATGAACCTCGAATCGGTGAAAACCTACGAAGGCACACACGACATCCACACCCTCGTCCTCGGCCAGCACATCACCGGCATCGCTGCGTATTGAGCGACTGCCAGGAACCGACATTGCTGACGGAGACGCTACTGCCCGGTCTGGCGCTCAACCGGGCGAATCGCCCCGTCCACCAAGGCTCCAACAGTGATGGCGAGCCAGTATGCAGCAATGTCCCAGACCGAAAAGTGGCGCCCGAGCAGCACGATGCCGGGAATCGTAAGGCGGAAGGCGTCCAGCGTGGGCGCGTGGTAAAGCTTGACGAACTCCACGGCTGTGGCCAGAATTCCCGCGATCAAGACAGCCGTAACGACGCGCCGGCGGGGCAGCAGAGCCGAGACAATCCAGTAGATCATCAAAGCCCATAGCATCGAGCCGCCGTATTT
>JBEKTB010000078.1:0-16697 GCA_049516495.1 Occallatibacter sp.
TCGCTTTTGGAGTCGTCGTCGAAGATGAGCATCAGGCTGGAAAGGCCGGCCAGCGTGGTGGAGCGCAGATGGACGAGGTGGGGAATGCCGGCCATCTGGATTTCGACCGGCACGGTGACCTGCCGTTCTATTTCTTCGGCGCTCCGGCCCGGCCACTGGGTGATGATCTGCACGTAATTGTTGGCGACGTCGGGGTAGGCCTCGACGGGCAGATTGCGAAAGGAGATGATGCCCCAGGCGGTGAGCACGACGACTCCGCCGAGGACCAGCCAACGGTTCTTGAGCGCGAAATCGACAAGTGCGCGAATCATTTACTGGTTCCCCGCGGTTTCAAGCAAGAGCGCGTTTTTGACCACCTGCTGCCCGGGCTGAATGCCGGAGAGAATTTCCTGTTGATTGCCGTCGAGCATTCTGCCGGCGCGGACCTCGGTGCGTTTGAACTGGTTTCCGCCGGCCGGGAGATAGACCCAGTCGCGGTCATGCAGGTGCAGGACGGCATCGGCCGGAACCACGGCGTGCGTTTCCCTGGCACGGCTGGTGAAGGTGGCTGTGCCGAACATGCCCAGTTTGAGGAATCCGGGATTTCCGACCTCGATGCGCACCTTGGCGGTGCGGATGGAGGGATCGAGAATGGGCCCGATGTCGCTGATGCGTCCGGTAATCGGTCGGTCAGGATAGGAATTGATCTTGATTTTCGCTTCCTGGCCCAGTTGCAACTTGGGGATGTCGTTTTCAAAGACATCGCAGACGATCCAGACCTGCGACAGATCGGCGATGGTGAAGGCCGTAGCCGAGCCGGAGAGGCTGACGCCGGCCGCCGACGCATTGGTCACATTCTGGGCCACGATGACGCCGGAGATGGGCGCATAGACGTTGACGATGCTGCTGGGGTGCTTCTTGTCGACGCCGAGCGTTTGCAGTTGTTCTTCCGCGGCGTTGAGGTCGGCCTTGGCGTCCTTCTCCGCGTCCTCGGCCTGCTCCAGCATGGCCTGAGAGATGGCACCATGCTTATAGAGGTCGTCGGCGCGCACGAAGGCCTTGTTCGCCATTTGCTCGTCGTTGGCGGCCTTGAGGTAGGTATCGAAGGCATTGGTGATGTCCGGGCTCTGGACCTTCAAGAGCAACTGGCCTTTCTTGACGTTGTCGTCGAGGCGGGCCTTGATGTCGACCACGCGGCCGTTGGCCATGGAGATCACTGGAATTTCGCGGGCGATGTCGGGAAAGACGGAGCCGGTAGCGGTCAACTCCGCCGCGGATTCAACCTGGCCGGCGGCGGCGAGCGGGAACTTGGCCACATCGTTGCTGTCGATGGAGATCAGGTTCATGTCGGCCACCTGGATCACCTTGGCCGGGGGCGGCGCGCCATCGCCCTGCTCCTTGCCTTTGCAGCCGGAGAGTGCGAGGAGACTGAACGAGGTTGCGAAGGCAAGAGCCAGAGCGGCCCCGGGAAGATTCTTGAGGAAGGAATTCGAAATCATTGGATTACCTCGCGTCCCACAGCAAGATTCAGTTGTCCGGCGGCGGTCAGATAAGAGCCGATCAGTTGGGCATAGGCCAGTTGCACAGCGCGGTAATCGCTCTGTGCGTTCAGAAAGTCCATCAGCGATGCGCCCCCGTGCTGGTAGGCGTAGGTTACGGTGTCGCGAACGCGCAGCGCCTGATCGTTGTACTTCTCCTTGTATGGCTTGAGGAGAGTGATATTGCTGCGCACCACTTCGTAGGCCGAATCCACATCGCTGAACACCTGCGCGCGAGTTGCATCGGTCAACTGCTGGTCGCGGTCGATGTCGATCAGCGTACGCTTCTTCTCGCCCTGGTTATGGTCGAAGATGCGCAGAGGAATGTTCACGCTGGCACCGAGAGTTTGTATGCCGTTGGGGTTATTGTTCGATGCATTGTAGGTGTACCAGCCCGCAAATGTGGGGTCCGTCGAGCCGTTGGCTATCGCCAATTTGTGATTGGTTACCGCCTGCTGCGCAGATTCGAGCGCAGCCTGCAGGTCAGGTCGCGCATCGAGTGCGGCCTGGCGATAGTCGTCGAGAGGCTTGAGAGCGTCGCTAAAATCGAACGAACCGTTCACGTCGAACTGGTCCACGGGAGTGCGATCGTTGAGCAGTTGCAGCAGTTGAATCTTGGCCGTGCGCAGGTTCACGATGGCTGTTTCCATCTCCGACTCGTACTGCACGCGCAGCAGTTCGATGCGGTCGAAGTCGATCTGGGCAATGTCGCCGGCGCGAAGCCGATCCTGGCTGATCTTGATGATGTTGTCGTAGTAGGCCAGGTCGGCTTTGGCCATTTCCAGCACGTATTTTGCCTGGAGAGTCTGCACAAAAGCGCCGCGCAAGGTAAACAGCATGGTCCGCTCCAGGTCCTCGTGCTGCGATTGGGCGACCCGGGTGCCTTGCTTGGCGCTTTCCAGACGCAATTCGCGCTTGTGATCACGCTCGTGCAGGTAGCTGAGGTTGGGCTGCACGTCGGTGCCCCGCAATGGAACCCAGACGCCATTGCTCGGCACAATTTGTGTGCCGTCGGCCGATATGGTGAACTGCGGATTGGGGCGGAGAAAAGCGGTGATTTCTTCCGCCTTCAACTCGTCCACGCTCAGGGCATCGGCCTTGAGCGCGGGGTTGACCGCTTCAAATTTGGCCTTGACCTGTTCCCAGGTGAGGCTCGGCTGCGTCGTACCGTTCTGCTGCGAAAGGCAGATGGAAGGCGCAAGCACAAGGAATGCGGCCACTGCCGGAGCAGACAGAAAGAGGAGAAATCGCTTCATACACAACCCTTGCGCCGTGGGCTGCACGGCGGTCACAGGAAGGAGAGAGCCAACGTATTTGGGAGAAACCGGGGCGACAGGTCAGGCGACGGGCGGAGGCCGGTTCTGGATGGCGGCCATGGCCGGATTTGACCCTGGGGGGACGGGTATGTGGCCCGGCGCGGCAAAGCACAAAAATCCAAAAGAGAGCTCCGCAAAAATCGGTGGAGGGAGGGCAGCGACGGCGGGAAAGATGGAGTGGCCACTCGAAACTACGTGGTCCCGGCGCAGGCAGCAGTCCGCCTCGGCGGGGTTCTGAGCCGCCACCAGGTCGTCGGTTACCGAGATCACGGGAAATAGGATCACGATAAGCATGGTCAGCGCCGCAAGCTGCGTGCTCCTGCGAGCGCCGTTCGAGGGCGCATGGCGCAGCCACTGATTCACGATGACGGCGGCCAGCAGCGCCCAGACGAGATTGAGAGTCAACTCCATTCTCAGCCCCGATTCTACATCAGCGGTATTTGGAGACGAAAAAAGTGCAATCGCTTCCACGAGCGTCCCATGGTATTGGACGGTGGACGCAGGATCCTGGACGAGCGGGCCTGGATGGAACCTGGTTTTTTTGAAGACTGGGTTTGATCAGGTATGGCGTCGGGGCGGCCGTTCTTTTTGGCAGGGATGCGGGGCTGGCAGGCGAGCTCCATCCGGGAGGTTTGACCGAGGCGGCGAATCCCCTTATGATGAACAAGTTGGTTTTGGTCGCCGGCGCCCTGCCGGGAACGCCACCAATCCGGCTGCACGATGCCTGCGCGTCGTTGTTGCCCCTTCGTTCAATGGTAGGACAGCTGCCTCTGGAGCAGCATATCGGGGTTCGAATCCCTGAGGGGCAACCATCAAAGCGTTTCAAATGGCTTGTTCAAGGCCGATAAGCTCCAGCAAACCTCCCGCAAATCCTTGATTGTGTGTGTTCCGTAGCCCCGGTTCGTTCTCGAGCGGTCACTGCCGGAGACCGAGCACGGCGGCGCTCATACGGGGCACGGTCAC
The DNA here is from genome assembly GCA_049516495.1 of Occallatibacter sp. Lineage (GTDB taxonomy): Bacteria > Acidobacteriota > Terriglobia > Terriglobales > Acidobacteriaceae > Telmatobacter. The sequence continues at coordinate 3,797 of JBEKTB010000078.1, forward strand.
ACGCGCATGGTGGACGGGATCCGCGATCCTGGGTTTCCACTCTCCCTCGGCATCCACGGTGGCGCCTCCAAATGAGATTTCGCTTTTGCTGTCGGGCGAGGGTGTGAGCAGACGGGATGCAGTCACATTTTCCATGCCGAGTTCCGCGATGGAAAGGTCCGCATCCTGGCTCCTGTCCCGGTTGATAACGACGACCGTGCGCGGCTTTTCATTGGCTCCGCAGACGTAGCAGGTCAGGTTGATGCCCTGCGGGTCGAACTCGGCGGGCAGAACCTGAGGAGAGCCGGCGAGGGCGGCAACGAACGCAAGCATGCCGTAATAGGGGGCACCGGCAGTGTTGATGCCCGCGCCGTCGTCCTGGATGGGTGAGTATGAGCTGACGAAACCAAGCTGGTTTACGCCCGTCTCGATGTTGACGCCGGAGCACCCGTAGCGGGCGAGCAGGAGCATGTAATCGAGGGTCCACAGAGCGCCCAGCAGGGTGTCGCTCACGCCGGGCAGGCCGCCTCCGGAAAAAGAGTTGGTCTCGCATATGCGCCAGGGAAGGCCGGACCCGTGTGAGACGCTGGCCAGTCGCTGCAACTTCGCCCTGAGGTCCGGGTCAGGGTAAGTCAACTGCTCCGCCGATCCCTGCTTTTGGCCGCCGCGGTAGTAGTGGGTGGTGAGAAGTTGGACCTCCCCATTCGCGTCTTTCGCCATCCGCTCTACCCACTCCACCGACGACGCTGTATCGGGCGCGGCGAAGCGCACTCCGGCGCAGGCTTTGGCAATGGCTTGGCGCCACGCTTGATATTCCGCGCGATAGGTCTCATAGGAATACGGCGGGACTCTCAAGGGCTTGATGCCCTTGCCGTAGTTCTCCACTTCGTTGCCGAGTTCGATGGCCTCCAGATGCGAGCCCAGAATCGCAGCCACATCCTTTGCCTCGCGGATTGCGTCATCGAGCGAACCCTGGCCGAAGTTCAAACTCCAGATTGCGGTCCAGCCTGTTTCCTTCAGGAAATCGCAGAACTGCTCAAGGTTTGCGCGTGTGACGACGGTATTTTTTGGTTCGGCGACGCTGCGGCCCTGGGGCTCATAGCGGCTGAAGTCGGCAACGATTCCGCCGATGCGCAAGACGCCTTTGCCGCCCAGGTTGCGGAGAAGCTGTACATATCTTTTGTTGGTGACGCTCAGCAGACCGGTCACTGCCGCCGAGGATTTTTCGTAGCCGAGACCGATGAAATTCGCAGGCACCTGCGCGAGGGGGTTCGCGTGAGTGAGACGAATCGAGATGGGCTTGCCGGTGCGGCCCCAACCGCGTATAGCTTGACAGAGCGCCAGGCCGGCTGATGCTTTGCCTGCCCTGGCCAGGAATGATCGGCGATTGAACATGCAATGGACTCCCGACCACAGGATCATCGCACAGAACGGCAAACAGGAGACTCAGTGAGACGGAAGATGGATGGGGTCACTGGGCCTGCTCCGCAATCATTCCGATCGTCTGCAGCCATGTTTCCACCAGAGGCGGCCATCCCGTGATGGGAAACTTTGTGCGCCGCAAACCGAAGCCGTGCCCACCCTGCGCATACAAATGCATTTCTACGGGAACTCCGGCCTTCCTCAGGGCGATGTAATAAGCCAGCGAGTCGTCTACGTTATCGACGTGGTCATCCTCAGCCTGGAGCAGAAACGTGGGCGGCGTCTGGGCGGTGACAGGAACTTCGGGATTCAACGCAAGATGCCCTTCGGCAGGCGCGGGAGGAGGGACCGCGAACTTCTTCGTGCCCTGCCGGGCATCCCATTGCGCGGCGGCAATCGACAGGTGGCCGGGATAAAGAGACACTGCAAAGTCCGGGCGGCAGCTTTCCCTGTCGGTGGCATCGATAGCTGGATAGAGGCGCTTCTCAAAGTGGGTGCTGATGGCCGCCGACAAATGTCCGCCGGCCGAAAATCCCAGGACGCCAATTTTGTGCGGGTCGATGTGCCACTCCGCGGCGTGAAAGCGCACCAGCCCCAACGCGCGCTGCGCATCTTCGAGCGCCATGGGCGACTCCGGATAGGGTCCCGATTTCGGATACGGCCCTACATTGGTCACGCGATATTTCAGCAGCACGCAGGTGATCCCTTTGGGGGTCAGCCAGTCGCAGACCTCCGTGCCCTCAAGATCGATGGCGAGACCCTGGTAGCCGCCGCCGGGAAACACGAGCACCGCTGCGCCTGTATTTCTTCCCTTCGGCGAATAGATAGTGATCGTCGGCACCGTTACGTTGCTGACGCCAACTGCCGGCCTGCCGCCGGGATGAAAGTCCTTCCCCGACGTCTCGGCGTACTCCGGCCCGGCGACAGGCTGAGGGTCGGGTGCGGCTCCCGTCCATATCGGTATCTGCGTATGTCCAGGCGATGGCTGCCAAACAGGCTTCTGCGCGCCCAGATCACAGCTTGCAACAAGGATGCAGAAAGAAAAGACGAAAAGCTTCATCACAGTTCACCCTTTGGCAGGATAGAACACGACTTCCCTGGTTTTGCCTTACTTTGCGCTATCCGTTGCGCGCGGCGTCTCGTCCATCCATTTTGCGAACCAATTGACGAGTTGTTGCTTCTGTTCAAGGCGATACTGCGTGGTCGGGAGGGAGATGGTGGCTTCGAGAAGCCCACGCGCCTCGGCAATCCACTTCAGCCCCCACGGATAGGGAAACAGCTTGGTCTGTTCAATGAACTCTTGAATGCGCCGCTCCGCCGAATTGAATTCGTTCGACTCGGACTGATGTCTCCGCTCATAGAGCGCGAGAATCGTTTCCGGCAGAACGCCGGCAATGCCGGAGACGGCGCCATCGCAAATTCCCTCGCGCAGCGCTCGCGCCAGTATCGCGTCGTCGCCGACGATCCGGGAGGCCTGGACGCCTTGCTCGGTGAGAGATCGCAGAATGTCGAGTGAGCCGCTGGAATCCTTGATGCCGACGATGTTGGGCACTTCCGTGATGAGGACGCGCACCGTTTCCTTGTCCAGTCCAGAGGTGAACTGCGGCAGATTGTAGAGCAGCACTGGAAGACGCGTGCTTTTTGCAATCGTGCGACAGAAAAGATCGAGGTCCTCTTGCTCATAGGGATAGAAGTAGGGCATCGGCAGCAGCAGGCCGTCCACGTTTTCTGACTCGGCGACTCTGACCAATTCGATGGATTGATTTGAACTCGCGGCTCCCACGCCGCACAGGACGCGTGCGTTGCCTTCGCCGGCTGCTTTGACGGTTGAGAGGACGGTGCGCAACTGGGCCGGCGTAATCAGACAGAATTCGCCGGTGGCGCCGTTTATTGCAAAGGACGAAATGCCCGCCTTCGTGACAAAGTGAACCAGGTTGCCGAGAGCCGGAATGTCAATTTCGCCATCTGCATTCCGTGGCGTGAGGAGCGCGGCGTGGACGCCGGAAATCTCAATGCTGGCCATCGGTCTCCCCTCGCGGCGCTACTTTGGTATCCGGGTCAAGGGCACACGAACAAAGCGGATCGACTTGCGGTTCCACGTATAAGTAATGTAGAGATCGTCGTTGCTACCCTGGATGATCGCGGGATAGGAATATTCTCCCGGCCCGTCCTCCAGGGTATCGAATACCCTGAAGTGCTCGCCGTCCTCGCTGACAGCAAGGTTCAGCGGAGTGCGCCCGGTGGTGGTGTTGTTGAAGACCAGCATGACGCGGCCATCCTTGAGGGCGACGGCATCGATCCCCGAGTTGGGATTGGGAACGTCGATGGGGCGTGCTGTGGTCCATGTGACGCCGTTGTCAAAGGAGTCGGCCACCGTGATTCGTGCGATATCGGATGTCGACCGGGCGTAGAAGCGAAGGTGCGTTCCTGCCAGCGAAACCACGGAAGGCTGGATGATGCCCGTGGTCTGGTTCCACTTCGGCGATGCAGGGGCGTGAGAAGAAGTGGTGGATGCATCGCGGCCGGCGTTCGGGTGGATTGCATCGGCGGGAGGAACAAACGGGCCCGTACGCGTCCAGGTCTTGCCGTTGTCGATGCTGCGCTCAATCCACACCGCCCAGGAGTGATATGTCTCGGTTGAGGAACCGCTGATGATCGCGCCATCGGGCAGCACCAGCGGCTTGGCGCGAACCGGTCCAATCAGGCCCGCGGGCAGGTGTTCCGCAGGCGACCAGGTCTTGCCCTCGTTGTCGCTGTATTTTCTCGCCGCAGTCCAGGTGTCCGGACTGGGACCGAATTTGTAATAGAGCCACAGCCGCCCGTCTTTGGTGTGAAACAGCACGGGATTCCAGCATGGAACCTCGGGCTCCCGCGCCAGTTCCACCGGAGCCGACCAGACCGGCGACTCCCCGGAGGCTGCCTGCGCGCCCCATATGGCCACATCCGGGTTACCCTCGCCCGTCCCGCCGAACCAGGCCGCCATCAGCATTCCTCCCTGCAACTCCACGAGGGTTGAGGCGTGGCTTGAGAGGAAGGGAACGCTGCCGGGCTGGAAGATGAGTCCGGGGACCGGTTCTTGTGCAAGAGTGCGAATAGCAAGGGCAAGCATCAGGAGCAACGGGATGCGTCGAAGCACGGCAAGCCTTTCCTCCTTGAGAATATAGCTCAGCTTCGCCTCAGGGCTGCGACAGAGTGCAGCGCATGCGGCAACGGATGCGTCGTCGTGTATGCTGGCCAGATTGAACCGGGTTGGCGCTGAGAGAACGTCGCGATGATGACGCGAAAGCTATCGGGCTCCTATAAATGGCTCGTCGTGGGCATGCTCTGGCTTGTGTGTTTCTTCAACTACGCCGACCGCCAGGCCATCTTTTCTGTCTTCCCCCTGATCGGCCGTGAGTTCTCGCTCAGCGATGTGCAGTTAGGTGTCATCGGCTCATCGTTCATGTGGATGTATGCGCTTTTCGGTCCCGTCGCCGGATGGGTGTGCGACCGCCTCCCGCGCAAGACACTTATCCTGGCTGCGCTGCTTTTCTGGTCCGTGGTCACCGGAGCTACGGCTTTTGCGCATAGTTATTGGCAGCTTATCCTTTGCCGCGCGCTCGGGGGATTGGGCGAGGCCTTTTACTTTCCCGCCTCCATGTCGCTGATCAGCGATTACCATCGCGACACCCGCTCCCGCGCCATGTCGATTCATCAATCCAGCGTCTATGCGGGGACCATCGCCGGGGGCGCTGTCTCGGGCTTTGTTGGACAATACTACGGCTGGCAATCGAGTTTCGTCTTGTTTGGAGCGCTCGGCGTCCTGCTTGCCCTGTCGTTGGGTACGCTGCTGCGCGAGCCGGAGAGAGGAATGTCTGAACCGGCTTCCGATGAGGCGCTTCTTACACCCGCGCAGGCTGATCCATACACTGAATCACGGCCAGGCCTCTTCGACGCCCTGAAGGAACTCTTCGCCAATCGTGTGGTCCTGCTGCTCATCTTTGTCTTCATGTGCGCAAACTTTGTGGCCGTAGTTTTCCTTGCCTGGATGCCGACCTTTCTCTATCAGAAATTCCACATGAGCCTGTCGGCGGCGGGATTCAGCGCCACCGCGTATCTACAGGTCGCCTCGGTCGTGGGCGTCCTCTCGGGAGGATTCCTGGCCGATGCGGCGGTCAAACGAGGAGGGAAGCGGAAGCGTGGAGGACGGGTCTTTATCCAGGCGCTGGCCCTGCTCTGCGGGGCGCCATTCCTTTTTCTTACGGGCTGGGCGATCTCGACCCTGGTGCTGATTGTTGCCCTGATCGGATTTGGCTTCTTCAAGGGAATGTATGACGCGAACATCTTTGCGTCGCTCCACGACGTTGTGCGGGTTGAGCGGCGCGGGGTCGCTGTCGGAATCATGAACTCTCTGGCGTGGCTCGGCGGCGGCATGGCTCCAATAGCCATGGCGGTGGCCGCAGGCCACTACGGGATGAGCGCAGGCATCAGCGCCACTGCGGGCATCTATCTGCTGATCGGCCTTCTGATGTTATGGGCAGCGATGCGCATGGGACGGGACAGGGAAGCCGGTCCCGATCCTATATAGACAAGTCGAGAGAAACATGGTCGCCATTCGCCGGAGGCGGTGAAGTCACCGCTCGGGGGTTTCCCGGGCGTCGGGAAACAGTTCCGCCTGGTCCAATTGCTTGCCTCGCCTGCCGGCGGAACTGTCCGTCCGCCGCCCACGCCCCGCTCCAATCAGGCCGATGGTCTTCAGGCTCTGAATGGCCTGTCGGGGCACATAAATCCGCTGGGTATTCGACCGCGTGTCAGGCGGTGTCAGCATCAGGCCGACGCCCTCGACCAGCGAGCGGTCGTTGGCCGCCAGACCCTCCAGTTCCTCGCCGTCGTTCAGCGTCATCCGCAGCCACAGCCCGGCCGTCCGGGGCCGGATGGCGAAGCGCTTGTGCAGGAGCCGCTCAGGGTTGGCCGGGTCAGTGGCGGGACCGGGCAGGTCGCGCACAAAGCACACCCACTTCACCTGTTCCCAACCGATCCGTAAAACCTTGCCGGTCAAATCCAGAATCTCGAGCGCTGCTGGATCCTGGCCGAGGCCGGATTCCGCATAGCCCGCACACCAGTCGCGGGAGAACTTGCGTACGATCACCGGTTTGCGAGCAGAAGCCATCGCTCTGGATTGTCGCACGTGGCGGGGCTCTGCGGATGGACCTTTGTCCGAGGGCTGCGAGGAGCGGGACAGAAAGAGGGCCCGCGTTCCGCGAAGTGGAAAAGCTCAAAAAAACGGGTGCGCTGGGCCCTAGCCAACTGACTCTGCTTGTGTTAAGGTACTGCTTTGCAACCTTTGCCAGGTGCGCTCTAAGCGCAACAACATGAGCTACTTGGCTGAGGAGACAATCCCCCGGGAAGCAGGGAACGGAATGCCCGACTATATCTATCTCCTGGAGAACCGGCTATCGGCCGACCAGCAGAACGCCTTGCGCCAGTTGCGTGAGGTAGCCCGCGATGCCGGTACAATTTTGTTCCTTACCGGGGATGCGGTACGCGACCTCACCAGCGGCCACGCCGTCAGAGAACTTGAAGTAGCAGTGCATGGAAATGCGCTCAAACTCAAGAAAACAATCGAGAAACTTGGGGGCACTGTTTGGGGCGAAGACGAGGAGTCGCGCACCCTTTACCTGTGTTTTCCCGGCACCGTCCGGGTGGACGTTGTGAGCACCCACCGGGCCGAATATGCCAAGCCTGGCAAGCCGGTCTTTCACGCGGCCTCCATTCAGGAAGACCTGCACCGGCGCGACTTCACGGTCAACGCCATGGCCATCTCCCTCAACGAGGGTTCGTTCGGGCTGCTGATGGATCCCCTCAATGGCGCCGCCGACATCGAGTCGCGGACCTTGCGCCTGGTCTCGAATTACGGATTTCTTGAGGAGCCGTCGCTGCTGATTCGCGCCACTCGCTATCACGCGCGGCTCGGTTGGGAACTGGACCCCAAGACACGCACCCGCTTCGAAAATGCCCGGGGAGAAGAGGTCATCGAACACCTCTCGGCCCAGGCTCGCAGCCGGGAACTGGAACAGATCGGCCATGAGGAAGAGGGGCTAAAGGTCTTGAAGGCGCTCGAAGACGAAGGCTGGATGAAGGTCCTGTTCCCCGCCTGGACCGCTGCCAAAGCCGACGAGGAAAAGCTGAAGGAGCTGCACGAACTAGCCGTCGAACTGCTCGTCCAAGGGGTCCATGCCGATATGTCGGCGGCCCAGATGAGGTTGCTGACCGCTCGTCTGGCGCCCAAGGACCTGGCCGCCCTCAAGAAGTTGATGTTGCGTCCCGGCTTCGTCGAGGAGTGGGACAGCCTGGATACGCTGGCCGCTGGATTTGCCAAAGTACTGCTGGCCAAGGAGAATGCAACCCCCTCCGTAAGCTACAAGCTGTTCACGAGCTATGACCCGGAAGCTATTCTCTGGCTTGGGTTTACCTCCAAGGATCCGGCGGTCAAGGAACGCTTCAACCTCTTCCTCAAGGCCTGGCCTGAGGTTCGCCAGCGCATCCCGCATGCCCTGATGCAGGAGATGCGCATCACGCCCGAGCTGCCGGCTTACCGCGAGATCGTTGAAGCCGTCTTCCTGGAACTGATCGACGGCAAACTCGCCGCCGCTGACGAAGCCCGTGCCTTTCTTGAGCCCCACTCGCCGCCCGCTCCTCCGCCCCAGGTCACCATCAAGCGCCCGCGCGCCAAGCGTGGAGCTGAGGCAAAAATCAAAGAAGCCTCCTACGATGACGACGAAGAGGGCGAGGATCTGGACGAGGATGAGGATCTGGACGATATCGGGGGAGACGATGAGGACCTCGATCTGGGCATGAGCATCCCCAAGGCCGATCTGGGCGTTGATATGGCCGACGAGGCAGATGCCGGCGCAGACGAGGACGAAGACGAGGACCAGGAACCCGCCCCGCCCCCGGTGAAGCGGGCCGCGAAGGCTCCCGTCCAGCACAAGACCGCTCCGGCGAGGGCTGAAAAGCTGGCTGACTCACCGGCCGCATCTAAACCGGGAAAAGCCGAGACGCCGCAACCGGCACCCAAGCCCAGGATCGAAGACAAACTGGAATCCAAACACGCGCACGCGGTGAAGCCGGCTGCGATTGAAGCCAAACCGGCTACGCCGGCCGCCAAGGGCAAGCCTGCGCCCGCTCCAGCGGTCAAGCATGCCGCTAAAGAGATTCCGGCGAAGGCATCCGCCAAGGCGCCGGTGAAGGCGCCGCTAAAGCCCGCGGCAAAAGCCCCGGTGAAGGCACCCGCAAAAGCCGTGGCCAAGGCGCCGGCGCACAAACCCTTGCCTGCAAAGAAGAAACCGGTTCCTGCGCCGAGCTCGAAGGCGGTCAAACATGCCAAACCCGCAGCCAGGAAACCGGCACCGAAGCCGGCAAAGAAGCACTAGAGGACTAGTCCGCAAATAGAGTGTTGTTTCCCACCCTTTCCGCTAAACAACGCGGAAAGGATGGGGCATCCAGCGGGGTTTCGAGCCGCGCCGCGCCACGTTAATTCCTCCAGATAATCTGCACTAACTTCAATCCTCCGTGATATCTTCGGGGCATTCCGGAGGATTGTCGATGCGTGACTGGCTCCATCGCGCCCTGTTTCTCTGCCTGCTTTTTCTGCTCTCGTTCGCCGCCGTATCGCATGCCGCCGCAGCCGGCAGCCAGACAGGCACGCCGGGCTACCGCTTCGATCGCGGCGGCTGGACCTATGTCCACCTTGAAGGCACGCCCGCGCAGATCGGCTTTGAGCACGGCAGCCTGCTCGCGGCCGAGATCGAGGACATGGTCCAGGTCACGCGCCTCGAAAACACTTATGGAACCAAGCGGACCTGGGAGTTTTTCCGCCAGTCCGGCCGCAAAATGCTCTGGCCGCACATCGATCCCGAGTACCAGCAGGAGTTGGAAGGAATCGCCGCGGGAGTTCAGTCCAAGGGCGTCAAGATGGACGTGTGGGACATTGTGGCCCTGAACGGCGGCATCGAGTTGCCGCAGTACTATGTGCCCTGGCTGAACAAGAGCCAGCATGCCGCCAACGCTCCCCAAATTCGGCCCGAGGGCCGCTGCTCAGCCTTTATCGCGACCGGCAGCTATACCAGGGGCGGAAAAATCGTCATCGCTCACAACAACTGGTCCAGCTATGCCGAAGGTGCCCGCTGGACGGTCATCTTCGACATTCAGCCGGCGCAGGGACATCACATCCTCATGGATGGCATGCCGGGCGTCATTACCAGCCAGGACGACTTCGGCGTCAACGATGCGGGACTGCTGATCACCGAGACGACCATTACGCAATTCGAAGGCTGGGACCCGGACGGGAAGCCCGAGTTTGTCCGCTCGCGCAAGGCGCTGCAGTATGCCGGTTCCATCGATGAGTACGTCAGGATCATCGAGGAGGGCAACAACGGCGGCTATGCCAACGACTGGCTGATCGGCGACCGCAAGACGGGCGAGATCGCCTATCTTGAGCTGGGCCTCAAGAACACGCCGCTCTGGCGTTCAAAGGACGGCTACTTCGTCAGTTCGAACTTTGCCCGCGACCCGCAGCTCATCAAGACAGAAACCGGAGGGTTCGATCTCAACAACCTGGCCAGTTCGCCGAACGCTCGCCGCGTGACGTGGGAACGGAAGATGAGCCAAGCCAAGGGGCGCATTGATGTGGAGATGGCCGAGCAGTTCATGGCCGACCACGAGGACAGTTTTACCGGGAAAAACGAGGCCGACGAGCGCTCGCTGTGCGGGCACGTGGACAAGACCAGGCGCGGAGTTCCGGAGTGGGATTGGGCGCCCTATTATCCCGCCGGAGCAGTGACAGGCAAGGTGGCGGATTCCGATCTGGCCGCCAACCTGTCCTTCATTGCCCATGCCGGACATCCGTGCGGCGAGGATTTTGTGGCCGCGCCCTTCCTGGCGGCTCATCCGGAGTACGGCTATCTCAAGCCTATCCTCAAGGACATGAAGTCGGGTCCCTGGACTGCATTCGCGGCAGGGGAAAAGCAGTGAGGAAGATGGGGAACGAAAGCGCGGCGGGAAATTGAAATCGGAGTACGCCGCCGCGCTTTGGTTGGGTGTATAGCCTGGACGATCCTGGTCCAGGCATTCGTGGCCTATACGAACTTGGGAGTGGAGCCGTCGGTGGCGCAGCCGCCCTTGCCTTTGCAACTGTTCTTGCCCTTGCAGCCGTTGTCGCCAGACTTGCATCCGCCCTGGCCTTTGCAGTCGTTCTTGCCTTTACAGGAGTGTTTGGCGTCCTTGTCCTGGGATGTGTAGCGCAAGCCGGCCTTGGCCGCCTTGACGGAGGAGTGGTTTGCCGTGCCATGTGTAGCTGCCTGGGCCGCCGCAGCGGCGGTTCCACCGATCAGGCCGGAGAGAGCAGCGGTCAGAAGCAATGCGTTCAGTCGATTGTTCATGGGGAATTGACCTCGCTTGGGGATGGGGGGCGGATGCTCTCCGCCGGTTGTTCAATTGCGGACTGGATGCCTGGCAGTCCCGCACGCTTTGTGTCACGCACAGTAGGAGTGGCAACCTGCGGCATAGGTTACAAGGAAAATGGCAGAGGTGAAAATGAAAATCTTCAGGAGGATTTTGCGCAGCCCTGGCGGCTGGGGACAGGGGTGCAAGCGTCGCCGCGGCTTTCCGGGTGCGCTAGAGCAGAACCAGAGTCTCTGTGTCCTGTCTGGTGAATGCCAGGTCGCCGCTCCTTGATGGTCGCGTCGACTTGAGTGCACTGCCTTCGGGATACACCAACTCTGGTTCTGCTATACCCTGATTCTGCCTGGAGTTGTGGGTGTTGAACGATCGGAACGTGGAGGCGGGGATGAACCTGAAGGCAATTCGACTGCTGAGCGGAGCCAGCCTGCTGGTGGCGCTGCTGCAAAGCGCCTGCACGGCGGTGCTGACCATCAGCGGAATTCGCGTAGCCATCGGGCTGACGGCGCTGGCGGCGGCAAGCGGCATTTATGCGCCGGCGCGGGGATTTCACCAGGACGCGATTCGAATTCCGATGCTCTGGCTGGCCGCGGTGGGGGCGATCGTGAACCTGGCGGTGCTGGCGTGGATATGGAAGCTGCGGTCGGCTTCCGCGGCGCAATGGAGGCGGCGGGAGATCAGCGCACGAGAGAGGCGCTCGGAGCGGCTGCAGGTGGTGCTGGCCATTGTGACGCTGCTGCTGGTGGGCCTGGAGGTGTGGACGCATCCGATGGTTCACCGTACCGGGCCGCCGCCCGCGCACGACAATGTTTCCTCGCTGACTAAGTCTAATTGTCTAGCCCTTAGGAACTAGGCTGAAACTGGGAGGGATCGTCCCGTTCCAATTCCTTTTCGAGCCGGGCATGCAGACGTTCGCTGAATCCTGCCGGGAGTTCGAAGACGCGATCGTCGGCGGTCAGCACCACGATGTTGCGGGTGGAATCGAGCACCGCGGAGCAGATTTCGCAGGTCTCCAGATGGCGGTCGATCTCCGCGCGCAGGGCCGCGTCCACCTCGCAGTCGATGTAGGCGGAGATGTGCTCCCAGACGTGTTTGCAGTCGATCCTCATTGAGCCCACCCGAACAGCCCTTTGCGTCGCGGCGCAAAGCCTTTCAACTGCGGAGCCAGTTCCCGCTGCAGCAGCGCTCGCGCCCGGTGCAGCCTCACCTTGACTGCGCCTTCGGTAATGCCCAGCGCAGCGGCGGTCTCGCGCACATCCATCTCTTCGATGTCCCTGAGCAACACAACGTTACGGTAAATCCCCGGAAGGCCCTCAATGGCCTTGCGCAGAATTGCGCCGAGTTCCTTGCGTTCCAGGGTTTCGGCGGGGATTTCGCGCCAACTGGTGAGAATGGCCGGCGTGTAGTCGCCCGTCTGGTCGTCGGTCTCCGCATCCAGTGAGTCTTCGCGGCGGCTCGCCTGCTTGCGAAGGCGGCCAAGGCCCTCGTTGCGCGCGATGGTCAGCACCCAGGTGCGAAACTGGGAGTCGCCTCGGAAGAGGTGAAGATTGAGATAGACCTTGATGGCCGTTTCCTGGGCGGCGTCCTCGGCTTCGGCCTCGTTGCGCAGCAGGGAAAACAGCAGGAAATAGATGGCGCGCTCGCAAGGGCGAATGAGTTCGTGGAAGAGATGCTTCTCGCCGCCCAGGATGCGGCGGATGCAGTCGGCCTCGAATTCGGGATCGGATGCGGTCATCAGGCTTGCGAATCGATAACGCGGCTGATGGAACGGGAAAAGCTCTATCTGCCGCGCAGAATGAACTATAGCGCCCCGGACCCCTTGCGTGTGCGAGGCGGACGGGGCGGAAAATGCCATTGGGGAAGCCGAAGATTTCCCCATCGTTTGCAAGTTTTTCAATTTAAAAGATTCCTTGCACGCAAAAGACGGATTGGGCTGTACAATCTCCACGAGGAGACCCATGGCCGGAGATATTCAACTTCAGTGCAGCGATTGCGGGCAGGACTTCACCTTCACCGCTGCTGATCAGGCGTTCTTTCAGGAACGTGGTTATTCGACCCCAAA
>JBEKTB010000079.1:0-16982 GCA_049516495.1 Occallatibacter sp.
ACTCTGAACCGCAACCAGCAGTGCAACGGAAGCCGCGGCTCCCCAGAGCATGATGCGCAGCACCCTTTGCCGGCCTATGATCGTAAGCAGCGAAGTGGAAAAGGTTAGCCTGCTGACCGTGATTCCGAGCCAGAACAGCGAAGTGCTCAGGGCTGCTCCTCCCACGTGTTCGGGATCGGCGCGATGAGAGTAGGTGGTTAGCCAGTCGCTCAGCGAGCCCTCCACGCCCACGGCACACAGCGCCAGCACCACCAGCGGCAGCAGCGAACCGGCAATAGCAGCCCTCGGCGTCCGCAATTCATCGGGCAGGGATGGAGCATGGGTATCGGCTTGCCGTTCACGAAAGAGCACCCAGACAAAGAGCAGCAGGAACAGCCCTTGAAAGATGAAGAAGAGCGGGCGCGGATTTGCGCTGCGCAGGAACGGCAGAAAGAGGATCGGAGCTGCCGTGGCTCCGGCAGCCCAGGCAAAGTTCAGTCGCTCCAGCAGCACGGCCCGGTGGTCGCCGTACCGTTCGAAGATGAGCAGGCTGGTCCCGGTCATCGCCGTGCCCAGTCCCGTGCCGAAGAAAAAGAAGATGGCGAAGCACGAATGCGGGCCGGCAAAAGCCAGGGCACATGCGCTAACCACCAGCAGGGCATACCCGCTCATGATCGAACGAACGCGATTGGTCCCAGTCAGGATCGCGCCCATGGACGATCCCAGAAACTGCAGGAAGAAGAGAACGCCGGCCGCGTCGTCCTTGAGGCCCCATCTTTGCGAGAGCACCGGAAGCAGCACTCCCAGCATCACCGTTCCGGCGCCGGTGAGACCAAAGCCTGCACCCAGGACAAGGCTCGACACACTCCACCGGTCAGGCGAATTCTCCACAGCCGCGCCACTCTCGTTCGTCATGCTTCTCCGCTGCTTGTCCCCGGATTATACCTTCCATGCCGCGCCCGCGAGGAAGAAGCGGCACGCCGAATGCGCACACAATCTCAACTGAAGCCGAGAACCGGATGAGGCGTATACGGCTCTTCAAGAGAAGCGATTTCCTCCTGAGTCAAATGCAAGTCGAGCGCGGCCACAGCGTCCTGAAGATGATGCGGCTTGGTTGCGCCCACAATCGGCGAGACCACACCGGGCTTGCCCAGCAGCCAGGCCAGCGCCAGCGACGCACGCGGAACGCCGCGCTGTTCCGCAACCTCGCCCAGCCGGTCCACAACCTTGTGGTCGGCTTCTTCGGTTTTTGTGTACATCCACTTCGCAAACTGGTCGGTCTCAAAGCGCTTGGTGGTTTCACTTTGCCAAGGGCGGGCTAGGCGTCCGCGTGCCAGTGGGCTCCATGGCAGCACACCAATGCCTTCAGACTCGCAAAGGCCAACCATCTCCCGCTCTTCTTCGCGATAGAGCAGGTTGAAGTGGTTTTGCATGGTCACAAAGCGGGTCCATCCATGACGGTCGGCGAGATAGAGCGCTTTGGCGAATTGCCAGGCGAACATGGAGGATGCGCCGATGTAACGCACTTTGCCGGCCTTCACCACATCGTTGAGCGCCTCCAGCGTTTCCTCGATCGGCGTTTCGTAGTCCCAGCGGTGAATCTGGTACAGGTCCACATAGTCGGTCTGCAGGCGGCGGAGGCTCTGGTCGAGTTCATACAGGATGGCCTTGCGCGAAAGGCCCCGGCCGTTGGGTTCCTCGCGCATCACGCCATGCACTTTGGTCGCGACCACCACGGCTTCGCGGCGGGTGTTGGCTTTCAGGAATCGTCCCAGCACTTCCTCGCTGGCGCCGCTTGAATAGACATTGGCAGTATCGAAAAAATTGATGCCGAGATCGAGCGCCTGGCGAAGGAACGGCTGGCTCTCCCCTTCGTTCAGAGTCCACGCGTGCCTCCCGGCTTTCGGTTCGCCCGTGGCAGGCTCGCCATAGGTCATGCAACCGAGACAGATGCGCGAGACTTTGAGTCCGGTCTTGCCAAGATTGACGTAGTCCATTGTTTCTCCTGGGGCAGTGCGGATGGTCCGGATCTGGGCGACCCGCGGACCTCTGTGCTTGCTCTGCATACGAGTTTACTGCGGGAAAGAGCGAGGACGCCCGTTCTCAGCTTCAGCCCGTCTCGCTGTCAACTCCAACGGCCGGCGTTGCATCTTGCGTATGAGGCGTCGCGGCATAGGCTCTGAGGGCTACGATAAGGACGGTCGTGGAGATGCCGCTCTGAGCCCATTGGCTTCAGTCAGCCGTCCAATAGCCAGTAGAAGCGAAGTGCGCCAGATCGACGGCCATTGCTGCGCCGCACGAAACCTCGAAGGGAGAATTTCGCATGAAGAGTTCAGGATCGGTCCTATGCATTGTCGCCTTTGCGCTGCTCGGGACGGCGCCGGCGTTTTGCCAGAGCGAGGGCAACCAGGGCCAGGGGCAGGCCGTCGTCACAGTCCTCCCCAAGCACGATGGCGAGGTGCCACCCAGCGTCGCAAATCAGGATTTGGCCGTGAAGTTGAACGGCAGAAACGCCAAGGTAACGAAGTGGACCTCGCTCCAGGGTCCTGAAAACCGCCTGGAAGTGGTTGTGCTGATCGACGGATCGGCCCGCAACAGCCTGGGGTCCCAACTGGAAGACGTTGCCCACTTCATCAACAGCCTGCCGCCGAATACAAAGGCCGCCATCGCTTACATGGAGAATGGAAATGCCGTTTTTGCCGCCCCGCTGTCCGCGGACCACGCACAGGTGTTGAAGGCGCTGCATCTGCCCGGAGGCACACGCGGCTCCGATGCCAGCCCCTATTTCTGCCTCTCCGACCTTGCCAAGCGATGGCCCTCCGCGGATCGCGAGGCCCGGCGCGAAGTGCTCATGGTGACCGATGGCGTGGATAACTACCAGAGGCAGTACGACCCTGAGGACCCATACGTCCAGGCCGCTATCTCGGATTCAGTCAAGGCCAGGCTGGTGGTCTACTCGATCTACTGGCTGAATCAGGGCCGCGCCGAGAGCACCGAGTACGCGAACAATGCTGGCCAGAATCTTCTGGCACAAGTGACGCAGGCGACCGGCGGCAAGAGTTTCTGGCAGGGGATGGGCAACCCGGTTTCGTTTGCGCCTTTTCTTGACGAATTGACCCGCCGCTTTCGCAATCAGTATGAACTCGGGTTCGTGGGCCGTCTGGATGGCAAGGCCGAGGTTGAGTCCCTGAAGTTGAAGCTCAGCGCTCCCGGAACGGAAATCGACTCACCACAGCAGGTTTTTGTGTATCCGGTGGGATCCGAACAGAAGTAGGGGAATATGAGCTGCGAGAACTGAGAGTGGCTGCAGGGCGGAGTGAGCGAGTTTGCCCGCTCCGCCTTGCAAGTGTCAAAACCAGTCCCCTGTCACGGCCCAACGTGGAAATCGCGAACGTAGTGATAGAGCCCAAAGATGTTGAGCAGCCAGAGGACGACCACGATCACCACCACGGCATTCAGGATTCCCTTGATCGTCCCTTGCATGGGGATGTAACGGTTGACGAGCCAGAGCAGAACTCCTACGACAATCAGCGTGAGCAAGACGTTGACAAGTGGCATGTCGCACTCTCCATTTAAAGGGTAGAAATGCACCCGGGGGGTCACCGAACGACCCGATCGCTACGACTCAAACTGGAGCCGCTTCAGCGCCCAGGCTCACCCATCAGATGATGCATGGCGCGGTCATATCCCTGCCGGAATCCTTCACGATAGTCCTCGCGAAGATCGCGCGCGACCCTGGGATGCCGGTACTCATCGCGGTTATTCACGTCCGGACGGCGGTGATTGTCAAAGTCCTTGCGGGCGCCTTCAATGCCATCGTGAAAGCCCTGACGCTGGGCCTCGCGGAACTCTGCCGGAGGTGCATCCCATCCGCCGCGGTCCTGGCCGTAGCCGGCCGCCGGTGATGGCAGGGGTGTACCGTGTGCTGTGCCGGTTGCGAAGTAAGCCGCTCCCAACGAAAGCGAGAGCACTGAAAGAGCAAACCATTTGATTTTCATTCCTGAGATCTCCCTTGTTTGATATAGAGATGAATCTACCACGCGCCGCGTTGCCTCCGCGGCGCTGAAGGCGGACCGTTCGAACAGGCTCAAAGCTCTTTTTATCTGCTATATATCGCAAATTGCCGCCAAGTTTGCAATGTGCAATTGTGCAATCCTGTACACGATCCGGGTCCGAACGCCTTCGGTCCGCTTGGCCGGGACCGCCTTCCTGCCACCCGCATGCCGCCCGCCGATCCCGAACTGCTGCGGTATGTGGGGAGCGGAATGCTCTAGCATTGGTTCATGCCGCCGCTTTTGGACATTCAGGATTTGCGGGTTCGCTTTGGCGCCACCCAGGCCGTCCGTGGCGTCAGCCTGCAACTGGATGAGGGCGAGGTGCTGGGCCTGGTGGGCGAGTCGGGATCAGGCAAAAGCGCCACGGCGCTGGCGATTCTTGGATTGCTGGGACCGGCGGCGCGGGTGACGGGGCAGATTCTTTGGCGGAGAGCCGGAGCGGACAGCCTGAGCGGATCATCTGATGGCCAGAGCGCCCAAAGCCCATCCGTAATCGACCTCTTGCGACAACCAGCCGGGGCCTTGCGCCATCTGCGGGGCAGGGAAATCGCCATGATTTTCCAGGAGCCGATGACGGCTCTGAACCCGGTAATGACGATTGGCCGCCAGGTAGCTGAAAGCGCCGAGGCCCATTTCCCTTCCTGGACCGGCAGGGAGTCCAAAAAAAAGGCCCTCGCCGCGCTGGAATCGGTCTCCATCCCTGAAGCGGAGCGGCGCTACGGAGACCATCCGCATCAGTTCTCAGGCGGGCAGAGGCAGAGAATTCTGATCGCCATGGCCCTGATCAACCGGCCGCGTCTGCTGATTGCCGACGAGCCTACGACCGCTCTGGATGTAACGGTCCAGGCGCAGGTGCTGGACTTGCTGAGAGACCTGCAGCGCCAGCACGGCCTGGCCATGCTGTTCATTTCACATGATTTGGCGGTGGTAGGAGAGGTGGCCAGCCAAGTCGCCGTGATGCGCGCGGGCGAAGTGGTAGAAGTGGGGCCCAGCAGACGGCTGCTCACAAATCCGGAGCATCCCTATACCAGGAGCCTGCTGGCTGCGGTGCCCACGCTGCGCACCGAGAGAAGCCGGCCGCTGGCGATGGTGGAGTAGCGTACTGATGAGACACGCCCGCCCCTCGGCGAACCGAGAGGCGGGTGAGTGCGAGTGGATTCGAGCTACTCGGCTGCGACGGTCTCGGCGGCCGGAGTTGCGGCAACCGGAATCTCGGCAGCAGCTTCCTCCGTGGCCTCGGCCAGCACCTTCACCTGGATCTGCGCGGCCACTTCGCGGTAAAGCTTGATAGCCACAGTGAAATCGCCCAGTGTCTTGAGCGGCTCCTCCAACTGGATTTTGCGGCGATCGATCTCGAAGCCCTTGGTTTCCAGAGCTGCGGCGATGTCTGCCGAGGTAACCGAACCGAACAGGTGGCCGGCTTCGCCCGATTTGCGGGTAAAGCTGAGCACGACCGGCGCGAGTTTGGCGGCCAGCTCTTCCGCCTGAGCCTTCTCAGTGGCGGAGCGGCGGGCGGCGGCGGTCTTCATCTGCTCGACGACAGCCTTGTTGGCTAAAGTAGCCTGCAGCGCCAGCTTGCGGGGCAGCAGAAAGTTGCGGCCGTAGCCGTCGGCCACCTTGACGACATCGCCGCGGTGGCCAAGATTGGCTACGTCTTCCTTCAGAATTACTTCCATTTTGAAACTCTCCCTCGGTACGGGCGGGCGCCGTAAGCGCTCCTCATTCTTTTGAGCGGAGGCGCCTGTCAGTCGGTGCGCCGCCGAAGATTCTACATCGGCATCCGGAAGATT
Organism: Occallatibacter sp.; assembly: GCA_049516495.1. GTDB lineage: Bacteria > Acidobacteriota > Terriglobia > Terriglobales > Acidobacteriaceae > Telmatobacter. Next base: position 5,825 of record JBEKTB010000079.1, read on the forward strand.
GTCGCCGCCAAGTTCCGTTCGTCCTGGGTCACTCCTGATTGAGAAGAAGTTAACCGGGACGAACGGGCGACAGCCGGGGCCGAAATCTAGTGCCGTGTGGCGAACGGCAGCAAAGCGATGTTCCGGGCCTGCTTGATGGCGCGGGTCAGGCGGCGCTGGTGCTTGGTGCACACGCCGGTGAGCCGCCGGGGCACGATCTTGCCGCGCTCGGCCACAAACCCCTGCAGCAACCGGACGTCGCGGTAAGGGATCGCATCAATCTTCTCGGTACAGAACTTGCAGACCTTCTTGCGGCGGAAAAACTTGCCGCGGCCGCCGGGTCCACCCGAAGGCCGTCCACCGGGCCCGCCAGAGCGGCCGCCGGGGCGGGGTCCTGAACTCGAACCAGAACTCGAACCAGAACTCGGGCTGGAAGTCGGACCGGCGCTTGGGCCGGAACTCGGGCCGGTGCTGGATTCGGTTCCGGAAGTGGCTTGAGGTGCTGCTGCGCCCGTCTCGGGCGCCTTTCCAGGGGTCTCTTCAGACATGGTGTTTCCTCTTTACTCTCTTGAATCCCGGTGGGCGCCGCACGGCGCGCAAGGGACGCTGGATCGGGCCGGAGCCGGTTACCCCAACACGAGGGGGCCGGCAGCGGCAATTCGTGACAAACCCTAGACGCTGGCCTGAACCGGCTCGGCAGCTTCCGCCGGGGCGGGCACTGCAGCAGGCGTGGCAACGGCGGCAACGGCCGGAGTTGGCGCTGGCGCAACGGCCGGAGCAGCCGCCTGGGCCGGGGCTGAAATCGGCGTCGCAACGGGCGCCGCACGGCGAACCCCGCGCAGAGCCTTGACCTTGGCCAGGCGCTTCTCTTCCTCGTCAATGCGCACGGTGATGAACTTGATCACTGGCTCGGTGACGCGCAGACGACGCTCCAACTCCAAAACCACCGGGCCGCCGGCCTCGACGGTGAGCAGCACGTAATTGCCGTCGTTGAACTTGCGCACCGTGTAAGCGAGCTTGCGCCGGCCCATCTTCTCGACCGTCTTCACCACCCCGCCGCCGTTGGCGACATTGGTGGAAAAGCCGGCGATCAGCTTGTCGACATCCTCTTCGGCCACGTCGGGCCGAACAATGAACATAACCTCATACAAACGGGACATCCGGTTTCCTTTTCCGCTGGAGTCCGTTGACCCCAGCCACTGCCGCCGGTGCATACACCATAGCGGCCGTTCGTTCCTTGCTTGCTTCTCACTTCAGTGCTGCGATGGCAACGCCATCCACTGCCTCAAACTGGAGCGAAGGATTGATAAGCCGTAGGCCTATCCCCGCTCCCCGTTTCCTACTCCTCCGCGCCGTTTCGCTCGCGGCGGTTGAACTCGTTCATCGCGGCTGCCGGACCTTCGCCGATGATGCGCCGCGTGGCAGTCGCCACCCGGTCCAACACCTCATCCAGCACCGTCAAATCCGCCTTCCGCATGGGCGAAAGCAGGTAATCCTTCCCCGAACGCTTCCCGCCTGCCGCAATGGCCTCGGGTGGTAAATCCGGTCCCACTCCAATGCGCAGGCGCAACCACTCCTGATTGCCCAGGGCGCCGGTTATGCTGCGGGCTCCATTGTGGCCCGCGGGCGAACCGCGCTCCCTGATCTTGAGGGTCCCCAGCGTCAAATCCAACTCGTCGTAAATCACGAGCAGGTCCCGGACCGGGTCGGCCTCAAACTCCCGAACCAGCGCGGCCACAGCCAGCCCGCTCAGGTTCATAAAGGTCTCCGGCTTGGCCAGGATCACCTCGCGTCCGGCTATGCGGCAGGTCGCGGTGGTAGCCCGGCAGCGCCGGTTCTGGACCACAACCCCTTCTTGCAAGGCGATGCGGTCGATGGCCATGAACCCCGCGTTATGCGGGGTCCACAGATATTCCAAACCGGGGTTGCCCAGCCCCACCACCAGAAAGGGGCCGCGCCGCACACCGGGTTCACTTGCTTGGTCCAAGGCTTACTTTTTTGCCTCGGGCTTCTTGGCCCCAGCGTCAGCCTCTGGCTTGCCCTTCTTGGCAACCTCAGGCTCGCCCGCGGTGGCGGCAGTGGCAGCGGCAACAGCGGCTGCCTCGGCCTCAGCAGCGGTGGGCGCTTCCTCGCGGATGGAGACGACGTGAGCTACGGTCGCGTCCTCCGGATTCAGGAACTTGATGGCTTCGGAGTGGGGCAGATCTGCGACCCGCACGACGCCATGCATCTCCAGATTGGTGACATCCACGTCGATGTGGCTGGGAATGTTGGCAGGCAGGCACTCGATCTCGACCTCGCGCAAAACCTGGTCCAGGATGCCGCCGGAGGTCCTGACGCCCAGCGGAATGCCCAGCAGCTTGACGCGCACGCTAACGCGCAGGGTCTTGTCCAGGGCGATGCGCTTCAGGTCGATGTGAATCAACAGGTCCTTGAGCGGCTCGCGCTGCCAGTCGACGATCATGGCCTTGGCCGTGGATTGCCCGGCAACTTCGACGTCGAAGATGGTGTTGTGGCCGGTCTCGGAGAAGAGAATCCGGGAAATCTGCTTGGGATCCACCTCGATGGCCACCGGGGGCTCCCCGGAACCATACAGAACGGCAGGAATCTTGCCCGCGACGCGCACACGGCGAGCGGCATTCTTGTTGAACTTGCCCTCACGGGGCTTGGCTACGACTACTTCCGGCATTCGGTCTCTCGTTTCCTTCGTTCGGGCACGGTAAAGCAGCTCCTAGCTATTAGCTTCTAGCCTCTAGCTTGCATTGCTGCTGTGAACTGAATCGTCCCGCTCCCTTTGTTGAAAAGCTGCTTCTAGCTTCTGGCTAAGAGCCGCTTGTTGCTGTTGCGCGCCAAATTCGACTAGCGATCGATTCAGCGCATTTTTCCCTCGCTCAATCGCGAAGGTCAATCTCACGAAACGCCTGGCTAGAAGCTAGTAGCTAGAAGCTGAAAGCTGCTTCTAACTGAACAGCGTACTCACGCTGGTTTCCATGTGAATGCTCTCGATAGCCGCACCCAGCAGGCCGGCGATGGAGAGCACCTTGATCTTGGGCAACTTGGCTGCCGCCTCGCGCAGGGGAATGGTGTTGGTAACCACCACCTGTTCCAGGCGCGAGTTGGCAATGCGGTCGATTGCCGGCCCTGAAAGCACGGCGTGGCTGGCCCCGGCATGAACGGCAGCCGCGCCAGCGGCGTAGAGCGCGTCCACAGTCTTCACCAGGGTTCCGGCGGTGTCGATGATGTCGTCGATGATGAGGCAGTTCTTGCCCTTCACATCGCCGATCACGTGCATCACCTCGGTGACGTTCATGTCCGTGCGCCGCTTGTCCACAATGGCCAGCGGCGCGCCAATCTTCTGCGCGAAGAACCGGGCGCGCTCCACGCCGCCAGCGTCCGGTGAAACCACCGTCAGGTTGGGCAGCGCAAGCTCGCGGAAGTAGCTCACCAGCACCGGACTGGCGAAGAGGTGATCGACGGGGATGTTGAAGAAACCTTGAATCTGCGCGGCGTGCAGGTCGACAAAAAGGGCGCGATTGGCGCCTGCCGTGGTGAGCAGATCGGCAATGAGCTTGGCGCTGATGGCAACGCGGGGACGGTCTTTGCGATCCTGGCGGGCGTAGCCGTAATAGGGCACAACCACCGTAATCCTGGCCGCCGAGGCCCGCTTGAGCGCGTCGATCATCACCAGCAGCTCCACCAGGTGCTGGTCCACCGGGTAGCAGGTGGGCTGCACCACAAACACATCCACTCCGCGCACGTTCTCAAGCAACTGGAAGTAGACTTCGCCGTCGGCAAAGCGCTGGATCTTGACTTCGCCCACCGGAACGCCGATGTAGCGGCCGATTTCCTCAGTCAGAGGCCGATTGGCCGTGCCGGAGAACAGCTTGAACCGCTTGTCCTCGCTCAGATTCCGGGCCCGCTTGCGCTCTGGGGCCGGCTTGGTGGCGGCCGCGCCCGGCGCCGGAGTCAGAACCGGGGCAACAACTGCAGCCGCAACCGTATTCGACGCTGGCTCCTTTTGGACCGCGGGTTCCTTGGCTATGGCTTCCCCGGCTACGGGCTCTTTGCCCGCTGCGTCGCGCGTGGTGTTCGGTCCGCTCCCCTGCTGCTTCTCTTCTGCCGCTACCGTCAATGTCCCTACTTCCATTTCCGATGACCTCCAAGCTGGTTGGCTTTGGCTGTTTCCGGGTTCCGTTATCAGATTTCAGCTGCAGCGCCCAGTGAGAACCGCTTGCGGACCACGAACGACCGGCAACCGACGACTGTTTCGAGACTTTCAGGAACTTGGCTGGGCGACCAGGATTCGAACCTGGACAAGTGCCTCCAAAGGGCACTGTCCTACCATTAGACGATCGCCCAACTTGGCAGCCGCTGGCGAGTCTCTCTCGCCCAACGGACGCCTGTCAACACCCTTATAGCAGAAGCATTTCGCGCCAGTAGGCGAGCCGCGGCAGGGTGCGGGTCAAGTGACTCCGAACACCGGCCGGCCGCAGACGTTCACGCGCCGCTTCCGCATCTTCACGGGTCAGGTACAACCCGTAGAGAGCCGAACCGGACCCTGAAAGCGAGGCCACTAACGACTGGGCATGGCGGACTGCCTCCGGAGTGCCCGGGCCCGCGAGAATGCGCTTGATTTCTGCAAGGGAAGGATGCTGGAGAAAGACGACGCGTTCAAAGTCGTTTTCAATCCAGCTCGTAGTCCCGGTGCGGACAAGCGCGGACTCTTGAGGTCCGGCCAGGTTCTCCCAACTTGAAAGAACACCGGAGGAGCCTGCTCCCGGCCGTCCTCCCGGAATTGCTTCCGCAAAGGCGCTGGCATAGGCGCGGCTCAACTCTTCCAGTTTATCTGCGCTTGCCTCGGCGGTCAAACCCTCGGCGGCGCAGAGGGCGTCCCAGTCGCGAAAAGCCTGGGGAGTCGAGACCCCCACGTCGGGCGTCGCCACCACGCACCACAGGGGTTCGACATCCGGCAGTGGGTAAACCTGCTGGCCGCGGTCGAGGCCCAGAATCGTTCCCCCGATCAGAAAAAGCGGCACATCGGAGCCGACTTTGGCCGCAACCTCCAGCCGGCGTGCGCCCCAATCCGGGCCGCCCGCGCTCTGACTCGCCGACTCGCCGGCCTGCTGACTGGCTATACCCAGTTCCGCTTCCAGCCCCACCAGCGCCGCCACCGCGTTGGCCGAGCCCGCGCCCAGCCCGCCCTGTACCGGCAAGCGCTTTTCGATGTTGATCTCCACCTCGGCTGTGAGCCCAAGCGCCTTGAGCGCCAGCACCACCATCTTCCAGGCGGTGTTGCGGGCATCGGTAGGGACGCGCCTGTCGTTTGAGGTAAGCCGAAGCGAGGTCGCCGCCGCCGGACGGGCCGTGACCGTGACCAGGTCATAGAGTTCCAGAGTCTGGTAAACGGTAGTCAGAGCATGAAAGCCGTCAGCGCGCGGCGCGCCGATGTGTAGGCCAAGATTGATCTTTGCGTGCGAGCGTACGGCGGTGGGCATACCGGTTCATTGTAGGGCCTGCCCTCAGCGCCTAATCTGTTTCGAGTGAGAACCTCAGCGATGCAGCCCAGCCCGGAAGTGCTTTGCCGCGACATCAACCGCATCAGCGCCTACCTGGCTTTCGACGATTTCCAGGGCCGAGGACCGCAGCCGGAAGATCTGAGCGGAGTCGACGCGATTGTGCTGCTGGGCAACCAGGTGGTGGCCACCTTGACCGCTGCCTGCACCCTGGCGCAGCGGGCTCCCCAAGCGAAGCTGCTGTTTTCAGGCGGCGTGGGCCACGCGACGGGGCTGCTTTTTGAGAATCTGCGCGCCTCATCCTATGGCTCCCAGGTCGAGGATGAGTCCATCCGGGAGACCATGGCGGAGGCGGAGATGTATGCCGCAGTAGCCGAGAGGACGTTCGCAATTCCCGAGGGCCGCCTGCTGGTCGAGAAGCAATCGAGAAATGCTGGTGAAAATGCCCGCTTCAGCCTGGAAATGCTGAAGGCGCTGGGGTTGGCGAGGACGGTGCTCGTTCTTCAGGACCCTACAATGCAGCGCCGGTCCATTCTGACCTGGGGACGCGCGGCGGAGCTTACCGGACTCGAGCCGCGCGCCATGAGCCACGCCGTCTTTGTCCCGCGCGTGGAGCACGGACGGGATGGGTTGCCCCAACTCGGCAATCCCCAGGGGACTTGGACACTGGAGCGGTTCCTGGGATTGGTTCTGGGAGAGATCAGCCGGCTCCATGACGACGAAAATGGCTACGGACCCCAGGGACGCAATTTCCTTCCCCACGTGGACATTCCGGAGGCCGTATGGGAGAGCTATCTGCGCGTTTCCGCGAGCCGGTTGAATGCAATGGCCCTGCGATAGCGCTGGAGCAGCATCCGCGCAGGCCTGCTCCCGAAAAGTCGGGGATTCGCCTAAAAATTACCAGTACCGCCTCGGCAAAAGTCGATGAGCCAAAACGGCAGTTGAACGAATGCATTCAGAAGACCGATATGGTTGATGCGGTTTATCAGCAGCGCTGGGTTGGAAGCGGCTCTCGAAAGTGGCTACTGGAACAACAATATGAGCTTGGAATCTGCTTCCATTCCTGTTCACGACGTCGTTTTCAACTCCTCTGCTCACTGAGGACAGAAGCTCCTTTCCTTGGTTTCAGCTCGGAACAGCTGGCCGCACCAATCGGTGATGTGGCAGATATGCGATCGCTCAGGCCTTATGACTAAGATCCTTGTTGTAGACGATTCACCGACAAGCCTTGCCATTGCCAACGCCATGTTGTCTGAGGCGGGGCACGAGGTGATCACTTCAACCTCCGCCCGGTCGGCGCTCGCGCTGCTGAGCAAGGAACCGGTTGACGCGATTATCACGGATATTGAAATGCCCGAAATGGATGGTCTGGAATTTATTCGTGAGGTTCGCAGGAATTTTCCACGCATACCCGTCATTGCCATGAGCGGCGCCCCGTGGGGCTTGACTTTGCTGCGCCTGGGAAAGCAGGGAGGCGCCTGCAGCACGCTGCGGAAGCCGCTCTCTGAGCCGGAAGTCGCCAAAGCTGTGGCCGCTGCGACCGATGTCTCCCGCCAGACAAGAAGCCGTCAGAAACCTGGTGATAGTAAGGCACGCTGAACGGTCTCAGTCTCCTGCGGTTCGATGAAGAACTGAGGAAGGAGGCGCGGCAAGCAGCCCGCCACTCCCTTTGCTCTTTCTTCTCTGCCCCACCAATTTGGGTGCCCCCTCTTTCGCTTTTTTTCTGGCGAAGAGTGGGAGGCCACGAACATCGACCGACCCGTAGTTTCACCGGAAACGGATCGCTCGCCCAAAAGCTCGGTCGAATGGAGCACTTTTCAAGCAAAGCCGCCCCGCCTTGTGACTCTAATCGCCCTTCTTCTCGTTGCGCGCTTTCACCTTGAACCAGATCGGCGTTCCCTGGAAGCCGAAGGCCTCGCGAATCTGGTTTTCGAGGAAACGCTCGAAGCTGAAGTGCAGCTTGATGTCGCGGTCGGTGAAGAGCACAAACGTGGGCGGCGCGACGGCGGCCTGCGTCATATAAAAGATACGAATCCGCTTGGCCATGGGCACCGGCGCGCGCTGGAAGTCGATCTTGTCCAGGAAGCGATTCATCTGGCCGGTCGAAACTCGCTTGCGCCGCTCGGCTGCCACGGCCGTTACCTCATGCAGCACCCGATCCAGTCTCTTGGCTTCGGGGCCTGTCGCTTCCAGTGCGGAGAGAAAGATCACCGGCGCGTAGTTCAGGTATTTGAGCACCCGGCGCAGTTGCTGCTCGAAGATTTCGCGGTCGGCTGGCGGCTTGCCGTCGGTGCGGCCGGTGGTCACCGCGTCCCACTTGTTGACCACGATGATGACGCTGCGCCCGCTCTCGTGGGCATAGCCGCCGATGGTGGCGTCGGCCCCGGTCACTCCATCGGTCGCGTCGATCACCAGCAGGGCCACGTCCGCGGCCTCCAGATGCCGACGCGCCATCACCACGCTCAGCTTCTCCGCCATCAGGTGGGTCTTGCTCTTGCGCCGGATGCCGGCCGTATCCACAAACCGGAGCTGATTGCCCTCGAAGTCGATCACCTCGTCCACCGCGTCGCGAGTGGTGCCCGCGATGGGCGAAACGATGGCCCGCGAGGTGCCTGTCAACGCGTTCAGCAGCGTGGATTTGCCCACGTTGGGCCGCCCGATGATTGCTACCGAGGTCTCGTGTACTTCAAACTCGCCATGGGTGCGGTTGGGCTTCGCGCTCAGCAGATCTTCCTCGTCCGCCTCACCCTCCTCGACGTCCTCGGTCTCCGGGGCGGCGACAGATTCAGCCTCCTCGGCAGCCGCGGCCTGAGCAGCGGCGCGAATCTCCTCCTCGGTCAGCTCAGGCTCCGGCGGAGCGGGAATCGCATCGGCAATCGCCTCCAGCAGGTCGCCGATTCCCAACCCGTGCTCGGAACTGACGGGAAACACATTGCGGATGCCCAATTGGCGGAAGTTCTCGGCAGCCAGCGCCATGGCTTCGCCCTCGACCTTGTTCACCGCCAGAAACAGCGGCTTGCCACCCCGAATCAGCATGCGCACCAGGTCGTAATCAGGGCTGGCCAGCTCGGTACGCGCATCCACCACCAGAATCAGCGCGTCGGCCTCTTCCAGCGCCACCTTGGCCTGGGCGTAGATCTCGCTGGGAATCAGTTCCGTATCGTCGGGCACCATGCCGCCCGTGTCCACCAACCGGAAATCGCGGCCCGCCCACTCGAATTCGCCATAGATACGGTCGCGGGTAATGCCCGGCTCGTCGCCCACAATGGAGCGCCGGCTGCCGGTGAGCCGGTTGAAGAGCGTGGATTTGCCCACATTGGGCCGGCCCACAATGGCCACCAGGGGAATCGAGCCGGCGCGCGATTTGGTGGGTACAACCGATTTATGATATTTCGACAAAACTTGTCTCCAATGGCCGTTCGCACCCAAAGAGTGCGGCCCGACGGTCTGCATGAGTTGCAGGTTCGTTTCAACTCCGAGTACTTTTTTACGACCTGCAGATTGAGGAACCGGTCGCGGCGGAGGAGCAGAACACCTAACTCCAGCTTAGTCTACCCAGGGTGATAATCCCGGCACGAACGGGAGTTTTCGCCGGATGAGTCTTTTCCCATGGATGCGGCACGCCCCTGGCAAAGCGATTGCCCTCAGGCACCGCGGGAGGGAACGATGCACATCCACGGGAACTCCATGAGTATCAATGCAATCGACTTGTACTCCGCCGCGCAGGGCCGGAAGGCAGCCGCGGCCGAACGGGCAGCCGAGGTGCGCAAGAGGCTGCTGAAGAACTCATCCCTGGTCGCGGGCGGCGAAACGCCGGAGGAGACCCTGATGATCGGCCATTGGCTGGACTCACAGCATACCCAGGTCCAAAGCCAGGACCAGAGTCAGGACCAGTACCACTCCAGCCCCGCCGGCAAAGTCCCGGATTTCGGCTGAGTGCGGGGGTGTGGACCATAGCAAATTGCGCCGATCCCGCAGCCTGCCAGGACCAGCGGCGACAAATTTTCTGCACAAGTCGTTCGGCGTGTGGGTACACTACTGCAATTCCTTGTCTTGTGGAGGTTCTTCGATGCCGAAATTCGTGATCGAACGGGAGATCCCTGGCGCCGGTTCCTTGTCGGCTGAGCAGTTGCAGGGCGTGGCGGAGAAATCCTGCAGCGTGCTGCGGAGCCTTGGACCGCAAATTCAGTGGCTGCACAGCTACGTCACCGACAACAAAATTTATTGCATTTACATCGCGCCGGACGAAGAAACAGTGCGCAAACATGCGCAGATGGGTGGATTTCCCGCCAACAGCGTGTCGAGGGTGCTCAGGATCATCGATCCCACCACGGCCGAAAGCCTGCCGGCCTGATTCCCGGCAAATCGCCGCGGCGGAAGCCGCGCCTGCCCCCGCCTGAAAGCCGGTTGCATCACTATGATGGGAAGAGCAACCGGCTCCGATGCCCACCACGGACAACCCAACCCGCGCCCTGCCCTCCCTGCACGAGTTCTTCGCGCCGGGCGGCATTCTGGCGCGCTCGCCCCTGCCCTACGAATATCGCCCCGGCCAGCTTCAAATGGCCAAGGCCGTGGAACGGGCTCTCGAAGAACGCCGCCACCTGATCGTCGAGGCCGGCACGGGCACCGGCAAAACACTGGCTTACCTGTTGCCCGCCCTGCGCACCGGCCAGCGGGTCATTGTCTCCACCGGCACCAAGGCCTTGCAGGACCAGCTCTACTTCCGCGACATTCCCTTCCTTGAAACGCTGCTGGGCGATCTGCGCGTCTGCTACATGAAGGGCCGCGCCAACTACCTTTGCCGCCACAAGCTGGTCACCCTGCGCGCCCAGCCGATTCTGTCCGGCCTGGAGGAGATCGACCAGTACCGCCAGATTGCCGAGTGGGAGCAGATCACCGATCTCCGAACTGCCCGAGTCGAGCGCGCTGTGGCAAAAGCTGGATGCGCGCACCGACGCCTGCCTGGGGTCCACCTGCCCGGATTATGGGCGCTGCTTCATCACAGAGATGCGTCGCAAGGCGCTCGAGTCCGACATTATTATCGTCAACCACCACCTGTTTTTCGCCGACCTGGCGCTCAAGCGCGAGGCCACGGGCGCGCCCGACGCAGGCATCCTGCCCGACGCCGCGGCGGTGGTCTTCGACGAGGCGCACGAGTTGGAAGACGTCGCATCCAGCTACTTCGGGCTTTCGGTTAGCAATATCCGCTTTGAGGAGCTGGCCCGCGACACCGACGTCCTGCTGCGCGGCAAGGAAGGCGCGGAAAACCTGCCCGCCCAGACCCAGCAGCTCCGCGATCGGGCACGCATGTTCTTCGCCGGACTTCCCATGGCCGGAGACGGCCGCCAGCCCTTCACCGAGCGCGAGGAGTTCCTCGAAACCTCAGGCGACCTCTACACCGCGGTCCGGGCTACGTTACGAAGAATGGAAGCGGAGATGGAGGGGCTGAAGGGCATCGACGAAGCACCGGGACTGAAGAAGCGTGTTGCTCGGCTGCGCTCGGAGCTGGAATTCCTGCTCGAATCGAGCGCCAGCAACATGGTTTATTGGATGGAGCGACGCATGTCTGGCGGAGCTTCTTCAGACAAGTCCACGGCACGCAATGTCTTTCGGCCGCAGGCGCGGACGACCTTTCTCCAAGCCACTCCGATCGATGTTTCCGAGTT
>JBEKTB010000080.1:0-15954 GCA_049516495.1 Occallatibacter sp.
GCGGTCGAACTGGCTCAGAAGAAGGACAACGCCCGGGCCGCCGGCGATTTTGCGCGTGCACTTGAACAGGGGTCCGAAGAGCCGACTACGTTCCTCAATCTGGCCACGGCGCTCGGGAATCTGGGCCGGACGTCGGATGCGCAGGCTGTTCTGGAACGCGGGGTCGCCGCCTATCCCTACTCGGGACCGCTGGTGGCAAGGCTGGCGCAGCAGTACTTCCTGGCCGGCCAGGCCTGGCGCGCCCGCGACCTGGTGCAGCAATATCGCACGCTGTTCCCGGAAGATCCGGCACTGCGCGAGGTCCAAAAAGTATTGGATGCCTCGGCAGCCAGCGGCCCGGCACCCAGTGCGGATCGCGGCGGAACGATCGCGCCCCCCAAATAAGGCGGAGGTCAGTCCCGAGCGACGATTGGGCCACGGCTGCGTACCCCTCTCGGCGCCGCCCGACCACGCACCGGCTTTCGTCCACGCAAGGGCTGCGTGATAGCCTGCTAGGCAATGCAGTCCACAAGAAATTGGCTGGCCCGATCTCGATGCTGGACTGAATCCTGGCCTCCATCCGCAGGCGCTCGATGCGCCGATGGGTACGACCGGCTGACCGCGTTTCCAAGAGGACATTCGATGAATTGCTTTCGTCTCGCACCTATCCTGCTGCTGGCTGCTCCGTTTCTGGCGTGCGGACCGGCTTCAGCGCAGACTGCTTCCGACGCCCAAAAGCCCGCGCCGCCCGCAGCCATCAAGAGCTTCGATGGGACGGCCATCGACAAGACAGCCGATCCCTGCACCGATTTCTACCAGTACGCCTGCGGCAACTGGGTCAAGAACAATCCCATCCCGGCCGACCAGGTCCGCTGGGCGCGCTCCTTCTCGCTGCTGCAGGAGCGCAACCGCTACCTGCTTTGGCAGGAGTTGGACTCTGCCGCTACCAGCCCCAAGAGCCCGCTTGAGAAGCAGTACGGCGACTACTTTGCCGCCTGCATGAATACCGATCTGGTGGAGCAGAAGGGCATCACGCCCCTGGAGCCGGCACTCAAGCGCATCGCCGCCTTGAAAGACGCCCACAATCTCGCCAATCTGATCGCCGAACTGGCCGCCAAGGGCGACCCCGCGCCGCTGTTCAACTTTGGCGTCGAACAGGACGAGAAGGATTCCAGCAAGCAGATCGCCGGCATCGGCCAGGGCGGCCTCTCGCTGCCCGACCGCGACTATTACATCGTGGACAACCCTCATTTCCAGCAGATCCGCAAGCAGTACATCGAGCACGTGACGAAGATGTTCACGCTGGCCGGCGACACTCCGGACCAGGCCGCCAAAGAAGCAGCGGCCGTTCTGGAAATCGAAACCGCGCTGGCCAGGTCTTCCACCAGCCGCACCGACCTGCGCCAGCCCGAAAACCGCTACCACATCTACACCGTGGCCGATTTCGAGAAGCTGACTCCGAACTTCGACTTCACGGTCTACTTCAAGGCCGTCAAAGTGCGCCCCTTCGATTCACTCAACGTGGCCACACCCAACTTCTTCAAGACCCTCAACGACCTGGTCGCCAGCGAGCCGGTCGACGCCTGGAAGGCCTACTTCCGCTGGCACACTCTGCACGCCTCGGCCATCAACCTGCCCAAGGCCTTCTTCGACGAGAACTTCGCCTTCTTTGGCAAGACCCTGGCCGGACAGAAGGAACCCACCCCGCGCTGGAAGCAGTGCACCGCCATGACCGACCGCGCCCTGGGCGAGGCCGTGGGCCAGGACTGGGTGAAGCTCCACTTCCCGCCCCAGGCCAAAACCAGCATGGATCAGCTTGTGGCCGCGCTTGAAAAGGCCCTGGGCGACGACATCAAGACCTTGCCCTGGATGAGCGACGCCACCAAGAAGGCTGCGGAAGAAAAACTGGCCATGGTGCGCAACAAGATCGGCTATCCGGAAAAGTGGCGCGACTACTCTGCCCTGAAAGTGGAGCGCGACGACCTGATCGGCAACCTGCATCGCAGCGCCGTCTTCGAGCGAGACTGGAACCTGGACCATCTGGGCAAGCCGGTGGACGAGAAGGAGTGGGGCATGACGCCGCCCACGGTCAACGCCTACTACGACCCGTCCTTCAACGACATCAACTTCCCGGCCGGCATCCTGCAGCCGCCTTTCTTCGACTTCACCATCGATCCGGCCGTGAACTTCGGCGGCATCGGCGTCGTCATCGGCCACGAGATCACCCACGGATTCGACGACGAAGGCTCCAAGTACGACGGCCACGGCAACCTGCGCGAGTGGCAGACGGCAGAAGATCGCAAGGCTTTCACCGAGCGCACCGACTGCGTGGCCAGCGAGTACAGCGGCTTTGAGACGGCTGCGGCCAGGGGCGACGTCCCGGCGCAAAAGCTGAACGGCAAGCTCACCCTGGGCGAAAACACGGCCGACAACGGCGGCCTGCGCATCGCCTACATGGCCCTGCTGGACACTCTGGCGGCACAGGGCAAGACCATCAACGACAAGATCGACGGCTACACCGAAGCGCAGCGCTACTTCCTGGGGTTTGCCCAGGTCTGGTGCCAGAACCAGACCGAGCAGTCGGCCCGCCAGTCGGCACTCACCGACCCCCACTCCCCCGGCCGCTGGCGCGTCAACGGCTCAGTACAGAACTTTGACGAGTTCGGCAAGGCCTTCGGATGCACCAAGGGCCAGCCCATGGCTCCGGTGAACTCCTGCCGCGTCTGGTAGTCCAGCCCCCAACCCCGGAGCTTTGACCCACAGGGTCACAGCTCCTGGCTGGCAATCGACCTCATCCATCCCGCCCAGGTTCGCCTTGTCCGGTTTGGATCGCCTCCTAAACGTCGGATGGGTGTTGACGTTTCCCTGCTTTGGGGCGTCCAAAATGCATCCGCGCCTGAAATTGGTTCGGTCAACCCAAAAGGCGTGGCTTTCTGTTGCACGCTGGGTGGGATGGCCCTGGGAAATGCCCGGTTTTCCCCACACTTCGGCCGAAACTAGGCACAACCTACCCTTGGCTTTTACAATGCAGCAGGGACCCGTCCCATCCCAGCTCTGCTGTGGAACTAGCAAACTTGGCGGCGCACGCCTGACCAGGATGAAGGAATCGCATGAAGTTCAAGAAATTCGGCAAGGCCCTTCTGATGAGCGCCCTCTCTGCTGGCGTTGTACTCAGCGTTACGTCTTGCGTCCAAAGCTATACGGTTGGCTTTCTCTATGTGACGGGGACGGTAACGGCCGATCCCTCCGGCAACGGCATCATCACAGGCTTCAAGATCGACCATAATACGGGCAGGCTGAGACCGATTGATGGGCTTCCGGTCTCTTCCGGCGGCGCCAATCCGGTTCGCGCCATCCTGCTCTCGGGCAGCCGCTTTCTTTATGTTCTCAACCAGGGCGTCAGCGACAACCCCGCGGGCAGTTCGATTTGCACCACTCAGTATCCCTGCAAGAACTCCAACATCACCCAGTTCGCAGTCGGCGGCAACGGCGTCCTCACCCCACAGGAAACCTTCTACACCCAGGGCGTGAACCCGTTCCGCATCATCGGCGACAGTGCGGGCAATTACATTTACGTGCTCGACCACGACTCCCCGGACCCCTCCTCCACGTCCAGCGATCCTGTCGTGGCCACGTCGAACGCGAACTGCTCGGCTGCCCTGACCGGCGCCACCACCTGCGGCGACATCACCGCTTTCCAGGTGAACGCTACCACCGGCCGCCTGACCCTGGTGGTCAACAACCAGGTCAGCGTATCCAATTGCGGAACCTCCTCGACGAGCTGCCCGCTGACTTACTTCCCGGTTCCGGTCAATCCCATCGATTTCGTTCTGGCCAGCTCGAATTTCCTCACCTTGAGCGGCACTCCGGCAACCGGTGATTCGGTTTTCCCCTACACCTACAGCGCCGGCTCCGGCCAGTTGACGGTCAACCAGAACAGCTCCCAGACGTTGAACGCCCACGCGGCCACAGCTATCGACAGCGGCGGCGGGTATATCTACGTGCTGGACAACGAGCCGATTACCTACACGCCGACCGGCAGCAGCACACCGATCACAGCGCCCAGCCAGATTCTGCCCTTTACCGTTGGAACCAACGGCGCACTGCAGGCGCAGACCGGCGGAGCCGTACCCGATGACCCGACGCTGGCCAACCCCATCGCCCTCATGGTTGAAACACCCAAGGGAAGCTGGGTTTACGTAGCCAACGCGGGAAACAACAACACCTCCTCGGGCCTGACCCAGGACGGAATCGCGGGTTATGTCATCGACCCCAGTTCCAAACAGTTGACCACCATGCCCGGTGAACCCTTCGGCGTCGGATCGGGACCTCAATGCATCGTCGAGGACCCCTCCAACCAGTTCATCTATGAGGGTAACTTCAACGATTCGACGGTGACCGGTCAGTCCATCGACCAGAACGCCGGCGTCCTCGTTCCGCTTTTGCAGTCGACCCGCGCACCCTCAAGCTATGCGCTCACCGGACCGGCCACCTGGTGCCTGGTCGATGGCCGTACAAGCTAGACTGCTGTTCCGTGTTCTTGAGCCTGGGGTGGTGGCCAGTCCCCGCTCCAGGCCCTGATTTCTCCGCTGTCCTCAGGAACGAAGCCGAACTCCGGGCGCGATGATGTCTTTCGCGTCGGAGTTCGATTCCAAACTTGCTTTTACGGGTCAAGGTTTCTTCAGCCCGCTGACGAAAGATGCGCATGAAGTTCAACAAATCAGGCCAGCTGCTGCTGGTCTCCGCAGCCAGCCTGCTGGTGGCCGGACTTGTGACCGCCTGCGGTACACTCACCGTTGACTTTGTTTACGTGACCAGCTCCAAGGCCGCGGGAACCAACAACTACGGCGAGATCAACGTCTTTGAGGTCGACTCCGAGTCGGGCCATATGCGCCAGATTCCCACCTCGCCCTTCCCTTCGGGCGGACGCAACCCGGTTGCCGAAGCCGTCTCCACGGACGCCACCAATCTTTACGTCGTCAATCAGGACGACAACACCATCGTTCAGTTCGTCATCGGCAACGACGGCAAGCTCTACCCGCAGAACACCAACAATACCCCGGGGATCTACCCGCTCGCCGTGGCCGTGAATGGCTCGAACCTGTTCGTATTGAATACCTATCAGCCGCTGCCCGTCTGCTCTACTGCAGCCCCGTGCTCCGGCTCGATCGCCGTCTTTCCCATCCTGGCCCCCACCAGCACCGGATCCGATGCCCTGGGAACGCCCGTTGCCAACGGCAGCCTGAACTATTGGCCGCTGAGCCTGCCCGGCAAGCCCGGCGACGTGCTGGAGCCGACGGCCCTCAATGTCCTTCCTTCGGGAGCATTCGTTTACGTGACCGCGTACGACACCACCGCGAGCGCCAACTACATCTTCGGCTTCTCGATCGGTTCCGGCGGCGCACTCACACCGCTCAATGGCGGCGCGCCCCTGGGCGGTGGAACCTTTGCCGTGGGGACTTGTCCCTCCGCATACCTCAGCGCCCCCTATGTTGTGGGAACCTGTCCCTCGGCCATCGGCAGCGATTCCACCAGCGCATACATTTACGTCGCTGACTCCGCCAACGGCCAGATTCATGGCTATTCGGTTGCGTCCGACGGAACCCTGGCCCAACTGAACGGCAGCCCGTTCCCGGCCGGAAATCAACCTTCCGCCATCGTCGCCGATGCCAAGTACCCTTACCTTTACGTCGCCAATGTGCTGGACTCCACAATCACCGCCTATTCGATCTCGAGCGGCGCGCTGACCAGCCTCGGCACCTACGCGACCGGATCGCAGCCGGTAGCCATTGGCATCGACCCGTCGACCAACCATTTTCTTTACTCGGCCAACTTTCTTGGCAACAACCTCTCGGGCTTTGAGTTGAGTTCCACCGCAGGAACGCTCCTCAATGCGCAGAATTCTCCATTCGCGGCCAGCGCCCAGCCGACGGCCGTAGCCGCTATTCCGCACGGCAGCGCACTGAAAAAGTAAGGTCGGGAACGGCCCGCTGCCGGGCACTCCAGCAACTCCCCGTATCGGGCTTCTACAATCGATACGGGGCAACTTAAACAGTTTTCTTTGGGCTCGCATCTGATACGCCCACGACGAAGGAAGCGCATGAAGTTCAGCAAATTGAGCCAGCTCTTTCTGGTCTCTTCCATCGGCCTTCTAGTGGCCACACTCTTGACTGCCTGCCAGCTCGTTACCATCGATTATGTTTTCGTGGCCAGTTCTGCCGGCTCGGGGACCTCGAGCGACGGACAGATCGACACCTACGCGGTGGACTCCGAGTCCGGCGCATTGCGCACCGGTGCACCCTCGGTGTCCTCCGGCGGCGTTAACCCGGTTTCCATGGCCGTCACCGCGGACTATGCGAATCTTTATGTCGCCAACCAGAGCAACAACGCCCTGGTACACTTCGCCATCGCCCTGAACGGCACTCTGAGCGCAAAGGACACGGTCACCACCAGCAATACCCCCGTTTCCATGGCAGTGGACACCGCCGGAACTTACCTCTACGTGGTCTCCGGACCCAGTCCTGCCCTGCTTACGGTCTATTCCCTGTCCAGCGGCGCCATCGGCTCGGTGGCATTTCAGCAGCCGCTTAACCTCTCCGCTATTTCCTCGACCTACGCGAACGACATTCTCGCTCCCACCGGCGTAACCGTGCTGGCCAACACCAGCACCGTCACCGGCAACGGCGTCTTCGTCACGGTCTACGACCAGTCCGCCTTCAATCCCGGCGGAACGGTCACCAGCACCGCCAATCCCGGCTGGATTTTCGGCTTCACAACCGGCTCGGGCGGCGCTCTCACCGCGGTCACCGGCAGCCCCTGGAAGGCCGGCATCAAGCCCAGCGCCGTCGTCGCCGATCCCACCGACCGTTTCGTCTATGTTACGGACTTCGAATCCAATCAGATCATTGGCTACACGATCCAGGACGGCAGCGTGCTGAGCTTCATGCTAAGCGGCCCATTCAGCTCCGGCACTGAGCCCTCCGCCATCGCGGTCGACCCGCGCGGCAAATACCTCTATGTCTCCAACGCGCTCAGTTCCAGCGTTTCGGCCTATGCCATCACGCTGGCCACCGGGGTGCCTTCGGCTGCGGTGAGCGTCACGGGCAGTTCCACCAACAGCACGGACACCCAGCCGGTCGGCATTGCCGTTGACCCGGCGCTGGGCCGCTACGTATACACCGCCAACATCCTGGGCAACTCCGTCTCGGGTTTCCGGCTCAACCCCAATTCGGGCGCGCTCACCCCCACCCAGGCAACCCCCTATCCTACGGGTGAAAAGCCCACCGCCCTGGTCATCGTTCCCCACGGCAACCACTCCATCCAGACGGTCAACCCGTAACACCGGGATCGGCAACCGTCCCTCAGAAGAAAGCCCAGCCTTCCCGGCTGGGCTTTCTTGTTCCTGCGTCCATTCTTTCTTCCCGCTTCGCCCCGATTCCCGCTACTGGCCGACCAGAACCTCCTGCTCAAGCGCGATGGCGCGCGGGAAAAGCAGGTTGTTTTCCAGGTGCACATGACGGTGCAGATCCTTCTCGAATGCGTCGAGGCCGTCGTAAAGGCCGACGTAGGTGGGGCAGGCGCCAGCGGGCGCGGCAAAGTTCCGGGAGGCCGTGCGCATCTGGTCCAGCAGCGCGCCGGCTGCCTCATGCTCGTGGAGCATGGACTGGATGGGGCTTTCAACCGAGGCAAAGCAGGATCTCGGAGCGATGGCGCCGAGGGCGCGACTCTTTTCGAGGGCCTCGATATAGGGGAAGAGAATCTTTTCTTCCTTGTCCAGATGAAAAAGCAGGTCACCGGCCAGTTGACACAGTCCCTTCTCAATCTCAATGACCTCAGGATGGCCGGGCCCGTGTTTGGCCGCCACGCGCTCGGCCAGGGGAAGCAGGCGGGGCAGTTCGCTGCGCACGTACGCGTGGTGGATCCGGACGATATGATGAATCAGCTCCGACAGCGTGGCCTCAGTGAAGTCGCTTGCCGGCTCAGGGGCGCGGGTGGCGTCGGCCAGGGCCGCCAGCACTTCTGTGGGGTCAATGCCCTTCTGGACGCATGCCAGGGCCAGCGGACGGTCGCCGCCGCAGCAATAGTCGAGGTGGAAGCGCTCGAAGACACGAATGGTGGCCGGCTGGTCGAGAGCGATGGAGCGAAGCGTAGATTGAGTTGTAGTCATGGATGAAAGCCTCCTGATGGCTTAAAACTAGGCCGAACGGCAGGAACAAACAGCGACTTTGGTCACTGGGAGCGGCGAATTTTCGAGCGGGTCCGCGCCGCGTTTGCCGGTTTCAAGACCGATGTGTAGGATGATTTGGGACTTAATTGCACATAATCAAGAGGCAAAGAACGATGCGACCCAATTCCAAGCTGATCAAAGCGACACTGACGGGCGCCCTGGGCGGCCTTCTGTACGGGCTCGACACGGTAGTCATCTCGGGCATCATCGACCCGGTCACGAAGCTTTATGGATTGAGCTCTCTCAGCATGGGTTTGACCGTCGCCGCCTCTCCCGTCGGCACCATCCTGGGCTGCTTTGCCGCGGGAGTCCTGGGACAAAGGCTGGGCACGCGTACCGCGCTGCGCTATGCAGCGGCTCTCTACTTTGTGGCTGTCCTGTGCGTTGCCTTTTCCGCCGGCTGGCCCATGCTGCTGGCGGCGCGCTTTGTGGGCGGGCTGGCCGTAGGCGCGGGAACGGTGCTGGGACCGGTCTACATTACGGAACTGGCTCCGGCGCAGTGGCGCGGCCGGCTCGTGGGCTCATTTCAGATCAATGTGGTCGCCGGGATCCTGATCGGCTACACCTCCAATTACCTGGTCCGGCTGGCGCATCTCGGCGCGCCGGAGTGGCGCGTGATGGTCGGCGTTCTCGCCCTGCCGGCCTTCATCTTTCTCCTCCTCCTGTTCCGCATTCCCCGTTCGCCGCGCTGGTCGGCCTCCCGCGACCGCATTGACGAGGCCCTTCTTGTCCTCGCGCAGATGGGTGCTCCCGATCCCCAGGCCGAATTGGCCGAGATCCAGTTGGCGCTCAACTCCGAGCATGCCGTCAAACACGAGCCGGTCTTCCGCTGGAAGTACCGCTATCCCCTGTTCCTGGCCATCACCATCGGCGCATTCAACCAGTTGACCGGCATCAACGCCATCCTCAGCTACATGCACACCATCTTTGCCGCAGCCGGCTTCAGCCAGCTCTCGAGCGACCTGCAGGCCATCGCCATCGGCGCCACAAATCTGATCTTCACGCTGGTCGGCATGTCGCTGATTGACCGCTTTGGCCGCAAGAGCCTGCTCATCCTCGGAGCCATCGGCACTTCCATTTGCCTTTCCGGCGTGGCCTGGATCTTCCACACCAACAGCCATCAGTCGGCCCTGCTCGGCCTCCTCGTCACGTATATCGCCTTCTTTGCCCTGTCACAGGGGCTGGTGGTCTTCGTCTACATCGGCGAAGTCTTTCCCACCCATGTGCGCTCGAAGGGACAGGGCGCCGGCAATGCAAGCATGGCCGCCCTCAACACCACGATTCTCTTCTCGTTCCCGATTCTGGCCCACGTCTTCAGCCAGGAAACGCCGTTTGTGTTCTTTGCCGTCGCAACGGTGGTTCAGTTGGTCGTAGTCACTCTGTTCTACCCCGAAACCAAGGGCCAGAGCCTGGAGCAGTTGCAGCGGAGGCTGGTGAAAGCCTGACGAGGGCGTATGCAGGAACGGGTGCACAAAGGCCTGAACGTCCTGGCCGGAGTTCTTGGGGGAACTCTGCCCGCCGCTGCGACCTTCGTCGTCCTGAATCACATCTTCAAGACGACGATTCCTGAGTGCGCGCCGAACCAGATCGATGGCCAATGCGGCCTCGCCACTTTTCTTCAGCTCCTTTACTCTTTTGCCGGTGCGCTGGCTGTATGGCCCGTAGCCGCGTTTTTTCTATCGCTGATTCTGTTGCGGCGACGGGCGCGCCGGTTGCCGCAGCCAAAGTAGCGTCGAGCGGCCCCGTTCATTCGTGACCGAAGTCACCAAACGCATCCCCCGAACGGCACTATATATAATTTGTGTGGAGCGGTGTCTCTTCCCGCTTTCAGGCGAATAACCCACAGGTGAGGTCAATCATGGAGCAGACAGCGGTTCCCGTCGCGGAGCAGTTGAAGGATGTAGTGCAGGCTGTGGTGGAAGTGCTGCGCGAACCGAAGCCTGAGGGGGATTCACCCCTGGTGGTGGCCAACTCCTTCGAAGCCCAGGCCCTGCGCGCGGAGATCATCCGCGTCGGCCGCAAGCTGTGGGAGCGGCAATATGTGGACGGCAACGGCGGCAACATCACCGTCCGGCTGGGCTCACGATACGTGCTGTGCACGCCCACCATGCTGAGCAAGGGCGACATGGAGCCGGCCGACATCTGCCTGTCGGACCTGGATGGCAACATCCTCGCCGGGGACCGAACGCGGACCAGCGAGTTGCTGCTGCACCTGGAGATTTACAAGGCCAACCCCAAGGCCCGCGCCGTGCTGCACTGCCATCCACCTTATGCTACGGCCTTTGCCGTCACCGGCACGGTGCCGCCCAACGGGCTGATCCCCGAATACGAGGTCTTCATCGGCCCCGCGGCTGTGGCGCCCTATGAGACGCCCGGCACCCAGGCCTTTGCCGAGACGGTGCTGCCGTTTGTTCAGGATCACAACACCATTCTGCTCACCAACCACGGCGTCGTCTGCTGGTCAGACACCGTCACCCACGCCGAGTGGCTGGCCGAGATTATCGACACCTATTGCAAGACCTACCTGATCGCCAAACAGATCGGGGAGCCGCTGAGCTTCATTCCCGAGAACAAGATCCAGGAGATTCTGGCGCTGAAGCGGAGGCTGGGTTTCCCCGACGCCCGCTTGGCCCACTACCCGGAAACAGCAAGCCCCGCCGTGACGCCGAGCGCGGAACTGGAGCGGCTGGTGGAGCAGGTTGCGGCGCGCCTCGAAAGCCGTGACTGACGGGCGGGACTTGCGGCGAGGTCGAATAGCAGGCGAAAAGAGGTTCCATGCTACACTAGGTTTGCGCTCAGTGATTTGGTCGTGAGCGGCGGTTTGCCCTTCAGGGGCAAGTTTGCCTGGCACAGATTCCCCCAAGCCCCTACAGCGTATCCACTTGAGTCTCCCACCCGGTGACTCTGCACTGGACAGCAAGATGGTCCAGCGCGCGACGCCTTGATTTAGATCGGCGCGCAGCAACCGGGAGTACGCGGGATTGCGTGGAGCCGGCCGGCAATGTGCCGACTGGCATACAAGTAGCGTGTGGCAGCTCCGGGCCCTGGACATTCTCCCCTTGAATGTTTGCTGGCCAGTCTTTTGCTTGACTTTCGGTTCTCCCTTGCGCATATCGTTCAGCAGGCTCGCGCCCTTCCGTTGGGCGCTCGCGCCTCACCGTCCGGTTCCGATTGCAAGCCCCAGTTCAGTCTGGCGGCTCCCGGAGCCCAATAGGAATGTGTCCAAATTTTGACGACTCAGTTTTCGCAGTTTTCTCTTTCGCCCGCCCTCATGACTCGGCTTGACGCCAACAAGTTTGAAACTCCCACCCCGGTTCAGTCCGGCTGCATCCCCCCGGCTCTGGAAGGCCGCGACGTGCTGGCCACCGCGCAGACCGGGACCGGCAAGACGCTCGGCTACCTGATTCCGATTGTCGAGATGATGCTGAAGAACGATACCAGGGGCGCGCAGGCGCTCATCCTGCTGCCCACGCGCGAGCTGGCCATGCAGGTGGAGCGGGCCTTCATCTCCATTCGCCCCAGTTCCGCGCAAACCGTGGCGCTGGTGGTCGGCGGATTGGCCGAACGGTCGCAGCTTGACGCCATTCGCCGCGGAGCACGGCTGATCGTGGCCACTCCGGGCCGGCTCGAGGATTTTCTCAAGCGCAAGATGGTACGGCTTGAGGGCGTCAAGATCCTGGTGCTGGACGAGGTGGACCGGATGCTCGATATGGGTTTCCAGCCCGCAATCGCCCGCATCGCCGCAACGCTTCCGCCGGTGCGCCAGACTCTGTGCTACTCCGCCACGCTTGAAGGTACGGTGAAGGACGTGGCGCGCAAGTATCTCAACAACCCCGCGCGCATCGAGATCGGTTCGGTGTTGAAGCCGTCCGAGAACGTTGAACTGCGCACCTTTGAAGTGGAAGCGGACAAGAAGCAGGAACTGCTCGAGCACCTTTTGGGCGCCGAACAGGGCAGCTTCCTGGTCTTTGTGCGCACCAAGCATGGCGCCGACCGCGTAGCGCGCAGGCTGACCCGCTCCGGCTGGTCGGCGACGCAGATTCACGGCGACCGCTCGCAGGCACAGAGGAACGCGGCGCTGCGCAGCTTCTCCGAGGGCCGTCACCGCGTGCTGGTGGCTACCGACGTGGCCGCTCGCGGCATCGACGTGGCCAACGTGGCGCACGTGGTCAACTTCGACATACCCAAGGTGGCCGAGGACTTTGTCCACCGGGTTGGCCGGACCGGCCGGGCTTCGGCGCACGGCGTGGCTTCGACCTTTGCAGGACCTGCGGAACGCGGCGACCTGCGCAAGATCGAGCGCTCGCTGTCGATCCAGATGAAGCGCTTCCGTGTGCGGTCGGGGAGCGACGTGAAGGACGTCAAAGCTGCTTAATAACGGCTGCTAGCTACTAGCTGCGGGGTTTTGCCGTTGGGCTCGGGAGAAGCGGATTCCCGACTTATCAACGAGCGCTCAACGGGTCTCAATAAGAATGGCGACGGCTGGTTGGCCGTCGCCATTCGTGTTTCAAGTTGATCTGGAGGGTAGCTTTTCCTACCAGGCCGAGCCCGTGTCGTGCGCAACGAAAGCCTCAGGACCCTCGTATTCCGGATACGAGATCACCTGGTTGCTGCTGTTGAGCATATCGACGGAATATGCGCTTGCGATGTCATAGAATGCATCCGCCTCCGTGTAGGCATATGCATCCCAGAACGGATCCATAATGTAATTTGTGAGGTTGGTCAGGCTGCCACCCACGCTGGGCCGCTCAACTACCCACTCGGCAGAGTTTCCTACCAGGGGATAGCCGGGGTACGCGGTGAAGCCGACTTCGACGGCGGTGTCTGTAGTGTAGTTCAGGATATAGGCATAGCCCTGGGTGGAAGAGGTGTGCCAGACTTCCACGAACAGGTCATCGCCCGGCGCGATCCCCAGGTTGGAGATGCGGACTTCCCCATAGGGATACCACTCATACCAGGGCGAGTAGTAGGCAGCCCTGGTGCTGCCGGAGCAATAGGCGTCGAATTCGATGCCCGCCTGGAGCACGTCGCTCGAACCCCAGCCGTCGATGCCATTCCACGCAGAACCCCAGTCCCATCCGCCGGTGCAAGCGCCAAACGCCTGCTGCGCGACCGGAACGACAAAATCGTTCACGACGAAATAGAAGGAAGAGGAGCCGTAGCTGGAGGCGCCGCTGAAGTCCGCATAGCCACTCCAGTTGTACGAATACGATGTGTTGCTCTCCTTCTCCGATGCGATTGCATTGCTTTCAACTCCAATTGGCTTCACGTTCTTGGCCACCTTGGCCGGGCCATGGAAGACATTGGTCTGTTCGAGCGTGGGGATAACGCGGGTCTTGGAGGCCACCATGGCCTTTGCCCAGCTTGCATAAGCCTTGGGCTCGGTGGTCTGATTGGGCCGGGGCGGAAAGCCGTTATAGGCTAGGTCCGCATCCGAGGCCGTCAGAGGATCGAAATCCCGCGATGGCGCCAGGATGGTGGTCGCTCCGGGCAGGTTGGTGGCACGCTCGTTCGGTTGCAGGTGCCGGGCTGCTGTCGGTTGTTCGGCCAGGGCCGCAAGGGGAGCAGCCAAGGCAAGGATCAAAGCTACTGTAGTCGAGAGATTCTTCATGGTGGTGTTTATCCTTATCGGGGAAGTTCTCTGACGGGGCATCAGAGTGTTACTGCCGGAATAGTGCGGTGAGCGGGCGCATCGTTACACGCTGCGCAGTTTTCGAGGGATTCGGCCCACCCGCGCTGAGTTGCAAATGCGCGTGCCGGATCGCAGCAGGGCCGTCCAGCGAGACGCCTGTTCTGGGCAGCGTGGGCTGCTCGCGTTGGTGGCGCGGCTCGCCCGTCCGTTCGGCTTTTCGTTGACTCTGAGGGGCGATTCGGGTATTCTGGAGTCCTTGCGCGGTGTTGCGCCTGGGGTCTGTGTGTGTGCCGGGGCCCCCAGCGACAGATCTTCGTCGATGGGGTGATGGTGGCTCATCCGGACTCGGCTGATCGATGCCCCGGGTTGTATTCCTGGTGGGTCGGTTCGCACAGGCTGCCGGCTGCTGGATTCGAGTTCAGACGCGAGTTTTTTGATCGCGCATCCAGCCCAGCCAGAGCCCTTTTCAAGGGCCAACCCATGCAATCCTCACCCGAACAGATTTGTTTGGCAGTGGGTGGAACGAGTCCCTTGCGCGGTTTTGCGCAGGGGGTGGCGCTATGCGCTGCGGTTTTTGTTCAGATTTGGCTGCACGGCGGGTCAAGCAGGTTTTTTGAAGACTGGTTTTAGAGGGCAGGAGAGCGATGAGTACCTTTGTTCCGAGCGGCAAGAATATTGACCGCAAGTGGTTTGTGATAGATGCCAGCGGCAAGACGCTGGGGCGGTTGGCGACCAAGGCTGCTGATGTGCTGAGCGGCAAGCTGAATCCCCAATATGTGCCGTACATCGACGTGGGCGACCATGTCATCGTGCTGAACGCGGAGAAGGTCCGCCTCACCGGCCTGAAGGCTCAGACCAAGCTCTATCGCCGCTACACCGGTTTCCCCGGCGGCCTGCGCGAGGAGTCGTTCACGCGGCTTTTGAACCGCAAGCCGGAAATGATCCTGGAGCAGGCCATCAAGGGCATGCTGCCCAAGAGCAAGATGGGCCGCCAGATGGCAACCAAGCTCAAGGTATATCGCGGCGACAAGCACCCCCACGAAGCGCAGCAGCCGGTGGCTTTGGAAATCGTCTAAAAGCAGCAGCTAGCTGCTAGCTTCTAGCCGCTGGCTTTCAGATTCGGAAAACGAAGTTTTGTGGCTTTTAGCTAGAGGCTAGAAGCTAGAAGCTAGGAGCTAAAAAAGAATGGCAGATCTGGTTCAGTATTACGGGACGGGGCGGCGCAAGTCGGCGATCGCACGCGTCTTTCTGCGTCCCGGCACGGGCGAGTGGAAGGTCAACGGCAAGGCATTTGAGGTGTACTTCGTGACCGAACAGCAGCGCGTAGCCGCCAAGCACACTTTGGTTGTGGCTGAGCTGGCTTCGAGCTTCGACGTTGTAGCCACCGTGAAGAGCGGCGGCGTAGCTGCGCAGGCCGATGCCGTGAAGATGGGCCTTGCCCGCGCACTGGTTGTGTTCAATCCGGAACTGCGCAAGGTGCTCAAGGCCGAAGGCCTGCTGACCCGCGACGCGCGCATGAAGGAGCGCAAGAAGTACGGTCAGAAGGGCGCACGCGCACGGTTCCAGTTCAGCAAGCGCTAATGCGCTTGCAGGGATCAGGTTTCAGGGGTCAGGGATCAGTTGGCTGGTAACGCTTTTCTGATCCCTGATTCCTGATCCCTGACCCCTGGTTTTCACTCAAATCTCCGCACCAGCGGAATCAATCCGGACCAGGCAAAGCCAGCCCGGATGCAATCCAAAAAAGGAGGCCAATGGCCACGATCACAATGAAGGAGCTGCTCGAAGCAGGTGTTCACTTCGGGCATCAGACCAAGCGCTGGAACCCCAAGATGAAGGAATACATCTTTGGCGAGCGCAACGGGATCTACATCATCGACCTGCAGAAGACGCTCAAATTGTTCAAGGACGCGTCGAAGTTTGTCACCGATCTCTGTTCCGGCGGCAAGACGATTCTGTTTGTCGGCACCAAGCGCCAGGCGCAGGACGCCGTGGCCGAGGAAGCCACCCGCGCGGGAATGCCGTACATCAACCAGCGCTGGCTGGGCGGCCTGCTGACCAATTGGGTGACGGTGCAGAAGTCGGTGAAGCGCCTTCAGGAATTGGATGAGATGGCCAC
>JBEKTB010000081.1:0-15886 GCA_049516495.1 Occallatibacter sp.
GTGCCCCAGTCCGCGGAGTCCATTGTGCCCAGCGCCAGCGGCGTCAGAAACAGGCTGCTCGCCAGCGCCCAGGCTGCATACGCGCCGAACGCCAACGGATGCTTGATGGCCTCCGCGGCGCTGTATTTCTTGATCACCCAACTCATCACGGCGGCAATCGCCAGTGCCGTCACCATGGGCATGGGTCCGGCCCACGCCATGGGATCGGCGGTCAGCGCAGTCACCACCACCAGCAGTCCCACCACCGCGCCCAGCGGCGTGAGCACCAGCGTCAGCACCGTGTTGGGATGCAGCTTCCACACATGCAGCGGGAGCGCCTTCAAGGTATAAAAGAAATCGCGCACAATGCTGCGCCGCCAGCGAAGCTGCTGCTTGAACAGCACGCTCAACTTGTTCGGCACCGTTGTCCAGCACAGCGCGTCGTTGTTGATATACGTGCCGTAGCCGCGCAACAAGGTCTGGTGTGTCAGGAAGCGGTCTTCGCCCTGGTTCACAGGAATTCCAAACCAGTGGCGCGCGCGAATGGCAGGCTCTATCTCCAGCAGTAACTCGCGGCGAATGGCAAACAGGCAGCCGCTGATGCAGCACACGCTCCGCGTCAGATTCTCGGGTATCTTGTATAACTCGAACGCCGCATAATAGACCATCGTCTGGACGGCGGTAATGATACTTTCGTTCGGGTTGCGCACTCCAACGCGGCCGCCCACCGATCCCATCTTCGGCTCCTTGAAGCTGGCCGTCAGTTCGCGAATGGCGTCGGGATGGAAGATACAATCGGAGTCAATGGAGATAATAATCTCAGCAGTCGAGTGCACCAGCGCATTGCACACCGTGCGCGCTTTGCCGCAGTTCACCTCGTTGCGGCCGGTGCGTATGCGGATGTTGGTAAAGTCGCGCTGCGCCTTCTGCGTCCATTCATAACTGTCATCCACGGAACAGTCATCCTGCGCAATGACTTCGAACTTATCGTTGGGATAGTTACTGCGGCTGATGCTTTCTATGGTCTCGTATACGGTCTTTCCCTCGTTGTAACAGGGCATCAACACACTAACCGTCGGCTGGTAGCTATAATCCTTCTCCGCCCGGGCTCGCGGAAAGGATAATCGGAGAAGGATTCCGGTGAGATATTTCACCAGCGAAATCAGGAGGCATAACACCAGGATCAGCCACAGCAGTATAGGAGCCATTGCGACCTCATCTTTCTCAGCCTCCACTCACTGCCGGCCGTCGCCAGCCGTACAGGCATTATCGCCGCACGGCTTCCGTGCCCACACTGAGTCTACAGGACGACGCCGACCTTTTCAGCCCGGCCGGCTCGCTCTCTCCGCGCGCCACGGCCGGTAACTCATTGGGTCACTATTCCATTCGACCCCGGCAAAGTCGATAAGTTGCGGACTGAATTCATCAAGCGCCAACATGCGGGAAGAGAGGAGCGCCGGTAAGGAGGCGCCGCGATAGACCAACTGCCTGTCTGCCCCTGGAACGGGATTTGACGCAAAGCGAGCCAATCGCTTCAGTGAGTTCTTCACACCTTCTTGAAGCTCTTCGGTACAAAATGCGGGGAGAGTTTCAGTGTCTGCGCCGGGTAGGCGATTGCATGCGCAGGACTTGCCATTTGCAGCCAGGTGCGTGGGGGCGCTATGGTTTCGGCAGGATGCGGCGGCCTGGTCAAAGCGGAGCAGGGAATCGACAGGGGGTTCGGGCTGTGGCGTTGCTTGCTGGGTGCGCGAGCCTGGCCGCGGCGGCGCAAGCACCCGCAGTAGACGATTTTCAATCGCTGCTCAAGCAGGGATTCGCACTGCATCAGCAGGCGCGCTTTGCCGAGGCCCTGCCGCTGCTTGATCGCGCGCGGCGTCTGGAGCCCGGCGACTATTTCGCGAATCTGCTCCTGGGCATTGACCTCTTGCGCACCGGCAAGGCGGCCGAGGCAGTTCCCCGGCTGGAGTTGGCCGCACGCACACGGCCCGGCGAGGAATTTCCCGAGGACTACCTGGGCGAAGCCGAAGCGGGGCTTGGTAATTACGCCCTGGCGGCCGAGGCTTACCAGCGCGCCGTCGAGCGAGGTCACAGCTCCGAACAGGCTCTCACGGCCTGGGCGGGATTTGCCCTGGAGCGCTTCCGCGACCTTGGCTCCGGATTGCGCGCGACTTCGACCGGCGAGGAGGCGGCGCGGCGGCTGGCGCAGGAAGCCGCAAACCCGCCCAAGTCCGCGGACTGCGCCGGCCAGATATCCGCCCTGGAGCGAAAGCTCGCCGCGAAACCAGTGGGAGCGAAGAAGACAAACCTGGGTGCGGCGTCCGCTTCGACTGGCTCGCACCTGCCCAATCCACAGCCTGCCGGTTTCAGTGTCGAGACCGCCTACCAGCTTTCAGTCTGCTACGCCGCGGAGGCTGGAAGAGCTGCTGAGAAGCTCGAATCCGGTGCAGAAGACCCGGCAGCGGTCCACCGGCTGCGGGGTGATGTGCTGCTTCGTTTAAAGACGGACGCAGCTGCGGCCGAGGTGGAGTACCACCAGGCGATTGCGCTCAAGCCCGGTGATCCGGCCCTGCTGGAGCGGCTGGCCGAAGCGGAGTTGACCGCGGGCGACCCCGAGGCCGCTCGCCAGTCTGCCCAGGCCGCGCTGGCCATCGACCCTCACCGGCGCGAGGCGCTGCGCACCCTGGCCTCGCTGGCCATGAGCAATCGCGACTACGAGCAGGCGCTGCCATGGCTTCGCCAACTCGCACAGGAGGCTCCGGGCGACCGCACCGTGCAGGTCGAATTGGGCAGGGCGCTGGCCCAGACCGGCGAAGCTGCCGAGGCTCTGCGCTGGCTCACTCCGGCGTTGGCCGCTGGCTATCCGGATGAAAAGGGCGCGCTCCATGCGCTGCTTGGCCGCGAGCTGCGTACGCTGGGCCGAAACGCGGAAGCCGCCAAGGCAGAACAAGAGGCCCGGCGGCTGTCCGACGCTTTCCAGGCCCGCAGTTTACAAGAACCGCGCGAGAAGCCCAATGCCGACCAGTAGGCGCAGTCTGCTGCGCGCCGCGCCCACGCTGCTTGCCGGAGCGCTCCAAGGCGGATGGCTGCGCAAGGCGCTGGCCCAGGCCGTCGCCGGACCGGCTCAATTCCAGTCTCTGTCTCAAAATCAGTCCCAGATTCGCATGGTGAATGGAGCCGTCGCTGCCGGACTCGACTTTGTTCTGCGCAACGGAGCGCAGGGTCGCAAGTACCAGGTTGAAACCTTGCCCGGCGGCCTGGGGGTGATCGACTTTGACGGCGACGGCTGGCCAGACCTGTTCTGCACCAACGGCGCTACGCTGCCCGGTCTGGTGAAGACCGGTCCGGAGTACGGGAACCGGCTTTACCGCAACAACCGCGACGGCACTTTCAGCGATGTGACGGCGAAAGCAGGATTGCAGGGCGAAGGCTACTCGATGGGCGTGGCTGTGGGCGACTACAACAACGACGGCCACGAGGACCTATTCGTCGCTGGAGTCCATGGCAACCACCTCTATCGCAACAACGGGGACGGCACGTTCAGCAACGTCACCCGCGAGGCCGGGTTGTCGGGGCCCGGTTCGCTGGGTCGTCCGGCCTGGTCGGTAGCCGCCTGCTGGATTGACCTGGATAATGACGGCCGGCTCGATCTGTTCATCTCCAACTACTGCGACTGGGCGCCCGGGATCGATCCCATCTGCGGCGGCATGGCCGACGCGTCGCGCGCCTATTGCCATCCGGACAAGTACCACGCCGAGCCGATGCAGGTGTATCACAACAACGGCGACGGCACCTTTACCGAAATCACAGCCGAGCGCGGCCTGCCCGACCTGCTGGGCAAGGGCATGGGGCTGGCCATGGCCGACTTTGCCGGTGACGGTCATCCGGGAATCTTTGTGGCCAACGACAACGCCCGCAACCTGCTGCTGCGCAATCGCGGCAAGGGGCTGGAGGAGGTTGGCCTGGAGGCGGGCGTGGCTTACAACGGCGACGGGCGCAACATCTCCGGCATGGGCGCGGATTTTGGCGACATCGACGGCGACGGGCGCCCGGACATCGTGATGACCGGCCTCAAGAACGAGACCTTCGAAGTTTTTCTGAACCGGGGCAAGGGCGCTTTCGACGATGGCAGCGCGCAGACCGGCCTGCTGGCCCTGAGCCGCAAGTGGAGCGGCTGGGGATGCGGGCTGGCGGATCTGGACAACGACGGCTGGCTGGACCTGTTTGTGGCCGGCGGCGGGCTCGACACCCAGGACGCCCAACCCAACCGCATCTTTCAAAATCAGGCCGGACCGAACCCGACAGGACCGAGTCAGGCCGGACCGAATCCGAGCAGGCGCTTTGCCGACGTTTCCGACCTGGCGGGTACCGGGCTTGCGCAGCCGGCCCTGCATCGCGGTGTGGTGTTTGCGGATTTTGACCGCGACGGGCGCATCGATGCGGCGGTTACCGCTCTGAATGCTCCCATCGAGCTGTGGTGGAATCGCAGCCCGCGCGAGAATCCGGCCCGCCACTGGCTGCAGTTGCGCCTGACCGGTCGGCGAAGCAATCGCTCGGCCATTGGCGCTGAAATCCGCTGCCATGCCGGTGGACGGCTGCAGATGCGAACCGTCTCAAGCAGCGTGGGTTACGCG
Organism: Occallatibacter sp.; assembly: GCA_049516495.1. Classification (GTDB taxonomy): domain Bacteria; phylum Acidobacteriota; class Terriglobia; order Terriglobales; family Acidobacteriaceae; genus Telmatobacter. The sequence goes on from JBEKTB010000081.1 coordinate 4,611, forward strand.
TCGTCGAGCGACCTGACGGTGCACTTCGGGCTGGGCGAGGCAACGCGGGCCGCGATCGAAGTCCGTTGGCCTTCCGGAATGGTGCAGTCGCTGGGTGAGGTCGCTGTCGATCGGCGCCTGCAGGTGACCGAGGCGGAGAGTTGACCTGTGGTGCTGCCTTTTGATCTCGAAGAACAAGGGCTGCGGAAGGCCATGGCTTCCCGCCCTTTCCGCGATGAAGCGGCGGAAAGGATGGGGCACTGAGCTTTGGTGCGAGGGCCGAAGCGAACCAACTCGCCCTTCGCGGCAATTTGGTCGGCAACTGAGCCTGTGCGCGAAATCCCATAGAAACTCGCCGCCATGAAAGCAATAAAACAAAGGTAATATCGCGATTCCGCATAGACTGCCATTTCACGGAAGGAATATGAATGGTGGCTATGCAGCGGTTCTCCGCTTGCTGGATGCCAAAGCTGCCGCCGTCGGGCAAGGCGCAGGCAAGCAAACCGGGGAGCTGAACTGCGCAGCCGGCCTTGCGCGGACGGATTTCCGGCCTGTCGGCACTTCTGGAGGCATTGAACAGTGATGAAGTCAATTTGGAGGCAAGCCGCAATGCGACGGGGCTCGACAGCCGGCGCGATTGTGCTGATGGCGCTCGTGATTCTGTGCCCAGGAATGAAGGCGCAGACATCGAACGCACAACTGAGCGGTTTGGTGACCGACACGACCGGCGCCGTTGTTCCCGGCGCCCAGATCATGGCCATCAATGTGGCCACCAACGTGCCGTACTCCGCCGTCTCGAACGGATCTGGAATCTATGTATTGCCGGAGCTTCTGCCCGGCCCCTACACGATATCGGTGACCGCGGCGGGATTCGGAGCGGTGAAGCGCTCAGGACTGGTGCTGGGCACCGGCGATCACCTGGCGCAGAACTTCGCGCTCAAGCCGGGCGCGGTCGAAGTGTCGGTGACCGTGAGCGGCGGTCAAACGCTGATTTCGTCGGATGAGGCAAGCACCGCCGACGTTCTCGACAACAAGATGATCACCGAGCTGCCGCAGCTGAATCGCAACGTTCTCGACCTGACGGCGACCATTCCAGCGGTTCAGGGCGCGGGCCCGCAGGTGAACAACCTGCAGAATCTTGCCGAGGGCAATTCGGCGTATTTGATTGCGAATACCGGAAACAGCTATTCGGTTTCCGGAGGGCAGGTGAACGGCACCAACATCAGCGTGGACGGCAACCCGGTTCAGGAGGCGGAGTTCAACGCCACCAACCGGGCGATTCCCACTCCAGACTCGATTCGGGAGTTTCGCGTGGAGAGCGGCGTGCTCACGGCCGACCAGGGCCGGTACGCAGGCGGAATCATCTCCATGCAGACGCAGAGCGGCACCAATACGTACCACGGCCGCGCCTTCTTTTATCTGCGCAACCAGGACCTGAACAGCAACGACTGGACAGACAACTCGCTGGACAACCCGCGGCAGGACTTCCAGCAGAAGAACTACGGTCTGGCCGGAGGCGGCCCGATCCGGCTTCCGCACATCTATAACGGCACCGATCACAGCTTCTTCTACGGGGCGTGGGAAGGCCAGCGTTTCACGCAGGGACAGACGGTTGTCAGCAGCATTCCGACGGTGCTGAATCAGGCCGGCGATTTCTCGCAAACGGTCATCAACTACAACAACGGCAAGCCGGTGTACGCGCAAATCTTCGATCCGTTTTATGGAACCTACGACACCAACGCCACCGACTGCGCGAATACTCCGACGGGGTCGGCTCCCTGCTGGGTACGTCCTCAGTTTCCCAACAGCGTGATTCCGGCCAGCTACGGCAGCAGCGTTTCCTGCGGAACCGGATTGACCTGCCCGCTCTCCGGTCAAAGCAAGCTGTTTGCGCATTACATGGCGCTTTGGCCGGCGCCGAACCACGCGCCTGCCGCCAACAATGACCACCAGAACAACCGGTATGACCCGGTGCAGCTCCGCACCCCGATCGACAAGTACTTCTTCCGCGTGGACGAAGCTTTGCGCAGCAATCACCACATGATGGGCAGCATGAGCCGGTCCATGATTACGGCCAGCGTGCCCCCGCCCTTCAAGCACGCCGCGACGTCATTGACCACCGACGAGGACTGGACAGGGGCCTTCCTCTATACCTGGACTCCGGGACCGCGGACGGTGGTGAATTTTCGCCTGGGCATCGGCGTGACCAGCCTGGTGAGCACCGGCGTCTCGGGAGACGGTTCTTTGCCCGATCCGAATGTCAATACGTCGACCTGGGGTTTCGATCCGCTGTTGGCATCGAACAACGAAAAGTTGACCAATGAGATTCCCCCGGTCGTCAACCTGGGCGGCAACCCGGGCTATACGCACGTGGGCGGCGATCAGTACGACTCGTTCCTTACACAGACGGACAACGGAACCGTGTCGGTGACGCGCCTGCTGGGCCGGCATACGCTCAAGGCCGGCTACGAGCAGTACTTTACCCGGTTCACCGAACAAGGGGGCGACGGAACCGGCGTCATCAACCTGAACTCGGGCGGCGGCTCGAACCAGTATTGGAACCAGAATGACGGACAGACCGGCAGCCAACTGGCCGAGTTGATGATGGGGTCGTCGAATTTCTACTCGTGGGGCAACTGGGACATTACACCCTTCGGCTGGAACCAGGCGGCCTACATCATGGACGACTGGAAGGTGAACAGCAAGCTCACGGTGCAAATTGGCCTGCGCTGGGACCACGACGGAGCGCGGCAGGGGCGTCATGTGCAGGGCAGCCTACTCTATGACATGAAGGCCAAGAATGTGCTGACCCCAGACAGCAGTTGGGCCTGGAACCAGGTGGTGGCCGCCGAGCCGGCGCTCTCAAGTCTGCCCGCACCGGCCTGGCTTTCGCAGGGCGCGACTGGCCGCGTGGCCCTGATCGGCACGCCGGAATATCCGCAGAAGAACCTCTACACCACCAACATTGCGAACCTGTCGCCGCGCCTGGGCATTAACTGGGCTCTGAATGACAAGACTGTAGTCCATCTGAGCGCAGGCTCAGTCGACCAGGGGCTGAATGGTCTTTCCACGGACTACATGAGCTTCTACTACAACACCAATACCTTCAACCAGCTTCCCACCGTCGACGGGCAGCACTGGATCAGCGAACTGGGCGACGACCATGGCCTGCGCTCGTTTCCGTCTCTTGCGGCAGGAGGCAACCTGGGCTGGGTTCCACCGCTGACCACCAACGCGCAGTATTGGGCCGCCACGTATGGCGGAGCAGGCAACCTCGACCAGACGGGCACGACTATCGGTCACTACGACACGCCCACCGATTACATGTGGGGTCTGAGCATCCAGCGCCAGTTGAGCAAGGATTGGGCAGTTACCGGCGAGTATCAGGGCATCCGGGGCGTGCATCTGCTGACCAACGTCTGGGGCTGGAGCCTGAACAACACGCCGACAACTTATTACCAGTTGGGGAGCCACCTGAACGACCAGGTGCCCAATCCCTTCTATGGACAATCGCAGACCTTCGCCGCGGAACCCACAGTCTCGCTCAGCCAGTTGCTGGCGCTGTCTCCGCAGTACGCCGGCACCAACTCAACCTCGCCGGGAGAAACAACCTGGGGCAAGTCGTTCTCGAACTTTGCCAATTTCCAGATTCAGTCGCGCAACTTCAGGGGGCTGGAACTGCTGGCTTCCTACGCTATTCGCAAGACGCTCACCAATGCTTCCAGCACCGATATTCACGTATCCAGCCCCGTATCCGGCGGGCTTCAGAATCCGCACAACCTGATGGAAGGCTACGGGCCGGCGCTCTACGAGTTACCGCAGACTCTGAAAGTGAACTATTCCTACGATCTGCCCTTTGGACGGGACCGGGAATGGCTGAACCAGCCGCAAGGGCTGACGGGCCACATACTCGATGCCGTTGCGGGCGGCTGGGCGCTTGCCGGCATCAGCACCTGGAATCCCAAAGGTACGCCGGTGCTTGTGCCAACCGTGGATAACAGCAACACAGCCCCCGGCGCTTCGGTTCGCTGGTCTCTGGTGAACGATCATTACAGGCGCTCCGGCGCCAGCTACGGCAGCGCCCTGGTGGTGAATGGCGCCTGGGCGAACACCAGCGGGCCGGGCGTGCTGAATCTGACCTCGTTCTCGCGCACTGCCGACTACAGCTTCGGGAATACGCCGGTGATGTTCAGGAACCTGCGCAATCCGGGAGGGTTCTATACCGACGCCAGCATCCTGAAGAAGTTCTATGTGAGCGACGACCGGGTGCGCAACTTTGAGTTACGCCTGGAAGCACAGAACATTCTCAACCATCCTGTTTTTGGGAACATCATCGCCGATCCGGACTCGCCGACCTTCGGCGGCATCAACGGCAAAACCGGCCAGCGCGTCATGCAGGCCGGGGTGAGGTTCTTCTTCTAGGTGAGTATTTGGATCGAAGGCGATGGCCTCGCGTCGTGCCGCCGCCTTCGTTTTGATGCGCTCCTGGAGGCCCGCCTGGCCGAATCCCGACCAGGTCAACCGCGGCTTTTGCCGCTTGCCGGAGTAGTCTTTTGCCGGAGCCGGGGCCGGTGGACGACGCAAAATGCCGGGCCCGCGACCGCGACAATATTTACTCCCCAGGTCTCAAAATCGAGACCTGGGGCACCCGATCTTTTCCGATCAGCATTTCCAAGTCATGATCAACATTTCCAATTAACCGCATCACGGTACTGCTCCTGAGATGGTCAAGGAAATGAAGAGATTTCAAAGTGCAATGCGCTTCGACGCCGGGGTTCTTGCCTTCAGCCTTTTGTTGGCATGCGGCGCATGGGCCGCAACGACTGGGCAGCCGGACCCAGTGGTCTCGAACTCCAGCGTGCAACTCGGATTGCATGTCTCAGACGGTGCCCCGCGTTTGGCGTGGATCCACGGCGCCGCGGGATTCGGATTGAATAACCGCGCCGAGGAGCCTTTGCCTGTTGCTGTCGAGGTCAACGGAGTTACCGTTCCGCTAAAGTGGCAGCACAGGCCTGAGCTCGATAACATCAGTCAGCGTCATGCCGTCCTTGTCTACGAGTGCGCCAACCCACATCTTCGCCTGCGATGGGAGTGGGAAGCGCGCGCGGATTTTGGCCCCGTCGAGCATCGCATCAGCATTGAAAACCTGGGCGGCGAGGAAGTGTGGCTGCCGATGGTGGACTCGCTGCTTCTGGATTGGAGTGCGCCCGCTAGCCAGGACCTGCGGAACTTCTATGTCGAGAAGGGTGCTGACACTCCATCTGCGCAGGGCACGCATCTTGAGGCCGTGGGCGAGGGTTACAAATGGACCGGCAAGTCTTCCACCTACTCTCATCCGGTGAAAGGCGAAGCCCGCGAAGTTATCCCGGTCGAATTCGTCTATAGCGCGGCTGAACCCGAGTCGGGCTGGTACGCCGGCATCGAGTTCAGCGGGCGAACCCGCATCTCCCTGGAGCGAACCGGCAACAGCCTCAAGAGCCAGCTTGGCCTCGATCCCGAGCCGGGGCCGTTCAAGACACGGCTCTCGCCGGGCGGCAGTTTCGAGACGCCAACGGTGTTTCTAGGGGCTTTCACGGACGGCCCGGACGGAGCTGGAAATCAGCTGCGGCCCTGGGTGCGCGCGGTGCTGAACAACCCGCTTACCTGGAAAGACCCGCAGTATCCGCTCATGGTCAACAACAGCTGGGGCAACGGGATGAAGGTGGACGAGACCCTGGCTCTGCGCATGATCGGCGAATCGAAAGAGCTGGGCCTGGAGATGTTTCACCTCGACGCGGGCTGGTTTCGCGGCGTGGGCGACTGGTATCCCAACCCGACAAAGTTTCCTCATGGCCTGGCGGTGATTGCCGACGAGGCGCACCGCCAGGGGCTGCGGTTCGGCATCTGGGTGGACTGGACGCAGGCCGCTCTCGACACTTCGCCTGGTGCCCTGAATGCGCGCGATCCCAAGGTGCGCGACTGGCTGGTCACCGATCTCGCGCCGGACTGGAAGCCGGAGGAGTTCAAGGGGCAGACCATTGACCTTGGCGCGCCTGCCGCGCGCGACTATGCGGCCAAGGAGGTCAAGCGCATTGTTGAGGACTACCACCTGGACATGCTGGAGCACGACGGCTACCTGGTGGCGCAAGGCTGCGTGCGCGACGACCATCCGCACGCTCCTCCGAATCGCAGCACCATGCGCATCATCCACGACTGGGGTTCGGACTTTGTGCTGGCGTCGAACTCGACCGACGTCAGCTACCACGCCGTCCGCGCCTACTACGGCATCTACGAGCAACTGCGCCGCGATCACCCCGGACTGATCTTCGAGATTTGCAATGATGGCGGGCGCATGGTGGATTTCGGGTCGGCTGCGCACGGTGACTACTTTTCCATCACCGACACCTACGACCCGTTGTCGAACCGCCGCGCCTTCTACGACACCAGTCACGCGCTGCCGGCGGCGATGCTGGAAAGCTACGTGGAAAAGTGGCCCACGCCCCGCATTGAAAACTTCATCTATATGCTGCGCAGCGGCATGATGGGCTGGATCACCATCATGCAGGACACCACGGCGTGGTCGCCCGAAGAGCATCAGGCCGCGCGACAGGCCTTCGCGCTCTACAAGGAAAAGCTGCGCCCGCTGATTCGCGACGCCCGGCTTTATCACGTCTCCGATCGGCCTGACGGCGTTCACTGGGACGGCGTCGAGTACTGGGATCCGGCGCGCGCGACGGGCGTCGTTTTTGCCTTTCGGGGCACTGTTCCAGACCAGGCGGAGCATCGTTTTGTACTGGCCGGGCTCGACGCCAAAAAGCACTACCGGCTCCATTTTCAGGATGGGACCGCGCCCGACACCGTGGCCACGGGCGGTCAGTTGATGGGGCCGGGATTGGCAGTCAAGTTGGCGGAGCCGTTAAGTTCAGAGCTGATTTTTGTGGATGAAGCAGCTGCGAGGTGATGAGGAGAGCATGCCGGATGGGGGAAGAAGCCGGGTTGAATAGCGAGTTTGCCGGGCTGGTTGTAGTGGTTACCGGGGCAGCGCAAGGGATTGGAAGCGCCATTGCAGAGGAGTTGCATGCACGGGGCGCACGCCTTGTGCTGGTGGATCGCAATGCGGAAGGCCTCGTCCAGACGGCCGATAGGCTGTGTCGACCGGGGCAGCCGTCGGTTGATGTTTTGGTTGCCGATCTGACCGAGGCCGCGACCATGGAAGCGCTCGGGGTGGAAGTATCGGCGCTTGTGGATAGGGTCGATGTTCTGGTCAACAATGCCGGCATCGAGATCGATCAGCCGTTTGCACAGATCACGGCGGAAATCTTCGATCGCGTAGTGGCGGTGAATCTGCGCGCTCCGCTTCTGGTCACACAGGCCCTTGTGCCGCTGTTTCCCGCATGCGGCGGCGCCATCGTCAACATCAGTTCCATCCACGCGAATCATGCATTTCCCAACGCCATCCCCTACGCCTGCTCCAAGGCGGGACTGGTGGCGCTCACGCGCAACCTGGCGCTGGAACTGGCTCCGCGGCGCATCCGCGTGAATGCTGTCTGCCCCGGATACATCGACACGCCGATGTGGGACGAGTTTCTGAGCGCCGCTTCCGATCCTGAAGCGCTGGCCGCGCACACGGCGGCCCTGCATCCGCTGGGCAGACGCGGGGCGCCAGCGGACGTAGCTCATGCTGTGGCCTACCTTGCAGGACCCCAGGCAGAGTGGATTACCGGGACCTGCCTGGTGGTGGATGGAGGCCTGACGGTCCGCGCTCACCCGTGAAATAAAATGCCGGATTGCCGATGGACGGATCTGAATATCAAAAGAATGCTCCATTAATCGAACATTCGTGCCGTCTTTTTGGTATTCCAATCCAAGTCTCAAAGTGTAGGATTGCTGCGCTGGTACCCCGGCGTGCGGCGGCGGCTCCCTATGAAAAAGCAAAAAGCGGACCTGAGCGAAACGCTCAAGCAGGAGTTCAAGAAGGATCTTGAGCTGTTCGAGTATTTTCTGGTGTTGCTCAACCACTCCAGCCCCATTCGCAACGTTGAGCTGATGTGGGCCGAAGATCTTGAACTCTTCGATCCTGCACAGCGGCTCAGGGTCAACACCGGAGAAGCGCTGGTGCAGTTGCAGCCGGCCGGGGCAGAAACGCCGGGGCGCACGTCTCCGAGTCCCTCGACGCATTTTTGCGACCTGGTGCACGGATTTGGGGCGCACGAGGAGCGCACCTGCGCGCGCAGCGACAAGCCGGCCAAGGAGCGATGCCGCCAAACCGGCCGCAGCCAGGTGTACCCTTGCCACGTGGGCCTCACCGACATCGCCGTGCCGGTGGTGTGTGAAGGGCGCTACCTGGGTACGCTTTTCAGCGGGCAAGTGCTGGCCGAGCCGCCCAGCGCCGAGGGCTTTGCCGCCGTTCGCGCCGCCCTCGAAGGCCAGCCGCACATCGACCTGGCGCACCTGGAGGAGGCCTATTATCGCGTGCCGGTGGTGACCACCGCGCAGTTGGCGGAGATGGTGCGCATGCTCGAGGTCTTTGCCCGCTACCTGTCCAATGCCTGGAAGCGGCTGGAGATCATGAGCGAGTTCCAGCAGATGAGGCAGCGCGAACTGGCCCTGGATCGGCGCGAACTGGCCGAGATGTTGCTGGCCGGGGAGGTTGGCAACGGCGCTGGCGGCAACCTGGATTCGTTGCGCACGCTTGCTCGCACCGTGGGGCTGGAGCGGTTTCCAGACCGGGTGATGGTGCTGCGCCTGAACAGTTCCACAGAAGAAATTCCGACCTCGGCCCGGCGCGATCCCGACCCGGCAGCGGCCATCGGCAGCCATCTGACGCTGGCGCGCGTGGCGCATATCATTGAGGACCGCTGCCAGAACTGGCCCAACACGATGGCCACGGTGGTCCGCTCAGGCGAGATGTGCATCTTTACCGCGCAGAAGTCGCGCACGCCGGGCCACGAACGCATGCTGCTCGAAGAGATGGCACAGACCCTGCTGCGCAGTGCCCGTACGCAGGGGCTGCAACTGGCGAGGATCGGTGTCAGCGGTCCGCATCCGCAGCCCGCCGAACTGCTGCGCGCCTATCACGAGGCATCTTCCGCGCTCGATTCGGGCCACTCGACAGTGAACTGGTTTGAGGCTCTTCCGGAACGCCAGCAGCAGCCGGCGCAGGCGCTGGGGCGGGTGCTGAAGGCTCTGCAGTCCGCTGAGCCTGGGGCCATCACGGCCGCGGTGCGCGAGTTTCTGGCTTCAGCAGCGCCCGCGGCCGCCACCTCCGGCCAGTTGCAGCAGGCGCGCGGACTGCTTACCTGGGCCTGCGAACACCTGGCGCGCGAGTTGGCTACCTTGGGCGCCAGCGCTGCTCAAGTCAACGCCGCCAAGGAGCGCGCCGCTCAAGTTATCGTCGGCTCTCCCAGTTCGTTTGCCATGGCCGAGGCGTTCCGCGGCTACGTGGACCAGTTGCGCCAGCAGGTGGTGCAACTGTTCTCGCAGCGCGAGGAAAAGATCGTCATCGAGGCCCATCGGCTGGTGCGCGACCTGGGTCCGGAGAAGGTGACTATTCAGGACCTGGCGCGTGACCTGAAGCTCTCGGCCGGCCACCTGGGCCGGGTTTACAGCCGCACCACCGGACATACGCTGGAGGAATATCTGATCCGCCAGAGGCTGGAGTTGGGCAAGCGCTTGTTGCTCGATCCCCGGCTGCATGTGGCCGAGGTGGCCGACCGCTGCGGCTTCTGCAATCCGGCGTATTTCGCCTCCGTCTTCAAGAAGTACATGCACTGCACACCCCGCGCCTATGCCAGCCAGCCGCAACGCTGGGGCACGCCCGAGCTGGAAGCGGAGGCGTTCGAGAGGGTCGGCTAAATTGCATTGTTTATGGAGGGCGCAACTCTCCAGAATTCAGGGTCCAGCGAGGTCTCTGAGGGCCGGGAGGCCCTCAAGTACAGCCGGTCTGGAGACCGGCGCTACTTTTTGGCGGCCGGTGAGGTGAGCAGGAGCGCACTACTGCACAAACCGGTAGCGCTCGATGGTTTCCTCGTTCAGCGTGACGCCGAGGCCCGGCGCCTGCGGAACGCGCACCGTGCCGTCTTCCTCGACCGGGAAGTGCTCGCGGGTGGTGTGCCAGCGCAGCGGCGAGCGGCTGAGCGAAAACTCCAGCGGTTCCTCGTTGGGCTGCGCGGCCAGGAAGTGCAGGTTGGCGGCGATTTCAATGTTCGTTTTGTAGCCGTGGGTGATGACCCGCTTGTTGCGCGCATAGGCCGCCGCGGCCACCTGCAGAATCCCGGTGAATCCGCCCACCTGCGAGATGTCGGGCTGGCAGATGCCGGCGCCGCCAAAGTCCATCATTTCGATGAACTCGCGCACATGCGTCAATCCCAGGTCGCCCACGCCAAGTTTGAGGCCGTGGCGGCTCATTTCCAAGTGTCCCTCGACGTCATCCAGCGGCAGCGGAGCCTCAAGAAACCAGATGCCCACCTCGCGGAAGATGGGGAACAAGCGCAAGCCCTCGGCGGCGGTGCGGTAGGAAAGCGCCGCGTCGATGATGAGGTGCGCCTGGTCGCCGGCCTGATGGCGCGCGGCCTTGAGCAGTCTGCCGGTGTGCGCAAGGTCGTCCAGCCACCACGGGTCGGCCGCGAACTTGAAGTTGCGCAGGTTGCGGGCCTGCCCTTCGGCAACCTGGTCGCGCACCTCTTCCGGTGTTTGCGCCATGGGATAGATGGTGCCGTAGGCGGGAAGGCGATCGCGTTTTGCGCCGCCCAGCAACTCGTGTACAGGCTTGCCTTCGATCTTGCCGAGCAGGTCCCACAGGGCCAGATCGACGCCGCCGATGGCGTGCATGGTGAGGCCGCGGCGGCCCAGGTAGTCGGTGGACTCAAACATGCGCCGCCACAGTTCGACCGGGTCGGAGGGGTCCGCGCCGATCAGCACGGATGAGAGCGAGCGCGCGTGATTGTGCGCCGAAGGGCCGCGCACAATGGCCTGGATGGCCGGGGCCATTGACTCGGTCTCGCCAATCCCGCTGAGTCCGGCGTCGGTGTGCACGACGACTACGCAATCGTCATACGAACCATCGAATAATTCGATAAGCGGGTCTTCCGCGCGCAGGTGAATGGCTTCAACGGCAGTGATCTTCATGGGCTCTCCCCGGTCCGACGGGGTGATGATACGGCGCTGCCCCGGCCTGGGGTAAGTCCCAGGCGCTCAGAACGAAAGAATGAACCGCAAAACGGGGCTCGCGCACTGAATCGGCCGTTGCCTGCCAAGCGGTGCGACCGGTATTCTCGGCCCGTACGCGAGGACAGGACGAATGACGGAGACGAGCCGAT
>JBEKTB010000082.1:0-15754 GCA_049516495.1 Occallatibacter sp.
CCCTGGACCGACAGCTTCAGCGACGGCACGCCGGACTTTCTGCGCCTCACCGATCCGGCCGACCAGGCCGCCTTCCGGCAGTGGTTCACGCTGATCGCCGACTATCAGGCCATCCGCCCCAAAGCCGAGGTACCAGCCGAGGTCACGGACTGCGCCAGCCTGCTTCGCTATGCCTACCGCGAAGCCCTGAAGCGTCACGACGACTCGTGGTTTGCCGCCACCGGCATCGACGCACTGGCGCTGCCGGGAGAGATTCGCGCCTGGCGCTACCCGTACACGCCGCTGGGCGCAGCGCTCTTCCGGGTGCGGCCAGGCAGCTTTGAACCCGACGACGTCACGAACGGTGCGTTCGCCCAGTTTGCCGACGCCAAAACCCTGGTCGAGCGCAACACTTACCTGGTCAGCCGCGATATACGTGAGGCCCAGATCGGCGACCTGCTTTTCTTTCGCCAGTTCGGCCAGTCGTCGCCCTGGCACTCGATGATCGTGGTGCAGACCGGCGCGCAGGCGAGTGTGGTCTATCACACCGGCCCCGACCACGGCCTTCCCGGCGACCCACCCCACGGACCTAGACCTGTCCGCGGGGGCCCAGGCGAGCTTCGTCGCGTGGCCCTGGCCGAACTCGTCGACCATCCCTATCCGCAATGGCGTCCACTGCCTGAAAACCCCAACTTTCTCGGCGTTTATCGCTGGAATATTCTGCGAGGAACCCCATGAGGCTCCGCAAGTCGCTGTTTGCCACGCCGTTGTTGCTCCTGGCGGCCTTTGCCGGCGCACCACAGGCCGACGCCAAGGACGCACCCCGCTCGTTTTCGCTCTCCACGACCCGCACGTTTTCGCCCGGTGAGAGCGTGAAGATTCAGCTCTATTCGCGCAACGTTCCAGCGCTCGAGTTTCGCGTCTACCAGGTGCGCAACCCGGAAAAATTCTTCGCCGGACTCAAGGACCTGCACAGTTTTGGAGTGCGGGCCGAGTCGCCGGAGGAGAAGATTGACGAGCGGACCTGGCTGGAGAGGCTGCACGACTTCAAGGCCGATCTGTGGTGGAGGGTGCGGCACTTTTTCCGCGGCCAGTTCACCGACGAGGCGCGCGACAGCTTCCGCGAGAGCCAGGGCAAGCTGGGCAAGCGCAGCAAGGTGGTGGGCGCCACCGAGTTTGCGCGAATTCCCCTGCTGAACCCGAGCCAGTTGGTAGCCCGCTGGAAGCTCGAAACTCCGCCGGCCCTCGTGAGCGAGACCGAGCAGTTGCCCATCGACGGGCTGGGCGCGGGTGTTTACCTGATCGAGGCCACCGACGGCGAGTACAAGGCTTACACCATCGCCATCGTCACCAGCATTGCGGTGGTGGAGCGGGCGGGCGACGGACAGGCCAGCCTCTACGTGGCAGACCGCAAGACGGGCGCGCCCATTGAGAGCGCCGATGTCTCGCTGTGGACCGCGAGCCGCCTGCAGTCTTCGGCAAAGACCGGTGCGGACGGCATGGCCTCGCTGTCGATGACCGTGCGCGGAGGAGCACAAGGCGCGGAGCCGGAGAACGTCTGGATCCTGGCCCGGCACGGAGCCGATGCGGCGCTGGTGACGCCATGGGGCTACGCATTTGGTCAGGCTCAGCAAACCGATCTGACGGCCTACGTTTACACCGACCGGCCTGTCTACCGGCCCGGGCACACCGTGCACATCAAGGCGGTCGTACGGCGAAAGAAGGACGATGCGCTCGACTTGCCCGAGGATCGAACGCTGCAATTGGGGGTGACTGACCCCGACGGCAAGCAGGTGCTCCAGAAGGACCTGCCTGTCTCCGCGCATGGAACGGTGATCGCCGACCTGACGCTGGAGAGCGACGCGGCGCTGGGCTACTACAGCGTCAGGATTCTGAGAAGCGGACAGAACGCCGGCGACGGCAGCTTCTATGTGGAGGAGTACAAGAAGCCCGAGTACCAGGTGACGGTGAAACCGACTGCGCCGCGCGTGCTTCAGGGCAATTCGATTCAAGCGGTCATTGAGGCGCGCTACTTCTTCGGCGAGCCGGTGGCCGGCGCCAAGGTGAAATACGTGGTGCACACCTCTCCGCATTCCTGGTGGGACCAGGACGATGTCGAGGACAGCGACGCCGAAAACGGCGCCGAGAGCGAGGATGACAGCGGCTACGGCGAGACCGAGCAGCAGGAACATGAAGGCGTGCTCGACGCGAACGGCCGACTTTCTATCACGGCGCCGGCGTCGATCGACCCAAAGCACTTTGACCAGGACTACCGCATCGAGGCGCGGGTAACCGACACGGCCAATCGCGAGGTCAGCGGTCACTCCACCGTGCTGGCTACCTATGGCTCCTTCCGCGTGAGCGTAGAGCCAGTTAGTTACGTGTACCAAGGGAACGAGCCGGTGCGGTTGAAGGTAACGGCACAGGATTATGACGGCAAGCCGGTGCAGACGGCAGTGCACATCGGCGCCGCTCTCGAAAAATGGGATTCGACGACGCACCAGCGCAACGACACACCCGTCGCCAGCCGCGATGCGGCGACCGGCGCGGACGGAACGGCCCTGGTCGACTTGCCGATAAGCGGGAGCGGCGACTTCCAGGTGACCGCGACCGCCCAGACGCCGGAGAAGCGCACTGTGGAAGCCGTGACCTGGGTTTGGATCTGGAACGGCGCGGGCGAATGGTACCGGCCCAACGTACAGGCCCAGATTGTGGCCGACAAGAAGAGCTACCAGGTGGGCGATGTGGCGCACCTGCTGCTGGTAACCGGACTGAAGGAGTCGTGGGCGGTGGTGACGGCCGAGGGTGAGACCGCGCAGTCGCGGCAGTTGATTCATGCGATAGGCGAGAGCTTCGCCTTCGACGTGCCAATCACCGGGAAAGCGCAGCCTAACTTGGTGATCAGCGCTGTGATCGTCCACGACGACCAGTTGATCACCGCGCAAAAAAGCCTCAAGGTCCCCACTGTGGAACGGACACTGACCGTGACCGCTACGCCGAGCAAAGTGAAATATCTGCCCGGCGAAAAGGGCAGCTTCGACGTGCTGGCGGTCGACTCCCACAACAAGCCGGTGGAAGCGGACTTGAGCTTCGGCACGGTGGACGAGGCGCTCTACTCGGTGCGGCCGGACGAGAGCGGGGACATCGTGGGTTTCTTCTATCCCAGGCGCTTTGTCTCTCTCGATCCGCAAACTTCGTTCAACTTCTACTTCTACGGCGAGGCGGGCTCCAAGAGCCCGCTGCTGGCCCGGTTGGGCGACGGGCTGTTCCATCCACGCATGGCGCAGGTGAAACCCGGCTCCGACCTGGTGGTGCCCAAGGTGCGCAAGGCTTTCCCGGACACCGCCTACTGGAATCCGAACGTGCGCACCGGCCCCGACGGCCACGCGCGGGTCGAATTCAATTTTCCCGACGCGCTGACCACCTGGCGAACCACCATTCGCGCGATGACCGACGACGGCAAGGCGGGCGCGGTGGTCGCGCGGGTGCTGGTGCGCAAAAACCTGATTGTGCGACTGGCCGCGCCGCGCTTCTTCCGCCAGGGCGACGAAGTGACCTTGCGCGTGATTGCACACAATTATCTGGAAACCGCCAAGGACGTCACCTTCGCACTGGATGTGAAAGGACTGGAGGTGGTCGGAGGCCAGATGCAGAAGGTGAACATACCGGCCAGGGGCGAAAGCTATGTGGACTGGCGGGTGAGGGCGCGAGTGACCGGCAACGCGGTGCTGACGGCCAAGGCGCTGACCAATGAGGAGAGTGACGCGCTGGAGATGACCCTGCCGGTCGAGGCGTTCGGCGTAAAGCAGCGGGCGGCGGGCTCAGGGGTGGTCTTCTCCGGCGCGGGCCAGAACCAGTGGCCCTACGGCTACCCGGCCGGTTCGGATGCGGGGACGCGCGGACTGACGATTACCGTTGCGCCGAGCGTGGCGGGCACGGTCTTCGAGGCGCTCGATTATCTCACCAGCTACCCGTGGGGCTGCACGGAGCAGACCATGTCCAGCTTTATGCCGGACCTGATCGTCTTCCAGGCCGTCGACAAGCTGCACCTCAAGTCGCCCATCGACCGAAGAACGCTGAATGATATGGTGAGCGCGGGGATCGAGCGGCTCTACGGCTTCCAGCACGAGGACGGCGGCTGGGGCTGGTGGCAGGACGATCCAAGCCGCGTTTTCATGACCGCCTACGTGGTGAGTGGACTGGGCCAGGCCAAGGCAAGCTGGGAGGTCGACAACAACACCATCGAGAAAGGGCGCAACTGGCTGAAGGCCGCTCTGGCCGCGCATCCCGACATGGTGGCCGACCTGAGGGCCTATGTGATTTACGCGCTGGCCACCACCGGCGGCGCGCCCAAAGATGCGCTCGACAAGACCTGGGAAA
Source organism: Occallatibacter sp. (assembly GCA_049516495.1). Lineage (GTDB taxonomy): Bacteria > Acidobacteriota > Terriglobia > Terriglobales > Acidobacteriaceae > Telmatobacter. The sequence continues at coordinate 4,360 of JBEKTB010000082.1, forward strand.
GCCGCGGCAGGCTGAGCGACGAAGGGCTGGCGCTGGCTGGCCTGGCGCTCGATGCGGTTGGAGACTCTCGCGCCAGGGAAGCGGCAACATTGCTCGAAAAGAAGGCCAAGGTCACCGATGCCGACGCCTATTGGACAAACAACTACAACGGACTGCTGGAGTACTGGGGCGACACCTCCGACGAAACCACGGCCATGGCGCTCAAGCTGCTGGTGCGGCAGGATCGTGGAAGCGGCCTGTTGACCAAGGCCGCACAATGGCTCGGCAAACACCGCAATGGCGACTACTGGGATTCGACCGAGCAAACCTCGATGGTGATCCAGGGCCTGACCGATTACCTGACGCTGAGCGGCGAGCTGGCCAACAGCTCCGACGTTGAGGTGCTGGTGAACGGCGTCAGCGTTGCCACGCGGCACTTCGGTCCTGGAGACGGCTTCGCGCTTCCCTGGCGCGTTCGGGTTCCAGCGGGGCAGGTGGGCAATAGCGGCCAGGTGACCATCCGCAAGAGCGGCAATGGCATTTCCTATTGGTCGGCGGAGACAAGCTGGTACGCGGCGGACCGGAGGCTGTTCCAGCAGGACAAGCTGGCGCTCAACGTCACCCGCGACTATTACGTACTGCAAAAACGGCAGCCCACGCCGGCTGATCCCATCACCTATGACCTGGTTCCGCTCAAGGGCCCAGTGCATGTGGGTGACATTGTGGCCGTCAAGCTGGCCGTGAACGGCACGGACTGGAAATACATGTTGACCGAAGACCCGATTCCGGCAGGCACGGAATTCTTGCCCAACGCGAGCCTCTATCAACTGAACAACAAGCCCTCCTGGTGGGTCGACTGGTACACGCGGCGAGAGTTCCACGACGACCGTGCCGCCTTCTTCAACACCGATTTCAGCACCCGCCGCGAGTATGTCTACCTCCTCAAGGCGGTCAACCCCGGCAAGTTTGTGATCAGCCCGGCGCAGGCCGGCCCCATGTACCAATCGAATGTGCAGACAACCACCGATCCCGCTACCCTTGAAATTCAACCCTGAGGAGGCGCAGCCGTGAAGATTCCCTATTTCAAAGACCTGTATGGCCGTCTACTCCACGCGCGCCTCTGGATTGCCGCCCAGTTTGCCGGAACCCTGCTGTTGATCCTGATCGGCCTTGCCTGGACGCGGCTACCTGAAAAATACGTCTGGCAGGTAGTGCTGTCGCTGCTTGTCCCGCTGCTGCTATTGTTTGCGGCCCTGGCCTTGCAGACCGGCACCGTGCGCGGCCTCCTCAACGACGGGCGGCGCGTTGGATTGGTGTGGGGCGCGCTCACCCTGCTGGTGTGGGCGGCTGTGGCCTGGGCAACCTGGGCCGCGCTGGACTGGTGCGACGACCAGATTCCGCTGTGGGCCGGCTATCTAAACTCCCGTGCCTCGGCCCATGCGCGGGCAACTGTCTTCACCTTTGAGCACATCCAGCAATGGCTCATCCATGCAGAGTGGGTGCTGCGTTGGGTGGTGGTGCCGGCGAAAGTGATTCCCTATGCAGCGGCCTCGGCCCAATGGGGCTGGCATCTGCCTTGGCGGCGCGTGCTGCGCATCCTGTGGAATTGGCGCTGGTGGCCGGCAGTTCTGCTGGCGGCGCTGGCGGGCGTGCTGCTCCCCAGCCGGTTCTTCGAGGCTGTGCCCAGCGGAACCGTTTCCGCACAGGTTTGGCACGTAACGCTGAAGCTGGCCGCGGCCTACCTGCTGGGCGTGGGCTGCTGGGTTCTGCTGCTTGGGTGGGTAGCCACGCTTTTCAGCCGCCAGCAAGAGCCGCCCGAAGCGCTGGTAGCTGCCCGGTTGCGCGTGCCGCCAAATGGGGGTTCGCACTCCGCCGTGGCCGAGATTCCGCCACCGGACGAAGGCGAAAATCCGTAGCTGCGCAAATAGCCGGGTGTTTCGGTCCTGCACCCTTTCTTGGCTGTTTCTCCGCGAGACACGGTCACAAGGTCGGGGCCGCGTGGGCTCCGAATCAACGCGCCACCGGTTTCGTCGAGACTTATTCCTTGCCCTGTCCCATCCACCAGGCCTTGATGAATTTCCAGTGGATGTATACCGAGTGGTTCAGGTGCAGGAGCAGCCCTTCGCGGCCATCGAGAAAGCCGAGCCGGAAAATGTAGTTATAGATAAACGTCGCCGCCGGGTTCAGCAGCGCGTTCCAGATGAATACTGGCAGCAACCTGCTGGTTCGGCCCCTGGCGTAAAGAAGCTGGGCAATCTCGGAGCTGTAGCGATTCATGTGCTCCAGATAGACGACCAAGTTGGGGTAAGCGTAGTGCAGTATGTCGTGCGTGAGCCTGCCCCTGGGGCCCTTGAACTGCGGTGTGGAGTGCGGACCGACGCCCTCGCTGAGCCGCGCAGAGCCGCGTTTGAACAGCCGCAGCTTGAGGTCGGGATAGAATCCCCCATGACGCATCCAGCGGCCAAAAATCAGGTTGCGACGCGGAATCCAGTAGGCGCCGAACTCCGGCTCACCGGCGAGCACCTGGCGAATCTCTTCCTGCAACTCCGGCGTGAGCACCTCGTCGGCGTCAAGCAGCAGAATCCAGTCACAGGTGCAGAGGTCGAGCGCCACGTTCTTCTGCTCGCCGTGCCCGCCAAAAACATGGAAGAAGGTTCTGGCTTCGAACGATTGGGCGATCTCCAATGTGCGGTCTTTCGATCCCGAATCGACGACCACAATTTCGTCGGCCCAGCGAACGCTCTGGAGGGTGCGAGGGAGGTTCTCTTCCTCGTTCATGGCAATCATGGCTACCGATAGGGTCTTGCGCATCGATGGAAGGATAACTCAGCAGGCCGGGGCCGTGGATAAACGCGGAGAAAAACACGCTGCCTTAGAGCGAGGCCGCGAGTGCGCCGGCGGGAATGCCGGAGCGCAACCAGCCAAGTAACTGCCCGCGGCCGAATTTGCTCAGCAACCGCGCCGCGTACCAGCCGGCAGCTCGATGCGCGGCCTCCGACTGCGCCTCGCTGAAAGCGTTGGCCAGTCCGCGATCGATTTCGTCGAGCTTCAGGGTGGGCGCCGGGCCGGTTGCCTTGATGTCTTCGCTCCACGCTTCGACCAGCCCCTCTCGCAGCCACAACGTTGCTTTCGCAGTAGCCTGGCTCTCGACCAGGGCGTGCAAGAACTCGTGACGCAAAATCGGGACCAGCAGCTTTCGGGCGGCCAGTGTGCGCAACGGCTGGGTTCCAATCCAGTCTCTCTCGGTGAATGCCGCCACCCAGCCCGGCGCAAGGGTTGCGTCGCGGAAGGCAGATGTGGTGCGGAAGGCGCGAACGGTGACGGGTCCGGGAAAACTGAGCCCGGAGCGATTTTCTGCCTCCGCGAGCGCCCGGTTGAGTTCAGGCAGGTAGGCGGCGTCGGCAGGGTCGAGCGTTTCCAGTTGAAATCCCTGCCCATGGAGATTCTGCCAGCTCATCCCGGTCCCCTCGTCAACGGCTGTTGCGCCCGGAAAATACTGCGCCAGAATCTCGTTTGAATCGCGCCCGTTCGCCGCCATGGCCGCCGCTCCCGCCTGGCAAAGCCCCACGCCGTGGCCCGAGCCGCGCCCATTGAAGATGAACCGGTCGCCCTGGCGCGTCACTTCAAACCACGTGCTCAGGATCCGGTTCCAGCCCAGCGCGCGGCCCACCGCAAGGCGAAATTCTTCGGCGTTAATCGCAGCAGAATCCGCGCGCAGGGTTACCGCCCGGCCCGACGCGCCTCGCCGCTCGACGGTCAGGTTCTTCCATCCCGGCCGAGCGAGCCCGGCTGCAGCCAGCGCAGAGGTCAACTCGGCGAGAGACAGGTTGGCGGACCACTGCCGCGCTCCGCCGGCCGTGCAAAAGTTGTCAACGCGCGAAGCGAGCCAGGGCATGGGTTTCCGGCTCGGCCCCAGTTGCGGCCAGACCTCCTGGGGCGAAGCCGTGCGCCCGCCGCAGTTCTGGTGAAACCAGGCGGCGGCGGGCTGGCCGTGAAACCAGAGCGTCTGCCCGGACGTAGCCAGCGTGGCGGCGTGGGCTGCGGCGCGGCGCTCGCCAGTTTCACCCCAATGCAGCAGTTGGCAGTGGGTGGAGTCGCACAGGTCGTAGTCCGCATGGCGGTGATACTGATGCAGCGCAAAGGAACGAACCACGACGGCCAGCGCCTTCAGGGATTCGGCACTGTCGGCGCTGCCGCTCTCACTAACCACCACGCGCTCCACATAGCTCTCCACGGGCAGGGTGACGGCCAATATCAGTTCGCCATTGCGCGCCGTGATCCGGACCGGGTTGGCGATGGTCAGCCGTTCGCCGTGAGCGGCCAGGGTGACAGGGCCGGCGAGCCAGGCGGCCGCGGCGTCGCGGTTGTTCGCCAACACCAGCCGATTGCCGGCGGCGCGAATCGGTGTGGGCTGAGCGAGGGGTAGAGCGGCGCAGACCTCGCACGTACGCAGCGAAGCTGCCCCGCCCGGGCCGGGGGCGACGGTAACTTCCCGGTCGTGCCACAGCGTCCACAGGCCAATGCGCAGGGTTGCCGCCGGGTGCGACGAAGCCTTTGCCGACGACGATTGCGCCACCGCAGGAGCCACAATCGCCGCACTGACCACTGCCAGCCGGAGGACACTGACGAGCGCCCGCAGAAAGGGTCTCATGGCCGCCTCAGGGGTGAGTGCGCCAGCAGTTCGGCGGCCACACGGGCTGCGTCTGCCCCATGGCCGGCGGGCAGGTAGACGACGACCACGACGCGTGGCGCATCCGAGGGCGCGAGGCCCACAAACCATCCATGGGTCTGGCTGCCGCTTCCCGCGCTGGCCGTACCGGTTTTACCGGCTACCGCAACTCCGCCCAACGCCGCCGCGCCCGCCATGCCAAAGCTGGCTGAGTCCGCGAGTCCGGCGCGCACCACCTGCGCCGCCCGCGCCTCAGGATGCGCGACAAGTTGCACCGCCAGCCAGCGGTAGGCAGCGGCCAGCTCCAGCGGAGTGACCCGCACCCCGTCCACGCCCAGCAATGCCAGCCGAGTCTCGTCGGGCGCGCGCGGGTCGCGGAACTCGGCAAGAGCTTCCACCTTGGCCCGCCCACTCGCCAGGCCGGTTGCACTCAGCAGGCCGGTCGGATTGAGCAGAGTGCGTAACTCGCCTGGTGGCAGGGTCCCGGCCACGGCGGCGAAGTAGGTGTTGCAGGACCATGTGAGCGCCTGACGCGCATCCATGGGATCGGCGGGCGGGTGAGAGCAGTTGAGGGAGTGGCCGGCGATGCGCAGTTTTCGGCTACAGGCGACGCGGCGCGATGGGTCCCACAACCCTGCGGCCACCAGCCCATAAAGCGCCAGAGGCTTGAGCGTCGAGCCGGGTGTGGCCAGCGTGTGCGCCGCATCGGCCAGATGGCTGGACGCCAGCAGATGGCCCGTCCCAACATCGAGCACCACCATGCGCGCCTCGGGGGCCAACTGTGCCGCGCGATCCGCCGCGGACTGCCATATGACTGTGGCGGCTCCCGGCGGCCTAGACTCAACGGCGCGGCCGCTCTCGATGGGGCCGATCGCTCCGGCCACTAACCCGGCCAACAACACTCCCGCTCTCGCACCGATCCACGCCGTACGCACATAGAGAGTATGAACCATGGCCGGCTTGCCTGACCGTGACCAGCACACGATAGCAGCTTGCGGATACCCGCTAGAATGCTGAAGGAAGAAGAGGCTGACGATGAAGATACTGATCTTTGGTGCGACCGGAATGGTGGGTCAGGGAGTTTTGCGGGAGTGCCTGCAAGCCGCGGATGTGGAGTTGGCGGTAACTGTTGGCCGGAACGCAAGCGGCAATCACAGTCCGAAGCTGCGCGAGATTGTGCATAAGGACATGTCGAGTTATGCCGGCATCGAGAGCGAGCTTACCGGCTTCGACGCATGCTTCTTCACGTTGGGCGTTTCGTCGGCGGGGATGAAGGAAGCCGATTACGAGCGCATCACCTATGGCCTGACGCTGGCCGCTGCGGAAACCCTCAGCCGCCTGAATCCGGAAATGACCTTCATCTACGTCTCCGGCGCGGGAACCGACGGCTCCGAGCAAGGGCGCTCGATGTGGGCGCGCGTCAAGGGACGCACGGAGAATGCCCTGCTGCGCCTGCCGCTGAAGGCTTACATGTTTCGTCCCGGCCTGATCGAGGCGCTCGATGGGATTCAGTCGCGGACGCCCCTCTATCGAGTGCTGTACATATTCTTCAAGCCGCTGCTGCCGCTGCTCCGCCGCGCGTTTCCGAATCAGATCGTATCCACGCGCGAGATAGGTCAGGCTATGCTGGCGGTTGCGCGGCACGGTTATGAGAAACGCATTCTGGAGACCAAAGATATTCGAGCAGTCGTTGGCGCTTGATCCGGTGGCTCGAAGCGCAGGCCTGTACCCGCGGTGCCGATGATTCGCGCGGAGAGACCTTGTCACAAGCCGGAACCGCTGCAACCCTTTTGTGCCGAAGTAAGTCTTGAGCGGATTGGAGAGGTGCAACGAGGGATTCGGTAATTACTTATCAAGATCGGGAAGATCAAGCGATTACGGCGAAGAGATAGCGTGTTTCCTTATACGATCCTTATATGGGATTTCCTTTGCCCGTGCTATGATTCGTGCAATCCACGGGAAAACTCAAAGGAGCACGGCCTCATGAAAAGCCGCTCGATTGCCTTTTCAGGCACGATTGCACTCTTGTATGCCTTTCTTATCTCCATCACCATATCTGCTGCCGTCGCGCAGACCTTCAGGGGAAGTCTTCAGGGCACTATCACGGACAGCACCGGAGCGGCTGTAGCCGGGGCGCACGTACGAGTCTTCAGCACGGCTACTGGCTTGTCGCGCACCGTGGAGGCCAATGATCGGGGCGAGTATGTGGCTTCGGAACTGCCGCTTGGCATCTACAGCATCACGGTGGAGAAGCAGGGCTTCCGCACCACGACACTGACGCAGATTCCCGTGGGCGTGGGATCGCCGACGCGCGCCGACGCCAAACTTGCCACAGGAATGGTGGAGGAAGTGGTGGAGGTGAACGCCGAAGTGCCGTTGGTGGAAACAGGCTCCAACACAACGGGCGGCACGATTGAAGCCAGCGAGGCTTCGGAACTGCCGGTGAACGGGCGGGACTTTACCAAGCTGTTGGAGTTGGTTCCCGGCGCCACCAGCGATCCAGTGGGATCGACCGAATCAGCCGGTTCATACGGACTGTTCAGCCTGAACGGCAACCGCGGCCGCTCGAACAACTATCTGCTCGATGGCACGGACATGAACGACGGCTACCGCAATCTGCCGTCGATCAACCAGGCGGGCGTGTGGGGTGCTCCTTCGACCATTCTTCCCGTGGACGCGCTGGCCGAGATCCCGGTGACCGGCAGCCCGGAGGCCGAGTTCGGACGCAGTTCAGGAGCGACCGTCAACATCGTGACCCAGAGCGGCACAAATCAGATCCACGGCAGCCTGTTTGAGTATTTCCGCGACGGATCGATGAGCGCACGCAACTACTTCAACACCGATTCCCAGCCCAAGAACTCATTCAACAACCATCAGTTTGGCGGCAAAGTTGCCGGCCCAATCGTGAAGGACAAGTCGTTTTGGCTGGTTGCCTACGAGGGGCAGAGGGAGAGCGGCGCGTTGCCCCAGTTGGGCACAGTGCCAGTGCAGTCAGACATCGACGCCTATACAAACGGGGGCGGCGCCATCAATTCGGTGATCGGAAGCCTGCTGGCGAGCAAGCCTTGGGGAACATTGCCGGCCACCGGCGGCAGCGAAACCTTCACCACGCCGTTCACCAACACCAGTGACAACGTGATCGCCAAGGCCGATCAGCATCTGCATTTGTTTAGCGCGGGCGACCTGTTGACCGGGCGCTACTTCTACAGCCACGGCATGCAGAGCTTTCCGTTGGGCATGCTCTACACGGGCTCGAGCGCGCCGGGGTATAACACCACCACGCCGACGCATGTAAATATCGTCTCTCTGTCCTATACCTCCGTTCCGAGATCGAACCTGATCTTCGAGATTCGCGGCGGTTATAACCGCTTCCTGCAGCAATTCATCCCCGAGGACACCGGCCTCAATCCGGACGTTTCGTTTGGTCTGGACACACTTCCCCCGGACTTCAGCCCGCGCGACCTGGGATTGCCGACGATCGACGTTGGGACATACAGCCCGATTGGCGCGACAGCCAGCGACTCGCGCGGCCGCATCGACACGAACTATCAACTCTTCGGCAACGTTTCGCTCACCGAGGGCCGGCATAGTTTCAAGGCCGGTTACGAGTGGAGGCGAACCTTCATCAACAGCTTCATCGACTCGGGACACCGCGGCAAGCTGGTTTTTGACAGCCTCGACGATTTTCTGGCTGGGAGCCTCGACCCCACATCTTCCAGTTCAGCCGAAGGCGACGGTACGCGCTACTCCTACCAGAATGGCAGCGGGGCCTACCTGTTGGATTCCTGGCGTCTGAGCGGCCGGATTTCGGTCAACTATGGCTTGCGTTGGGACTACTTCGGCGTCATCGGCGCCCAGAACCAGGCCTTCAGCATCTTCAACGTAAAGACCGGCGGACTTGAAACGGTAGGAGCCACGGGCGGTCCCGCGTCGCTCTACCCCAAGGACTGGATGAACTTTGCGCCACGCCTGAGCGTGGCCGACGACCTGCTGGGGAATGGCAAGCTGGTGATCAGAACCGGGGCCGGCATCTACTACGATGGCCCATCGCAGGACTTCTTCGTGGGCAACCAGGCATACAACACCAATGCCGGAGAGGCCGGGCCGGCATTCAACGGCATTGGCTTCGCAATGCCGGCAATCACAGGCTACGATACGCAGGGCAACCCGCTCTCGATCATCTCCTCGGGCGTGCCGATCTTCAACAGTTATTCGCCAAGCAGCGTATTCACTGTCGACCAGAAACTGGTAACGCCGAGGTATGGCTCCTACAACCTCAACATCGAATCGCAGCTCGCAAAGAAGGTTGCCCTCCAGATCGGATACGTCGGATCGCAGGGGCGTCATCTTTTCCACTTCCGCGATCTCAACCAATTCAACAATGTCGCAGGCAGCACGGACAGTTGTGGTAACGGCCAGACCATCAGCTATGGGGAGCAATGCTTCCCGAATTACCTAGTCGGTCCCTACGCAGGCGACTCGCTCATCTACATCAACCAGATCGAGACCAGCGCGTTTTCCAATTACAATTCAGCGCAGGCCACGTTGAAGGTGCAGAACTGGCGCGGCCTGACCTCCACGCTGAACTACACCTGGGCGCACTCGATTGACGATGCCAGCGACGGGCTGGACTTTGTTCCGAACGCGTCGCAGCCCGACAACAGCTTCAACCCCAAAGCCGATCACGCCAGCTCCAACTTTGATGTGCGGCAGCGTGTGCAATGGTACTGGACCTACAGCCTTCCCAAGTTCGAGCAAATGAAATGGATCGCCAACGGCTGGGCGCTCGACGGTATGTTCAACTTTGCCGATGGCCAACCGTACACCGTCAGTTATCTGTTTGAAGGCGATTACAACGGCAGCGGCGAATACTTTGGACGGCCGGACATCATTGGCAATCCTTATGCCGGCGCACACGGAACCAACCTGCTGAACCTGGCGGCGTTCGCTGCGCCTTGTAGTGTGGTGGATACCGACCCGAACAGCGCAACCTACGAGAGTTGCATCGGCGGGTGGCATCCGGGCAGCGAAGGCCGCAACGCTTTCAACTCCCCCAATTACACGAACTTCGATTTCTCGCTGACCAAGACCTCGCATCTGACGGAAACGCTGACGATGGAACTTCGCTGCGATGTCTTCAATCTCTTGAATCATGCCAACTTCAGCAACCCGCTACTGCCGGGGTTTGGCATCGACGTCTTCGGGAGCAGCCACATTGAAGGAAGCCGCCTGGTGGCGGGCTCTGACCCGGCGAGCAACGGAGCGCAGTTTCTGGGGACCACGGCGACTCCGGATGTAGGCAGCGGCAACCCGTACCTGGGCGGCGGCGGTCCGCGCAGCGCGCAGTTGGCGGTGCACTTCAGTTTCTAGAGCATTTTTGGAATTGGAGTCGACCGGAATTGTGTTTGGTATCCCACCCTTTCCGCAGAAAAAACGGAAAGGATGGGGCACGGAAGTTCATAGCAAAAGTCAAAATGCTCCAGGCATTTGCCCGCTTGATTTCGCGCGAGGGCCTCGATCTTGATTGTCTATTTGCGCAAATACTGCTTTGTTTCGTTCGTGCGGCTGTTGGTCACTGTGAAGCTGCCGTCGGTTGAGGCCACGACCTTCAGCCAGGCTCCGTCCGCGGAGTCGCCTTTGGGGTTGGCGATGAGGGCCACCGGGCTGTTGTGGGCGGCGTCGGAATCCTCGGCGGTGTGAAGCTGCCACAGGTCTTCGAGGCCGGGGCTCTCATGGACAGTCTGCCAGGCTTCGGGGCTGCCGGCCTTGTGTGCGCCGTTGTCCATGATGGCCACGCGGGGATGAATCGCATCGACGAAAGCGCGTGCGTTGGACAGGTTGAAGCCGTGATGGTTGACCAGGTAGAGGTCCACCGTACCGATCAGATTGGCCGGGCAGACCAGCGGAATCTCCTTGGCCTTGGTCAGGTCGCCCAGGTCGAGGAATTTGAACTTGCCGAAGCGGACCAGGATGCCGGCCGAGCGGGGATTCTCCGTCGTGTCCAGGTCCCACTTGGGCTCAGTTGCACAATACGGGTTGGGAACGGGCTGGACGCCGGGAACCGCGGAGATGTGCTCTCCGTCGGCGGTCAGTACGATGGTTTCAAGGCCGGGAATGTCGATGGTGTCGCCGGGATGCACGATGTGGCGAGGATGGCCTTCGATGGCCTTGAGATAGGCGGCAAAGTCCTGGCGGGTAATGTCGGAGTCTTCGCGGTTGAAGCCGTGGTCGAGGAACTCGCCTACCTGGACGCGCTTGACCAACTCCGGCACGCCGCCCACGTGGTCGGTGTGGAAATGGGTGATGAGGACGTGGTCGAGGCGCGTGATGCCGGCGTCGCGCATGGCTGCCCGGATGCGCTCGGCGTCGCGGCCATTGTTGCCCGGCCAGCCGGTATCGACCAGCAGGGAATCGCCCGAGGGGGAAACCAGCAGCGTGGCTTGCCCGCCTTCCACGTCGATGGCGTAGATGCGCAGGGTGGGCAATTTCATTTGGGCCTGGGCGGCTTGCGGCGAGGCTGCAAAGAGCAGCGCCAGTGCGCAGGCGGGCAGCAGCAGCGCAAGGAACAGACGGGGAAGAAGCGGCCGGCGAGAAACGGCAGAAGGGAAAGCGGGGGCGATTTTCATTTCCCAAAAAGTGTACTCGTTTGTCTGGCGCGTGGGAACGGCGATTGAGCGTCGGCTCCCAGGTCTCAAACGCGAATCCTCACCCCTGCGACGAGGACCTGTCGCTGGGGACCCCGAGACC
>JBEKTB010000083.1:0-23477 GCA_049516495.1 Occallatibacter sp.
CAGCGCTGCAAAGCTCGTCTGCCCTGACGGCTCCAGAACTACCACTTCTCCGTCGAGTAGCGCGGCTTTGACGGGTAGCTCCGCTGCCGCTCGCGCAATCTCCGGCATGCGCCGGGTCCAGTTCAGGCCATTGCGCGTGAGCCGGCCTCTCATGCGCACCAGCACCCATTCGCCCTGCAGTTTCTCGCCATGCAGCGTAAACTTCAGATGGCCATCGCGCAGGGCCTCATCGGCGTCCCCGTGCGGCTCCCAGGTGCCCTGGTCCCAAATCATCACCGTCCCGCCACCGTACTGGCCTTTCGGAATGGCGCCTTCAAAGCCGCCGTATTCGATCGGATGATCTTCTACCTGTACCGCTAGCCGTTTGTCCGCCGGGTTATAACTTGGCCCTTTGGCGACGGCCCAGCTTTTCAGCACACCGTTCCAGCCGAGCCTGAAATCGTAATGAAGCCGCGTTGCCTGATGCTTTTGGACCACAAAAGGCAGCGCCTGCCGGGCTCTTGGCGACACCTCGCCGCGCGGTTCCGCTGTGACGCCAAAGTCACGCATCGCCCGGTAACGTGCGAGTTGGCGGTCAACAGCGGCTTCGGCTGATTGCTTCCTGACCATAACGAAAAATTACGCAGCCCGATGACTGCGGCGCGCGCATTTGACCGCGTGCGGTCCCTTTCTTGCAGTACTCGTCCGCGCCTGCGAAGTCAATCCAGCGCCGCGCCTGGGAGCTTTGCCCAGGCTTTTCCGTAGTGCGTCGGCCAAGCCGATTACCTCGGCGCGGTGCGTTTTGTCCGGTTCGAGTGGCAGCGGCTTCTTCTTCAGCTTGGCATCGATCAGATTGCGGAGCGCCTCTTCATAGTCATCTTTGTACGCGGAGAGATCCAGATCGCCAGAGTATTGATGGATGAGGTCCACAGCCATGGCCAGTTGCTTCTTGTCGGCCGCGGCGCGCGGAATCGAAGGAAGATACTGCGAGGGATCCCGCAGTTCCTGCGCATAGCGCAAGGTGTACGCCATCAGGCCGCGTGTTGGCTTGCCGGCAGCTGCGGTAATGGCAACCAGATGCTCGCGTCCACCGAAAGCGATCTCTCCCAAACCGGCCTTTCCAGTTTGCTCCAGCGCGTGGCAGACGATGGAATACGCCGCAGTCTGCTCCGCGGGCTCGGGTACTACGAAGTACGGCTTCTCGAACAATGCAAGAGAAATATCTCCAAGATCGAAGAACTGTTGAATTTCCAGCGTGGTTCTCGACTCAATGCGCAATTCGTCGATCTCCTGAGGCTCAATGGCGATATATTTGCCTTTGCTGATTTCGTAGCCTTTCACGATTTCAGACTGCTCCACGGGATCATCGTTCACCACATTCTGGTGGCGAACGCGCTGTCCGGTTCGCCGGCTGATCTGATGAAACGAGATCTCACTCGCCGGGCTCGTGGCGGGAACGAAACCCACCCCAAATGAAACCAGGGATATCTGCAGTTTGCCAGACCAAAGCGGACGCGCCATATCGTCACCCGTCCTCCATCTGCGCGGATTAGATGCATCGTGCGATCATTGGGATGATCGGGGGTGAACCTTCGGAGAAATCCGTCGGACCAGGGTTGGGACGAATCGAGGTTTGCGGGTTCATGCCCCCAGATGCAGCCGCGGCGGCTTCGCTGCCCGGCGCATCCCGGGTCTCAGAAAAACAATCAATAAATTCCTGAAAAAGTGCTTGCATTTTCCGCGGCATTGTGTGCTACAGTGAGTAACGTTATGGAGAGTAACATGTCATTGGGGCACGATCCTGGCGAGTTGGGTGAACTGGAGCGCAGCATTCTGCTCATCGTCTGGCGCAAGGGTACGGTGACTGCGGAGCAGGTGCGGGAAGAACTGGGCCGCCCGCTCAAGGAGTCCACAATTCGCACCGTTTTGCGCCGGCTCGAAGAAAAAGGCTACCTGGCCCATTCGCTGGAAAACCGCACCTTCCTCTACCACTCCGCAGAAACGCGGCAGCGGGTGGCCGGGCGTGCCGTCAAACGCATCGTGGACTGGTTCTGCGAGGGATCGGTTGAGGCCTTGTTAGTGGGCATGGTCGACTCGAAAGTCCTGGGCCGCGCCGAGTTGCAGCGCCTGGCGAGCCGGATTGCCGCCGCTCAGAAGAGCGCATCCGCGGAAAACAAGGAGGGGAAGCCATGATTCTATCTCTGATTCCCATATTGATTGAAGCCGCCCTGCGCGCAATTGTTGTGGCTCTTGCGGTGTGGGCCGGGTTGCGACTGGTGCGCGTCCGCAATGTCGTGGCACAGAAAGCCGCGTGGTGCATGGTGCTGGCCGGGTCCTTACTCATTCCCTTGCTCATGCATTGGCAGGTAGTGACGGCTCGCGCTACGGTCAAACTACCGGCGTCCAAGTTGTTCCAGGCTGATTCTCGAATTGCCAGGGCGCTCACGGCTTTCTCCGCGCATGGAGCTGTCGCGCCCGCTGCGGCAGTTCCGCCGGCCTCTCGAGGTGTGGTGCAGGGCAATTCAGTGGCAGACCGCTCCCTTGCCCCGTCGGCCTTGAAGCCCGGTTCGGATTCGCAGCAGTCCGCGGCGCTTGAGATCGCGCCCATTTCCAGCCAAATCGCAGCCAAATCTCAACCAGCCACACAGACGGAGGAGGGAAGTTTCCCTGGCCCCGTCGCGCTCGGCTGTCTTCTCTATCTCGCGGTGTGCCTTGCCTTGCTGACGCGCCTGTTTCTGGGCCTTGGCTCGGCGATCAGGTTGTGGCTGCATGCGGAGCTGGTTTCGATAGCGCCGCATTTTGCTCCGGCTGCCGGCCTGCGTGTGCGATCGAGCCCGCTGGTAGATTCTCCGGTGACCATCGGTTCCGGCGTTGTCCTGCCTGCGGACTGGCCCGAGTGGGATGAAGAAAAGCTGCGCATCACCCTGGCGCACGAACGCTCCCACATCCGTCAGGGTGATTTTTACTTGCAAATCCTTGCCGGGCTTTATGCGTCCCTGTTCTGGTTCAGCCCCCTGGGATGGTGGCTGAAGCGGAAACTCTCCGAGCTGGCTGAGGCCATCAGCGACCGTGCTGGCGTTGAAGAAGCCACCAGCCGTTTCTCGTATGCCCAGATACTGCTTGAATTCGCGGCCCTGCCGCGCCCAACCTTCGTAGGAGTAGCTATGGCTCGCAGCAGCAATCTCTCTCATCGAATCGAACGCCTACTGAACGAATCCAGTTTCCGTCGTGCCTTTGCCGGCAGCAGCCGGCGCGCACTGATGGCTGTGCTCGTGGTTCCCCTGGCCCTGTTGGCAGCCACGGCGCTTGTCCGCGTGGAGGCCGCCAGTGCGACCTCCGCCAATCATCCCGGCCAATTTGCACTCCAGGAACCGGTCAACGACACATTCAACGGCGAGCGGGTGGCGCTGAACACCGAGCCTCCTGCTCCCGCCCTCGTGGCCGAGGCGTCGCTGGCTTCTGCTCCGGCGTCGGCATCCGAGGCGACCTTCGAGCGCACGCTTTCGATCAACGGCAGATTGGAGTTGTCTGTCGCCACCGGATCCGGCAACATCCACTTGGCCCATGGTGGCGGCAACAGCCTTCACATCATCGGCCGGGTCAAGTCCAACTCGGAGGGTGGCGAGGAGCAGGTACGCGCGATCGCTGCCAATCCGCCCATCGAGCAGAACGGCAACGTCGTCCGCATTGGCGTGCGCCACGAGAACCTGCATAACATCAGCATCGACTATGAGATCGAGGCTCCGGCGAACGCCCTTCTTGATGCTAGTTCCGGTTCGGGCGACATTACCGACGACGGCGTCGGCGAGAATGCCAAACTCTCCACCGGTTCCGGCAACATTCACGCGACCGGCTTGCATGGGGGCTTTTTGGCAGACACCGGTTCCGGCAATGTCTATATTGAGCAGACCGGCGAAGGAGACGTGAAGGCCGAGACCGGTTCGGGCAACGTGGAGCTGAAAGGCGTGCAAGGCGCTCTGCGCGCCGTTACCGGCTCGGGAGACATCAAGCTGAACGGAACGCCGGCCAAGGACTGGAAGGTTGAGACTGGCTCGGGGAATATCGAGTACTGGAGCGGCAATGCGCCACTCACGTTGGACGCCTCGACCGGCTCGGGCGACATTCACACCGATAGTCAGATGCTTGTGCAGAGTTCGTCGGACCACCGCCGCCTGAGCGGCAAGCTGAACGGGGGCGGGCCTACGGTGCGGTTGGAAACCGGTTCGGGCGACATCCGCGTTCACTGAGGGCGCAGAGATCAGGCGTCGGTAACGAGTTGCTGGTTCGGCGGTCTCGGACTTCGACAAGCTGCTCGTTACCAACGCTGCTGTATAGGGTTTTTTACAAGGATCGATGTGTGAGCTGGCTCAAGGGAGACACGCGCGAGGCCGGTCTGTGACCCCGATGGATCGCTCTCCAGTCCAGTCCGATCGTTGGCCTGCTCGCGGAGCCCTGCTTTGCACGCCCAAGCAGAGTCCCGTCGTTTGTAGGTATACCTGCGCCGGTACACCGGAATAATCGCAGCCCGCGCCAACTCTGGATATAACCACCGCAGCGAGCCACGCCAGTCCGCTCGAAGTGCAGGGACATGAAGTGGGTGCAACCGGGAAATCCAATCACCCGTTCCCGCTTCCCCCGATCATTTACCCTTAAATTACGTGATGTCTGATTGGATATTCTCCCCATCCCGCAAAGCCCAACGCAACAGGTCCCGATGAAAGCCCGCGTTTCCGACCTGACCGCCATCTTCTTCGCTATCTTCGGCTTCACCTGCTGGGTCCTTGGCGACAGTTGCATCAAGTGGATCGGGCAATACGGTCTGCCGCCAGAAGAGATCGTGGCCTTCATGGGCTTCTTCATGGCGCTCACGCTTACGCTGCAGGCTGCAGTGCGTCGCAGCCTCGGCAATCTGCGCCCGCGCTCGGTGGTGCGCCAGGTGCTGCGCGCCCTCCTGGACATGACGAACAATGTCTGCGTCGTGATCGCCCTCCGCCATCTCTCGCTGACCATGTTCTACATCCTCGTCTTCACTTCGCCGATGGTCATCTCCCTGCTCTCGGCCCTCTTTCTCGGCGAGCGCATTACGCCCAGGAAGACTCTGGCCCTGGTCGTCGGCTTCTGCGGCGTGGTCATCGCGGTCGACCCTTTCAGCCACTCTCAGCGCATCGACCTCATCGGTCTTGGCAGTTGCCTGGTGTGCGTCGCCTGCTTTTCGGTCAACATGGTCTGGTCGCGCGTGCTCACGCGCACCGAGCCACCCGAGAGCCTTGCTTTCTGTTCCGGCGTGGTCACGGCCATGGCCGGCCTGGCGCTCACCAGCCTGCACCCCCGGCCGCTCACGCCGATGCTCTGGCTGGCACTGGGCCTGATGGGCGCTTTCTGTGCGGCCGGCACGCTGAGCTTCTACTTCGCCGTCAAGCACACCTCGGCAAGCAACGTCTCGCAATACCACTACACCCAGTTGCTCACCGGCGCCTTGATCTCCTACCTCGTTTGGCACGACAAGCCCGGCTTGCCCATGCTGATCGGTGGATTGCTGATCATCGGCTCGGGCCTGTTGATCGCCCTCGCAGCGCGCGCCGCCCCACTGGCTCTGTCCCACGGCGTTACAAGCGGATAAGATCGACACATCCTGGACAAAGTGCGAGGGCGGGCTCTCCGCTTGCACTGTCTCCGATCTGAAACTTGAATTGAATCCCCTCGACAGGCACCGCAAGCAATGAAGCACAATGAGGGGATGATGAAGGTTGCGCAAGCCAGAGAGGCAGCGCGGCAGTGGGTGGTCGAGGAAGCCGGCAGCATGCCAGGCTTCTGCGGCGCTTACACAGCCGGTTCGACGAACTGGCTTGCCGATGACGCTGACGTGACGGCGACCTCGGACCTCGATATCATGGTCGTCGTCTCTGACCCGAACCCGGCTTCCAGGCGTGGCAAGTTCCAACGTCGGGACGTCCTTCTTGAGGCTTCCTACCTGAGGCGCGATCAGCTTGAGTCATCCGAACTGGTCTTGCGCGATTATCATCTGGCGCCAAGTTTGCAGTCGTCCACTATCCTGCTCGATCCATCTGGTCATCTCGCCTCGCTTCGCGCGATTGTGTGTCGGGACTATGCCAAACGGCAGTGGGTCCTCGAGCGTTGCGCCAACGCCAGGGATAAACTCCTGGGGCATCTGCGGTCGATCAACGAAGGGGTTCCCCTTCACGATATAGTGATGGCGTGCCTTTTCGGGGCAGGCGTAACAACGCATCTTCTGCTCACAGCGGGCCTGAGAAATCCCACGGTGCGCACACGGTACGTGACTGCGCGAGCTATTGGCGGACTATGACTGCCTTGAGCTTTACGAAACGCTGCTCGAATTGTCAGGAACTGCACGGATGAACTGCAGGCGGGTTCGCCAGCACCTGGCAACTCTCGCGGATGTCTTCGACGCAGCAACGAAAGTTATCAGGACGTCGTTTCCTTTCGCATCGGATCTGAGCGACATCGCGCGCCCCGTCGCAATCGACGGCAGTCTGGAACTGGTCGAACGCGGCTATTATCGTGAAGCCATATTCTGGATTGCCATTACTCATTCCAGATGTCAAATGGTGCTCTCGGCCGCCACGTCAGCCGAACTTCCGCAGAGCTTGAGCGACAGCTATCGGGAACTGGTGGCCGACCTCGGTATCACCTCATTTGCTGATGCTCGGCGACGCGGTGAGGAGATCGAGCGACTCCTTCCGCGAATTTGGGATGTGGCAGAAAGAGTTATGGCGGCAAACCGGCGAATCGAGAATACCTGATGCTGGGCACAGGCCATCGGCATTGATGCGGAAAAGATGGAGACGCCTCTGTCATTGCAGTCGATTCCAGGTTCATTCTCCGGTAGCCGTTGGTATGCACATTTCGGCTAGGATAAAGTGAAATGGCGGGGCGCGAAGCATCGGTTGGAACGCCCCAGAGGCAGGAGGGTCGATGCAGATTGCCACTTTTCTCCTCGGTGTTGCTTGCCTGTTTGCCGCGCTGTTCGATGCCTTCCAGACCATCATCCTGCCGCGCCGCGCGACGGGCCGTTTCAGGCTGACGCGCCTCTTCTATCGCGTTACCTGGACACCCTGGGTGTTCTTCACCAAGCGGCTGGGCGATGTGCGCAAACGGGAATCGGTCTTCAGCTACTACGGGCCGATGTCGCTGATTTTTCTGCTGGCGATGTGGGCCGGAGCAATGGTGGTGGGTTTCGCTCTCCTTTATTTCGCCTTGGGCAGTCCCTTCAACGACATTATGGGACAGAGCGGCTTTCTGTCGGACCTTTATGTAAGCGGAACCACCCTCTTTACGCTGGGGCTGGGGGATGTGACGCCGCACAGTGCCTGGGCGCGCGCGATCATCATTCTGGAATCAGGTACCGGACTGGGCCTGCTGGCTGTCGTCATGGGGTATTTCCCGGTTCTCTACAGCGCGTTTTCACGTCGCGAAGTGAGCATCTCGCTGCTGGATGCGCGGGCCGGATCTCCGCCGACAGCCGCAGAATTGCTGCGCCGCCATTCCTATGAAGGCGGGGACAACGCACTAACGCTGCTGCTGGTTGAATGGGAGCGCTGGTCGGCGGAATTGCTGGAGAGCCACATCTCCTATCCGCTGCTCTGCTACTTCCGGTCGCAGCACAACAATCAAAGCTGGATCAGCGCGTTGACAGCCGTGCTGGACGCTTCGGCTCTGCTGATTGCCGGGGTGCGGGGGCACGAGGCACGCCAGGCCCAGTTGACGTTTGCCATGGCGCGCCACGCCATGGTCGATCTGGCGCAGATTTTCTCGCTTACACCGGTCAACGACGCGCCCGACAGGCTTCCCCCGGAGCGCTATGAACGGCTTTACGACCTTCTCTGCCAGAGCGGCGTCAGCGTCTGCCGCGACGGTCACTCCTACGAAAGACTCCGCGATATGCGCGCCCTTTACGAGGGGTACGCCGCGGCGCTGGCCAATTATCTTTGCATGACACTTCCGCCGTGGATCGCCGATCAGCCGCATAAGGACAACTGGCTGGCCGTGGCCCGCTTGCGCGCACAGACCGAGGCGGCCAATGCATCGCCGAACGCGGCATCTTCCGCCGCCGCTGGGCCGCAAACGATCGCCACTCTGGTGGACGATCATCACGACTTTTGAGGCGGACGGATCGCGGTTTATTTGAGTGCTCACATTTACGTGCCAGCTCGCACACGCGTGGTCGAGATTTCCTGTTTTTTTCGGTGTTCTATTCGAGATCAGCACTTGACAAGGAAACCATGGAATCTTATGGTTGACTCATAATAAGCGCTTATATTGCCTTCAAGAGACGGAGAAAATTATGACTGACCAAGGGCCGGATTTATTGACGCCTGCGCCAGGAGACTTCAACGGCGTCTTTACGCCGCTTCTGACGCCGTGGGATGAGAACGGCCAGGTGAACGAGAGTGAGATCCGTCGATTTGTCCCCTGGCTGATTGGCAAGGGCATCCGCGGCGTCTATGCCAACGGCTCCATCGGCGAATTTCCGCGGCTGACTTCAGCTGAGCGCCGCCGCGTGGTGAAGGTCGTGTGTGAAGCGGCAGCTGGGCGTGTGCCGGTTCTTGCCGGAGTTGGAGAGGCAAACGTCGCCGAGACTCTTGATGCGTGCGCCACCTACGCGGACTATGGAGCGCGCGCGGTTGCGGTGGTTTCTCCGTTTTACTACCGCCTCGACGCAAGCTCTGTCTATGCGTACTTCGCTGAACTCGCCACTCACTCTCCCATCGATCTGGTGCTCTATAACATTCCCGCATTCGCCAGTCCCATCGACTTCAATACTTTCCGCGAGCTCGCCGGGTTCCCGCGGATCATCGGCATCAAGGACTCAACCGGGGATGTGGGAGCGATGATCAAAATGATCACAGCGGTTCGGCCGCTGCGGCCGGAGTTTGCATTCCTGGCCGGCTGGGAAGCCGTGTTTGCGCCCATGCTGGCGATTGGTTGCAACGGCGGCGTGTTAGGCAGCAGCAATGCCTTGCCGGAAATCTTGTGTTCGATTTTCGACGCGTTTCGATCCGGCAATCTCGACCGCGCCGTGAGAACCCAATACAAGTTGAATCCCGTGTTCTACGCCATGCTCGACGAGGTTCCGTTTCCGGAAGGAATACGCGCGGCGGCGCAATGCAGGGGATTTCAATTTGGCAAGAGCCGGCAACCGATGACTCCGGATCAGGAGATTGAACTGTCGGCCAGACAACAGGAAATTGCCACGGCTATCAAGCAATTGCTGACCTGGAATTGCGAGGCTTCACCCGTCGGCAGTCGCTAGACCGCGTTATAGGTTCCCCGCGGCGATCATCGTCGTCGCCGCGGCCAGCAGGACGAGTCCAACCCACAGTCCTCGCTTCGCTGCCGCGGGCGCGTTCTTCCATTCTCCGGTTAGTACGCCCGAGAGATTCGCGGTCATGATCATGAAGATCTGAAACAGCGCCCAACCCACTGACGTTCCAAGGGCTCCAAGATAGACCGAGCTGACGCCGTAGACCGCGAACGCGCCCATCCACAGTACGCCCATCAGGCAGCCGAACCAGACATCCGGACGCCACGCACAGCGGAAATATCTCCAGGTGCGGTTACGCGAGAGCAGCCAGCACGAATACGCCGCATTGGGAATCAGCCCGCCCAGCAAGGCGATGGGCCAAACTGCATAACCGGCCACCTTCGGCGATGCGCCCTGCCGCACTGCCTCCAGCGCGATCCCTTGGCCGAAAGCGAACGCGAAGTTCAGCATCGGGGCCATCAGCCCGCAGAGCACTGCAATGGCCAGTGCCACCACATAACTGCCGCTTGGCCCATGTTCGGCCGAGCCTTCGCGCATCATGCCTGCGCGTGCCGAAACTGCAATGCCCAGGACCATGACGGCGACGCCCAGGAGAATGATCGCCCCGCGTCCGGTGGCGACGATTTCGCGATTCCTCACGAACAGCGGCACCAGTGTTCCCAGCAGCGCGCCGAGCCCGACGATGATCGCGAACCCAAGCGCCATTCCCAGCCGCGCGATCGAGAGGCCGAACAGCACCTGCGCGATTCCCCATCCGAAACCGAACAGCAGCGGCGCGATGAATACAGCTGCCGGCAATGCCGCATATACATGGAAGACGTCATGCAGCAGCGTGAAGGCAAGCGCCCAGGGGAGAATCGCGAGCGACACAACGGTGAACACCAGCCACGTGTTTTCCCACGGCCAGCGCTTCGCGAATTTCATGGGCAGCATGGAACTGCCCGAGCACAGGCCCGCTACCAGTGTCAGCGGCAGGCCTATCCAGAGCGTGAGCGGCATTTTCTACTCGGCTTTCAAATCGCAGGAAAGCCCTGGAGCTTCAGGCGTCCGATACACGCCGCCCTCGATGGAAGCGGGATGCACGAGATATTGGCGCAAGTGGTGGATGTGCTCCAGAAAGATCGCCTCGTGATCCATGGCAATGTGGTTGAACAGCACCAGGTGCTGATGGATCTGGCCCATATCGCCCACGTGCGGCACTACCGGCAGCGAGAATTTGCGTGCCATCAGGCTGACGGTTAGGAACTCCGCCAAGCCCGCCAGACGCGTGCAGTCGGCCTGAACGAAATGGACGGCCCCGGCTTGCATGTAGTTCTTGAACATGACGCGGTTGGGCACGTGTTCTCCAAGCGCCAACTTGATCGGGGCGATACTGGTGGTCAGCTTGCGATGCGCCTCGATGTCGTCCGGATGCGTCGGCTCTTCAATCCAGTAGGGGTTGAAAGCAGCCAGCGCGTGGCACATGTGCTCCGCTTCGCGCAGGCGCCACTGCTGATTGGCATCGAACATGATGCGGCAATCGGGCCCGGCGATCTCACGCAGCATGGCGGCGCGGCGCAGATCCCGCTCGCCGTCGGGCGATCCCACTTTCAATTTGAATGCGCGAAAGCCGGCCCCGAGCGCGACCTGCACATTCTTGCGCACGCGGTCGTCCTCATACATGAACCAGCCGACCGACGTGTCGTAGCCCGGATAGCCGGTGCGCAGAATGCCCTCGCGGCTGTTCCGGGTAGGCAGATGATGTTCGAGGATACCAATCGCGTCGTCCGCGCTCAGCACATCCTCGACATAGCTGAGATCAAGCAGGGCCACCACTTGCGCCGGAGTGAGGTCGAGCAGCAGACGCCACAGGGGCACGCCGCGCGACTTCGCCCACAGGTCGAAGCAGGCGTTTACAACCGACGCGAGCGCCAGGTGAACCACTCCCTTGTGCGGGCCGAGCCAGCGCAGCGCGGGGTCGTCGGCCAGGCGCTTCGATACCGCGCCAAACTCCGCCATGAGTTCCTCAATCTCGCGTCCGACAAGTGTTGCCGTCAGTTGATCGATCAGGTCGCACACCACGCGGTTGCCATTGCCCATGGTCAGGGTGATGCCGCATCCGATTAAACCGCAGTCCGTATGCAGTTCCGTTACTGCAAATGCGTACTCTCCGTTGGTATGAATCGCATCGGACCCAGCGCCACTATGCAAGGCAAAGCGGCGGTCTTGCGCGTCCGCACGCGTAATTGTTACGGCTTTCATCGTCTATACCCCAGTTCCGCTCCGCCACTGACGGGCAGGATGCATCCGGTTATGAAGCGCGCCCGCTCGGATAGCAGAAACACGGCGGCGTCTCCTATAACATCGCCGTGCGGGCAGTAGCCCAGCGCGTGAATTCCATCGAGATAGGTATGGATACTGGCCGGATCGGGCTGCTCTGCGGCCCACTTCTCCAGCATCGGTGTCCATACGCCTGCAGGGCACACCGCATTCACGCGGATGCCGAAAGGCGCGTAATCGAGCGCCATGCACTTGGTGAGAGAGATCATCGCGCCCTTGGTGGCGGCGTAGACCGCGTGACTGGCCTGCCCGATGAGCCCGACCATGCTCGCGGTATTCAAAATCGCGCCGCGGCTCAACTTGAGCGCGGGCAAGGCAGCGCGCGTTGTCCAGAAGATGCCCTTCAGGTTCACCGCCAGAAGGCGGTCCCATTCAGTTTCCGAGGTCTCGTCGAGCGACTTGGAAGGCGAAGCAACGCCGGCATTGTTGTGCACGGCATCGATGCGGCCGAAGCGCGCCAGCGTTGCCGCCACAGCGCGTTCCACAGAGGGGCCATCCGATACGTCGCATTCGACTGCGAGCGCCGACGCACCCACATCCGCCGCGGTCTGATGCGCCTGGTCAGAATCGACGTCCGCAACGACGACCGATGCGCCTTCACGCGCGCAGGCCAGCGCACATTCGCGGCCGATTCCGCTGGCTGCCCCGGTCAGGAAAACTACCTTGTTCTCAAGCAGCATGGGTGACACACTCCTCGATCTTTCGTTCAATCTCCACCACCGCATCCGCAATCGCCACAGCTTCGGTCATGGCGGCGCGCACATTGCGCCAGACGATGCTCTCGATTTGCGGGTAATAGCTCAGCTTCGGCGGGATCAGGAGATCGTGCTCGACGGAATGCTCGAGTAGCGCAAGGCGGTGGGCTTCATCCCCCTGCACGACCTGACGCTGGTTCGACATGACCGACCGGCGCACAGCTACCGAACCTTGCTTAACCTCGATTGCCTGTTGTTCCGGCGCCGTCAAAAAGCGCAGCAATTCGTGCGTCTCTGCGCAATCCGCACCCGCCTGCGTCAGCGCAAAGGTGTGTGCGCCCGCGTAGCAGCAGGTGCGGCCGAACGGGCCCGCGGGCATGCGGGCTACTTGAAAGCGGTCGCGTACCGGCGACGATGGATCGCGATAGGACGCATAGTAGCCCGGCCAATCGAAAACCATCGCCGCTCTTCCGGCGCGGAAGAACGCGTGGACCTCGTCGTAGTGCCAACCGGTGATCGCCTCTGGTACCGCGCCGCTCGAGTAAAGTTCGCGCAGCACATTGAGCGCCCATCGCCCGCCGTCATTGTTCACTTCCGGCACCAGCGAGGCGGGAAAGATGCGCGCCCCGGCGGATTCGGCAAGTTCAAAGAAGGTTCCGAACAGGCCGGACTCCATGCCTGTGAAAACGAATCCACGCTGATCGGGCGCATGCGTGGCTCGTTTTGCCAGAGCGACCAACTCGTCCCAGGTTGCAGGCGGCGTCTCGATGATGTCGGTGCGGTAGTGCAGCAACCGCAGATCGATGTTGCGCGGAATGCCGTAGAGCGCGCCGCCGATTCTGGCCAGGTCCAGTACCGCGGGGAAAAAGTCCGACGTGTCATAGTTCTCAATCGGAGTCAGGAACCGCAGTTGCGAGGGTGCGTACTTGGTGTGCGTGCTCACCAGATGGTAGGGGACATGGTCCAGCGCCGCCAGGTGCGCGTTCAACTCCGGATGAGTTCCTGAGAATTCGATTGCGACCTTCACGCCCGTGGTACGCTCGAATTCCGGAATACGCGCATACAGGCGGTCATACATGCCCCCGGCGGTCAGTGCGATCTTCAAATGCGATTTCATATCAGGATTCCTTGCACCGCTTGGAGAGGAACTCAGGGCTACCCATCGCACGCGCCGCGTTGCCACAGTTACCAATGCAGTGCTCAACGTTCTGTCGGGCAATTGTAGGATCGCCGTCGCACATTCGGCCGCCGCTTCGGCGAAGACGGCAGAAACAAGCGCCCAACCAGCCGAAGTCCAGCAAAGGTCTGGTGGCCGGGCGCTCTTTGACGGCAGGCCAAGTAAACGTGATCGCTTTCATATAAACGCTCAAATTTCTCTTATATCACGATAATCGCGTATTATCCAGAAATGGAAACAAAATGAGCGCTCAAAATTGATAGACTGCATTTGGGCCAAACCTCGCATGACCCGGTAGCTCACATGGGTTGCCGCTGATCCCGCTTCAGGGGGTTTGATCCGGCAGAGTCAACGTTTTGGCCGGCTTGTCGAATAAGGCCCGCGCACGAATCAATTGTGGCGTTCTTCAGGCGCCTGCACATGCATATTCGGTCATGCTAAGATTCAAGCGCTTGAAAATCACGTACTGGGCTGGATAGAATTCCAGCAATATCAGTGTCTTGCAAATTCGCGTTGAGCCCCGGGATGCGGTCCATGAATGATTGGACTCAGAGGGAACTACGCGTGAGAATTGCAAATTCGAAGCGGAGTGCCCGGCAAGGAGCCGCAAGCGACAGTAAAGGGCGGAAGAGACGTATCGATGAGAAAGACGAAGCGGTCAGAGAACGGCGATGTGATTCTGCTCAAGCACACTTTGGCTGAGCGGCTTCGCGCAGAAATTGTGAAAGGCGTGCTCAAGCCTGGGGAGAAAATTGTCGAGGGCGTCTGGGGTAGATCGCTCGGTGTGTCCCAAGGTTCCGTCCGCGAAGCGATCAACATTTTAGCCAAGGATGGGTTCGTCACCAAGGCCCTCGGCCGGAGCGCGCGGGTCGTGAGCCTAGACGCAGACGATGTAAAGCATATCTATGAGTTGCGCGGAGCCATGGAGGGCCTGGCGGCGAGACTTGCGGCCGAGCGGGGTTGCGACACATCAAAGCTGGAGCAGGCGCTCAAGACGATGCGGCGCTCGGCCGAGAAGGATGATGTTGCCGTGCTGCTGGATGCCAACCTGGCATTTCACCTGGAGCTCTGCCGGTTGTCGGAAAATCCCTATCTGATCGAGCATTCTTACAGGATTCTCCCGCCATTTTTCGCGTTCGTGCGCATCCGGGCGATTGTGAGCGGTCAAAGCGCATCGCTCTGGTCCAAGGATTTTCCGGCGTATCAGCGCATCATCGACTTCATTAAAGAACGTGAGGGCGATATCGCGGAACAATACATTCACAAAACCATGGTTGGCATTGCAGCAACCGCCTACGACAGTTGGGAAAGGAAGCCCTCGGCACGAAAAAGCTGAGGGCAGCCGGCTCCCCAGGAGACGGCAAACACTCCGGATCGGCTTCTTCCCGGAGGGCAGCTCTGGCCGCTCCATCGTGCCCGGTCTGACAAATCGACATGCCACTCCCGTGGCGCGCCACGACCGGCTTCAATGCCTGCCTATATCGCACCATCACTTGCCACATTCCACCTAATCCCTGTTCAGGGAACAAAAGGCACGCCTTAAATGCTCCTGCCACCACGAAGAATCATGGGTGTTCAAGGAAGTCAAAAAAACGCCTTGACAATTCCACGAGGTGCGATTAACAATTTTTGAGCGCTCAGAAATGAGGAATTCGTGGACTCTGTGAATTCTATCGCCAAAATCGATGCAGATAAGCGCTCATACCTCTTCCTGGCGAAATCCAAGTCTTGCGGCGAGTCGATGAAGAGACATGCAGTATCGGGTCGTCGAGTGTTAACGGAAGAACTACAGTTCAGCGCCGGGGATAGTGAACCATCCGCTTTCCCCGGCTTTGGACCAGAATGGAAGGCCGAAAAAATGTTGGAAGGTTTCGTTGAAAGAACCAGGGTACCTGCATTCCGCGCCTTGTGGATCGGCATGTGCGTCTGCCTGCTGGCGCTGTTTGTGCCTGCGGCATGGGCGCAGACCGACCAGGGAGCCATCACCGGCGTTGTCCAGGATGATCAGGGCGCGGTGATTCAGGGTGCAAAGGTCACGCTTACAGCCACCGACACCGGCTTCGCTCTCGAGCGCACGGCCAATGGCAGCGGTGTCTTCGTCTTCTCCCCGGTCAAGATCGGGAACTACAAGCTGACCGCCTCATTCTGCATCTGGGAGCAGTGATGCAAGAGGTCACCGTTTCAGCGGAGAATGAGCCTCTCATCCAATCCCAGACTGCCGAAGTGGGGCAGGTGATCAGTTCCGAAACCATCAACAACACGCCTCTCAACGGACGCAACTGGGTGTATACCGCGCAACTGACCGCGGGCGTGGCTCCGCCATTCGGCAATACACGCGGCAGCGGTTCCGGCGACTTTATCGCCAACGGCCAGAGCGCCGAGCAGAACGACTTCATCCTGGACGGTGTCGACAACAACACCAACCTGATCGACTTCCTCAACGGCTCCAGCTACGTGATGCGCCCTCCGCCCGATGCGCTGGCTGAGTTCAACCTGCAGACCAGCGACTACAGCGCCGAGTTCGGCCATTCAGCCGGCGCCGTGTTGAACGCCAGCATCAAGTCCGGAAGCAACCAGATCCACGGCGACTTCTGGGAGTATCTGCGCAACACCAACCTGGACGCGCAGAACTGGAACGCAACATCGAAGGGCCCCTACCACCAGAACCAGTTCGGCGGTACCCTCGGTTTCCCCATCTGGAAGGATCACCTCTTCTACTTCGGAGACATGGAGGCAAATCGCATCTCGATTGCGAACCCATCCATTACCAGTGTGCCGACCGCGAACATGCTCACAGGCAACTTCTCTGAGTTGCTGAATCCCACGCTCACCAACCGCAATGAGCCGACCCAACTTTACCAGCCGAACTCAGGCGGTACGCAGACGCTTTCCTGCAATGATCAGAACAATGTTTTCTGCCCAGGGCAAATCGACGCGGTTGCGCAGAATATCCTCAAACTCTATCCTGCTCCGAATGTCGGCGTCCCCGGACAAACCTATAACAACTACAATGTGAACCTGGGCCAGGCGGACGATACCGTTCAGTGGGACCAGAGGCTCGATTGGAATATCTCGCAGAAGGACCAGATGTACGCGCGCTTCAGCTACGCGCACGAGATCAAGGTGAATGGACTTCCGCTGGGCGATCTTCTTGACGGAAGCGGCTTCGGCGGCCAGAACGACACCAACCTGGCCAAGAACTTCATGATGAGCGAGACCCACTCCTTCGGGCCGACCCTCACCAATGAATTCCGTTTCGGCTACAACTGGATCGCCTCCATCTATCACCAGCCGAACGCCAACAACGACACGCTCGCTGCGACCCTCGGGCTGGGTGGCGTTCCCAATCTCGGATCCGGCCTTGGCGGTCTGCCGCTCGGATACTTCGATGATGGAAGCATCAACCGCTGGGGCTCCGTCGGTACCCAGGACGAAGCGCAGAACGTCTATCAGATCCTGGATAACGTCAGCAAAACCATGGGCAACCACTCCTTGAAGATCGGTGCGTCCTTCCAGGCCATCCGCGTCTTCGATCGTTATGCTCCTGCTCCGCTTGGGCAGTACTTTTGGAGTAACACCTACACCGGCGCGCCGGGGGTGAGCTACACCGGTTACGGCGTTGCAGATTACCTCGCCAACCAGATGGCGTCTGCCGACATCTACACCAGCCCGCCGTTCAACGACTCGCAATGGTACAACTCGCTCTACTTCCAGGATGACTGGAAAATCTCGCAGAAGCTGACGATCAACCTTGGACTGAGATACGACCACTACGAGAACTACAAGGAACAAGCCGGAAACCAGGCCAACATTACCGGAGCCACCAGCCTGGGCATCGGCACCGGATCCGCCGTTTATGAGCTGCCCTCGAAGTCGAAGAGTGTGGTTCTTGGTACGCCGTTCCTTGATACCCTCGCCAAAGACAACATCACTGTTCAGTATGTGGACAATGAGCGGTTGGCGAACACGCAGACTCTCAACTTCGCTCCGCGCTTCGGCTTTGCATACCAGCCGATGGCCAGGACCGTGGTTCGCGGCGGGTTCGGCCTTTTCTACGGCGGTTTGCAGAACGAAGGAAACACCAACCTGGGAACCAACTTTCCCTGGTCGAACTCGGCGTATATCTACGCTCCGAGCTGCTCGGCCGGCAACTGCCAGTCGCTCGCCAGTCAGGGAATCACGCTGGAGACCGGCCTGGTTGCAAAGACGGGCGGCGGTCTGCAGAACTTCGTATCCAATCCCGGCCTGAATGGCATCGACCCCAACATCAAGACGCCGTACACCCTCAGCTATAACCTGTCCCTCCAGAGGCAGATCACGAATGAACTGGCTGCGACCCTGAGCTATGTCGGCAACGGTTCGCGTCATTTGCCCCTCTACTACAATCCGAACACGGTGGTGGGCCTTTATGCGCCGGGCACCAACACGCAGCAGTACCAGCCCTTCCCCGACATGGGCGGCATGGGCATCATTCACTTCGCCGGCGTCAGCGAATACAACTCGATGCAGGCCAAGCTGGAAAAGAGAATGTCCAAGGGGTTGAGCTTTCTCTCAACCTACACATGGGCGCACAGCCTCACCGATGATAGCGACGCAGGCGGTCTGAGCACGGCCGTCGGCGACCGTAACATGGCGATCATCCCATGGGGCCAGGAGTACACCAACTCGCCCTACGACGTTCGCCACAGGGTTACACTCAATAGCAGCTACCAGTTGCCCTTCGGCAAGGGGAAGCAATACCTGAATAATTCGCGCCTGGCCGACGAAGCGGTGGGTGGTTGGTCCACCAGCCTCACCTTTGCGGCCCAGACAGGAACGCCGTTCTCAGTTTCTCCCGATATCAGCACGGCAGCCGGCGGCGGTGCGAGAGCAATCATGACCCGCAATCCGTTCACTCCTGGTGGTACAGCGGATACTGTCAACAATCCCGGTGTGGAATGCGCTGCCCAGACAAAGACAAGGGAGCATTGGTACAACCCCTGCGCCTTCGCCAATCCGATTCCCGGAAATGCGATTGCGCCAGTTGGTACGCCGGTCGGCACCGGAGGCTATCAATTCTATGGCCCGGTCACCAGTGAGGCATCGGCGCTCCAGTTGCTCGGCGGCCGCTCAAACACGATCTACGGCCCCGGCTACTACACGATCAACATGTCCCTGTTCAAGAACTTCACAACCTTCCGCGAGCAGTACCTGCAATTCCGCGTGGATGCGTTCAACCTCTTGAACCACCCAACCCTCAACAACCCGAACAATAACGGCAACAGCTCGAACGGCACGAGTGGCGGCCAGATTTACGGGCCGAATTTCTTCCAGAGCAACACGCCGGACGCGCGCTTCATGCAGGTATCGTTGAAGTACGCGTTCTAACTGAACTGCACATCGCGGAGACAGAACGTGTTCAGGTTCGTTTTGTCTCCGCACTATCTTCATGGAGACAGCGCGGGTTTGCTCCCGTCCTGTCTCCGCTTGTTTATCATGTACGCAGGAAACTTCATGAAAAATGTTCTGGATCTGAAGCGAATCACGGTAGCGGTCGCTGTTCTCGTTGCATTCCTGGTTGCATGCATGGCTCACGGGCAGGCGGTCCAGACGGGCCATGAAAACGTTTTCGCGCTTCGCAATCACTCCGTCCTCATCCGTTATCACCGCGCGACCGGCCGGATGGACGTCGAGTGGAGTGACGGGAAAAAGCTCGCCGGCCTCAGCAGCAGCGCGGTGCTGGACGACGGACGCGAGGTTTCAACGGCCACGTACCCGGCGCACTCGTTGGAGAAGCCTCAGCACGTCGACGATGCGGAGGTCTACACCATCCGCAGTGCGGCGGCCGGATTGCCCGACTTCCTTCAGCACATCTGGCTCTATGACAACCAGCCTGCGATTGCCATCGAGGCCGAACTCGTCTCCAACGGAGCACCGATCGGAACGCGGCACTTCGACCCCGTCGTGCTCAAGGGCGCAGGCATCGTTGGCGTGGGTGAAGCCATGTCTCTGCGCTTCCTTCACGTGCCTTTCGACAACGACATGTGGTTCCGATACAACAGCATTGCCGTCGCGGACGTCAAGCCTGGCCAGCCGGTCACCAGCAACGAAGTGACGGCCATTTATGACAATGCGACCCGCCAGGCGCTCGTCCTCGGCTCCATCACCCACGACATCTGGAAGACAGCCATCGAGGCCAGCGTCACCGATGACCAGATCACCAGCCTCGACATCTACGGCGGCATCTCTTCGCCCACCGGCGTGCGCACGGATACGCACGACACCGTTCCGCATGGCATCGTGCGTGGCGAAGATGTGAAATCACCCCGCATCTTCATCGGTTCTTTCGCTGACTGGCGCGACGGACTGGAAGCCTACGGCGCAGCGAACGCTGCTATTCATGCCCCTCTGACGTGGGCGGCGGGTGCGCCGATGGGATGGAACAGCTGGGCCGCCTACGCGGACAAGGTCAACGACCATCGCTATCTGGGCGCTGCCGCCTTTGTGCGCGACACGCTGGTGCCGCAGGGCTTTTCACGGAATAAAGTCATCTACATCAATCTCGACGCCTTCTGGTCCAACCTCGATGCCGTGCAGCTTGCCGAGGCGGTTGCCGAGATCAAAGCAATGCGCGGAGCGGATGGAACGCGTTTCGAGCCGGGCATCTATTGGACGCCCTTCGCCTATTGGTCGGACGATCTCGATGCCTTTGTCGAAGGCACTGGCATGAAGTATCGCTATCGGGACATTCTGCTCAAGGCGCCCGATGGTTCCATACTCCCCAAGGTCGATGGAGGGCTGGCCATCGATCCCTCGCATCCCGGAGCGAAGGCACGCGCCACGTACTTCCTGGCGCAATTTCAGAAACTTGGGTTCAAATATCTCAAGCTCGATTTTCTCTCCCATGGTGCTCTGGAGGGCGTCCATTTCGACCCCGCGATTCAGACCGGCATCGAGGCCTACAACCTGGGTATGAAGCAGATCGCCGACGAAGCCGGGAACCAGATGTTTCTCAGCCTCTCCATCGCGCCGCTTTTTCCATCAGGCTATGGTCATGCGCGGCGTCTTTCCTGCGACACCAAGGGCCACATCAGCGGCGGCGATCAGTCGACCGAGTACATGCTCAACTCGCTTACCTATGGCTGGTGGATGGGCAAGAATCTCTACATCACCGATCCCGATCACATTGTCCTCGGCGACAAGGCAGACCAGGGCGCGCGCAGCGTAGACGAAGGCAAGAGTAGGCTTCTTTCCGCCATCATCAGCGGCGGCATGATTCTCGATAGCAGCCGTCTGGCCGACGATCCGCAGGGCAGGGAACTCGCGCGGTCGGTTTATAACAATCCCCCGTGGTTTGCGGTCGCCGCGGAAGGAAAGACCTTCCGCCCCATCGAGGGTGACACCGGCGACAAGGCCGCCGATGTTTTCATGCGCGCTACTGCGCATGGCGCCTACGTTGCCGTGTTCAATTATGACGACAAGCAGCAGCATACCTTCAACGTTCCGCTGGTTCGCATCGACAAAGCTCTTGCGAATGCACCGTCCGTGACGGTCATCGATGTTGCCTCCGGAGCGGTGCTCAAACCCGTCCACACTGCGCTGAACGTCGAACTGCAATCCTCTGCGTCCACACTGCTTGAACTGCGCTGGAAGTAGATTTTCTTCCTGCGCCGCGCAACCATCCCGAAAGGATTTGAAATGACGTCGACACGACGTGAATTTGTTTTAGGCTCTGTGGCTCTTGCAGCATTTCCTTCCCAGTCTCTGCGCGCGCTTGCCAATGAGCCGAAGAAGGCAGAGGAGTTGTGGTTCGCCGGCCCGGCGACGCGCTGGATGGAGGCCGTGCCTCTCGGCAACGGTCGCATTGGCGCGATGGTCTACGGCGGCGTGGCGGCCGAGCGCATCGATCTGACTGAATCCACGGTCTGGTCCGGCGCGCCCAGCGATACCGACGTCAGCCCTACGGCCCTCGAAAATCTTCCTCGCATTCGCCAACTCATGTTCGAGGGCAAATACGCGGAAGGCGTCGAGCTCTGCCAGAAGCATCTTCTCGGCAGGCCGGCTTCTTTCGGAACGCACTTGCCCATGGCTTCGCTCCAGATTGCCTTTGCCGGCGATTACTCGCCGCAGCGTTACCGCCGGTCTCTCAGCCTGGATGAAGCGATTGCGCATGTCGACTACTCGAGCGGCAAGCTCCGCTTCCAGCGCGAATGTTTTTCTTCGAATCCCGCTGACGTGCTGGTCTCGCGTCTCACCTGCAGTCAGCCTGCATCGATCAACTGCGACCTCAGTTTTGCGAACCTCGCCCTGCCCGGCGATGTAACTGTCGAGGGCAATGACACCCTGGTTCTCAAAGGTCACGCATTCGAACACCTGCACAGCAATGGCAAGCAAGGCGTGGCTTTTCAAACGCGCATTCGCGTGCTCGCCGATGGCGGCCGCATCGTGGCGAACAACGGCGTTCTGCGCGTGAGCAATGCCGACAGTGTAACTGTGCTTGTCGCCATCGCCACCAATTTCCGTGGCGTCGATCCCGCAGCGCGCAGCGCGCAGACTCTCGAATCCCTGCGCAACAAAACCTACGCTCAACTCCGCGCCGCGCATGTTCAAGACCACCAGGCGCTCTATCGCCGCATGTCGATCGAGCTGGGCGCGAACCCGGCGGCCGAGCGCATGCCCACCGATCAACGGCGCAAGGCTGTGCGCGCGGGCGAGGCCGATCCCGGCCTCTCTGCGCTTTTCTTCCAGTACGGCCGCTACCTGACCATCGCCGGCTCGCGAAGCAACTCGCCTCTGCCGCTCGCGCTGCAGGGAATCTGGAACGACGGCCTCGCTTCGAGCATGGGCTGGACCGACGACTTCCATCTCGATATCAATACGCAGCAGAATTACTGGCTCGCCGAGGTCGCCAATCTCTCCGAATGTCAGTCGCCGGTGTTCGACTTCATCGATCAGATGCGTGTTGCCGGCCAATCCACTGCGCGAAAAATGTACGGCGCGCCCGGCTGGGTTGCCCACGTGGTCACCAATCCATGGGGTTATACCGCCGCGGGCTGGGGCCTTGGCTGGGGCATCTTTCCCACCGGCGGCCTTTGGATGGCGATGCAACTCTGGCAGCACTATGAATTCACCGCGGACAAGCAGTTCCTTCAGCAGCGCGTCTATCCGGTGTTCAAAGATGCCGCCGAATTTTTCCTCGCCTACATGGTCCAGCATCCGCAGCATGGCTGGCTGGTCACGGGTCCTTCCGTCTCACCGGAAAACTGGTTCATCGCGCCCGATGGCAAGCACTGCTCGGAGTCCATGGGGCCGACCTGCGATCGCGTCTTTGTTCACGCGCTGCTCAGCGCGTGTGTAGAAGCTTCCACTGCTCTTGGCATCGACGCCGATCTTCGCGCACGCGCCCAGGCCGCACTCGATCGCCTGCCGCCGCTGCAGATCGGAAAGCACGGCCAGGTGCAGGAATGGTTGGAGGACTTTGACGAAGGCGAACCAGGCCACCGGCACATGTCGCATCTCATGTCGCTCTACCCGGAGAATCAGATTTCGCCCTCTGCAACGCCGGCCCTCGCACAGGCCGCGCGCGTGACCATCGAGCGCCGCATCAGCCAGCCCAACTGGGAAGACTCCGAGTGGGGCCGCGCCAATCTCACCAACTTCTACGCGCGCCTGCTCGACGGGGAGAGCGCGCACAAACAGTTCATCGGCCTGCTCGCAAACGCGGCAGAAGATTCGCTGCTTGCGTACTCGCGCGGTGGCGTTGCCGGAGCCGAGAGCAATATCTTTTCGCTGGACGGAAATACGGCGGGCGCAGCCGGTGTGGCGGAGATGCTGCTGCAGTCGCAGGCGGGCGAAATTCATCTGCTGCCCGCGCTTCCATCGGCCTGGCCCAGTGGAAACATCACCGGCCTGTGCGCGCGCGGAGGAGTTGAGGTCTCGCTTTCCTGGGCCGAAGGCAAGCTGGTGGCCGCTTCACTCAAGAGCAAAGTCGGCGGCACGCACAAGGTTCGCTACAGAGCCAGAG
>JBEKTB010000084.1:0-15570 GCA_049516495.1 Occallatibacter sp.
CTGATGCTGGTCGGCATTCTGTTCAAGGTTTCCGCCGCTCCATTCCACGTCTGGACGCCGGACGTCTACGAGGGCGCACCCTCGCCCGTCGTCGCGCTCATGTCCACCGCGCCCAAAGCCGCGGCCTTCGCCCTGCTGCTGCGCGTCATCTACGAGATGCTGCCCACGCTGCGCTCCGTCTGGTCCCCGCTGCTGTGGGTCGTGGCCGTGCTTTCGATGACCGTGGGCAACCTGGCCGCTCTGCGTCAGCAGAACGTGAAGCGCCTCCTGGCCTACTCCTCCATCGCCCACGCCGGCTACCTGCTCGCAGCCTTCGCCGGCCTCGGTTCCACCGGCATTGCCGCCGCCGCCTTCTATACCGCGGCCTACGCGGCCATGAACGTGGGCATCTTTGCGGTCGTCACGCTGGCCAGCGGATACGATGAAAAGCTGCCTCTCATCGACGACTTCCGCGGCCTCATCTATCGCTCGCCCCTGCTCGGAAGCCTGCTGATCTTCTTCCTGGTCTCGCTGGTCGGAATCCCCTTCACAGGCGGATTTTTCGGCAAGTTCTACTCGTTTTCAGCCGCTGTTGGTGGCGGTGCCATCTGGCTCGCCATCATCGGCCTGCTCAACTCCGGCCTGGCCGCTGCCTACTATCTGCGCCTGGCCTTGGCCGCTGCCAATCGCCCGGATCCAGACAAAGCCTCCTCCGCCCGCCCCGCACCGCAGGTAGGCGTTGCGGTGGGTGCGGCTCTGCTGCTTGCGGTCGCGGCCACCCTGGTTCTGGGCATCATTCCCAACGAGGTCTTGCGCGCGGCTGATGGAGCAGGCCACACTCTGCAAGCACCCCCGCCCGCCGCCACGGGGCCGAACCTCGCGGTCGATCCCCACCAGCAGCCTTAATCAGGCGACTCATTTTTTCGAGCCGCGCCTTGCGCCATAAGGCGTTTGTAGAGATCGACAGTCAGGCCGAGGACCTGCCCGTTCCCATAGTGTTCTGTGACCCATGCCCGTGCGGCCTCGCCCATGCGGCGGCGCCTCACGGGATCGCGCAACAATTTCAGCACAGCCTCTGCAATCGCTTCCGGGTAACCGGGCGGAATCAACAGTCCCGTCACCTCCGGCACCACGGCGTCGCGCGAGCCGGTCGACAAAGTCGTCACCACCGGAATCCCGGTCGCCCCAGCCTCCAGAACCACGTTCGGAAACCCTTCCCGCCAGGTCGGCAATACCATCACGTCCATCGCGCGGTAGTAAGGCGCCGTGTCCTCCACCAGTCCTGTCAAATGAATCCTCGGATGGCTCTCGATCCGTTTGCGCTCATCCGCTCCAAGAGCATCCTCGCTGGCATCAAACCAGCCCACCAGCAGCAGGTGCGTCTCCGGCTCGGCGGCCAGAATCGTGTCGAATGCTTTAATCAATTCCGGCACGCCTTTGTCGCGCGTCAACCGCCCCACAAAACCCACCACCGGCGCGTCCTGCGCGACACCTAGTCGCTCGCGCTCGGCGCTCGTTCCCGGCGCAAACCGCTCCGCGTCCACGCCGTTGCTGCTGCCGTCCCCCAGCAGAAGCAGCTTGCTCTCCCGCGCCACGCCCATTGCCAGCGCTTCCTTGCGCAGGCTTTCGCTGTTGCACAGCACGATCTGCGCACAGTTCGAAGAGAGTCTTTCCATGGCCAACAGAATGCGCCTCTTGAGCCCGGTCGATCTTTCTACCTTGAGCCCGCGCAGCATGTAGACCCGCACCGGCACACCACGCAGTCGGGCGGCCAGCGAACCCAGCAGCCCCGCCTTGGGCGTGCTGAACTCAACCAGGTCCGGCCTCAGCCGGCCCAGCAGCCGCCATAGCCGGAACAGGGAAATAATATCCTCGAGCGGCGCAATTCCCCGCTTCATATGAATGGAAACCGCGTCAACGCCCTCGCTTGCGGCCGTGTCTTCCAGCAAATCGCCCGGATCGGCAACCAGCGTGACTCGAAATCCTGCTTCGCGCAGCGCGCGCAGGCGCCCGGCCAGCACCATGCAGGTCTGTGCGGTTGTTACACCAACGACAATATGCGGGGGTGGCTCACCGGAATAATCTCGCGGACACGAGGAAGCTTCAATCGCTTCAGAGATGGGCATCGATCTGCTTTGACCCCCGTGCAAACTCTGAACACGGTTCTTCAACCGGCCACAAAGTTGCTCCAACGCTGGGGGTAAAGGTCGTTCACGGCCTGGGCCGTGAGCCAAAGTCCTATCAAATCAGCGGGGCTTTCGTTCCGCAAAATCAATTCCGCGCGAGCGTCTCTTGCCACTCTGCGCAGTTTCTAAAGGAAATCTAAGATACTGTAGCATTTCTGAACACTCGCTCCGCGCAAAAACATAACCCATCGCGACCAACCACCTGGCCTATACTTTCTTAACTCGTCAAAGCCATGGCCCAGCGCCCCAGAGTTCTTTTGCTTATCCCACATCTCGGTGGCGGCGGAGCAGAGCGTGTAACTGCTCTGCTGGCGCGAAGCCTGTCCCGCGAAAAGTATGAATTGCATTTGGGATTGATCACCGAGGCCCGGTACCCTGCGAACGGATTGCCGCCCTCGCTCACCGTCCACGGGCTGGGATCATCCAGGGTGCGCTCCGGGGCCTTCCGGCTGCTCCAGTTGGTCCGTCGGCTCAAGCCCGACCTGATC
Organism: Occallatibacter sp.; assembly: GCA_049516495.1. Lineage (GTDB taxonomy): Bacteria > Acidobacteriota > Terriglobia > Terriglobales > Acidobacteriaceae > Telmatobacter. The sequence continues at coordinate 2,654 of JBEKTB010000084.1, forward strand.
CTCTCCGGCATGTTCCATCTGAACTTCCTGGTACTGCTTTTGCGGCCCTTCTTTCCCTCCCGAACCCGCGTGCTCGTCCGCCAGAATGGCACCGCCTCTTCTACTTTGGGGGTCTTGCCCGTCTACACTCGCTTTCTTTACCGCTTCCTCTATCCCCGCGCCGACCGAGTCCTCTGCCAGACGCGAGCTATGGCACAAGACCTGGCCCACCAGTTCGGGCTCAAGAAAGATCGGCTGATTGTCCTGCCCAACCCCGTGGATTTTGAGGAAACTCGCGATTGCGTCGTCGCAAGGCCAGGCCTGTGGACCGGGCCCGGCCCGCATCTGCTCGCCGTCGGAAGGCTCTCACGCGAAAAGGGCTTCGACCTGCTGCTGCAAGCATTGGCCTCCGTGCGGGGACAGTTCCCAAGCGCCGACCTGCTGATCACCGGCGCAGGCCCCGAACAATCGGCGTTGCGGGCTCAGTGCCGGGCACTGCGGCTGGAGACAGCCGTGCGTTTTGCAGGCCTCGTCGCTCATCCCTGGTCCTATTTTCCCGAGGCCACGCTCTTTGTCCTCCCATCCCGCCACGAAGGCCTGCCCAACGCGCTTCTGGAGGCGGCCGCCGGGGGACTTCCCCTCGTCGCTTTGCCGTCATCAGAAGGCGTGGTTGGCCTGTTGCGCGGTCAGCCTGGCGTCTGGCTTGCCCCTGAAGCCTCCGCCGAAGCGCTTGCCGCTTCCCTGCTCGCGGCGCTTCAGACCCTCCGGCCGGGTGAGCGATTCGCGCACTCCTTTGTCGAACAATTCCGGATCGATCGCGCCGTTCTGGCCTATGAACATCTGATCGACGAAACCCTCCACCGAGCCATCCCGGAGAAGCAGCCGTGAACCATGTAGCCCTGATGATCCCCGGAATTGATCGCATCGGCGGCGCCGAGCAGCAGGTCATCCTGCTGGCCAAGCGCTTCGCCCTGCGCGGATGGCGGGTGAGTGTGGTTACCCTTTCCGGCGATGGAGGAGGCGCAGCGGACGATTTGAAGGCTGCCGGCGTTGGCTTCCTCAGCCTCCACATGCGCAAGGGGCTTGCCGATCCGCAGGGGTGGATTCACTTCCGTCGCTGGGTACTTCAGGAAAGGCCGGACGTGGTCCACGCCCACCTGCCCCACGCGGCCTGGTTTGCCCGCTGGTCGCGCCTGGGCGCGCCGGTGCGGGTCCTGATCGATACCGCGCATAGTTCGTCGACGGGCTCGCTCGGCCGCCGTCTGGGCTATCGCTTGAGCCGTTGGATCCCGGACGCGGTCACGGCCGTCAGCAATGCCGTCGCCGATGCGCATCTTGCCGCCGGCATGGTGGACCCGAACAAGCTCACGATGCTGCCCAACGGCGTCGATGTAGATGCCTTTCGGCCTGACCCGAAGGTGCGTGCGGCAATGCGACGCAAGCTCGGTTACGAGAGCCAGTTTCTCTGGCTTGCCGCGGGTCGGCTGGAACCAGTGAAGGACTACCCAACGCTTCTCCGCGCCATGGTGGAAGTTCCGGAGCCTGCGCGGCTGGTCATTGCCGGCGCCGGACCGCTGGAGAGTGAACTCCGCAGCCTGACCGGGGAGCTGGGCCTGGAACACCGCGTCCGCTTCCTCGGCTTCGAGCCTGACGTGCTGAGCTGGATGCAGGCGGCGGACGGATTTGTCCTCTCCTCCCGCTGGGAAGGGTTGCCGATGGGCTTGCTGGAAGCCGCGGCCTGCGCCTTGCCCGCGGTGGCCACCGACGTTCCCGGCACGAGCGAAATCATCGTCCCATGGGAGACCGGATCACTCGCAATGGCAGGCAGTGCCATGTCTTTCGGGGCAGCCATGACTCGCATGATGCGTCTTCCGCCTGAGGGCCGCAAAATCATCGGCGAGCGAGCCCGGCAGCGTGCAGTCGAGCATTTCAGCCTTGCAGCCGCGCTGGATCGTTGGGAGGCCCTCTACATCCGCCTTTTCGAACGCAATCCCGAACCCAGGCGCTACGGCGCTGCGGATTGATCTCAAACTGAAGCGCAACCACGCCCTCTCGACGGACCTATGCCGCCCGTCGAAAAGCAGACGAAGTCCGGCGCTCTACCTCCGGGTGCGCTGCCTTCGACGTCTCCTTGCTCTGGAGACTTTGGCCCGCCACAGCGTCCAGGCTTCATACACCCGCTCTGTGAGGCTCAATTTGGCAGGTGGAAATTCAACCAGGACTCGGTCCACTGAGGTGAACTGCGCAGTATGTTCCCGCACGAACACACGAAGCCGATCCACCTCCTCGCCGTGAGTAAAATTGCTGTGCATGCAGATGGTCCAGAGCCCCTTCGATTTCTCCACCGGCCCCCAAAGCTGCTGAGGAATCCATGTCATTCCCCCACGCGTGAATGGAACCCGGGCGAACCCATCCGACAGCAGTTGAATTCCTTCCTTTTGCAATGCGCTGAGGGTGTTGAGGTCAAAACCGTGGCGAGGCGCTACCCAAACAGTCGGATTCAGGCCCTGTCCTCGCAGAATCCCCAGACCTTCCCGAATCCAATGCCGCTGGGTTTCTTCCGGCACTCCCACAAACTCCGATTTGGTATGCAGCGGCAGCAGGGCCTCGCCCTGGTTGGTGCACAGATGCCGGTAGCCATGCATGGCAATCGTGGCTCCAGCCGTTTCCATCGCCCGCATGCGCTCCCAGAACTTCGGGTCGGGCGGTGAAAGACTGAGCGCTTTGTCCTGATTGTCTGGGATGATGGCAAGAATCGGCCGGATCCCGAACTCCTCAATCAACGGCAGAAATCGCTGCCACCTGGGAAGAGCGACCGTGGGGCAAAGGTCGTCAAAGCGGAGAATGTATTGTGCCGGCCTGGGAATCACACAGCCACCCCCAACGCGGTTTCTGTCATTCTATGCAAAAAATTTCCCTCTTCAAATGCAGCAGCGTCTGGCTCTACAAGGGTTCTGCTGACGATACAGGAAGAAGCTTCCAGGTCCAATACCAGAGAAAAAGAAATGTGCTTATCGTCCACAGCGAAGTGGCCAGCGCGATTCCCGCCACGCCGAACCAGCGCATCAGAACCAGGTTCAATAGAACATCCAGCGCCAGATTGATCAAGCCACAATAGAAAATCAGGTCGGTGCGCCGCATGGCAACAAGAAACCGGTAAAACACCCGGCTGCAGACAAAGAAGGGGATCTGGATGGCGTACATGGCCAGGACCGGTGTCACCAGGGCCGTGTCGTGCGGTCCAAAAACGCCGTGCTGAAAAGTGAGGCGAATCAGCAGGTGCGATCCGGTCACCAGCGCCAGCGCAATGGGCGTCGAAACCAGGGCCGTGAGCCCGACCCAGGTCTTGATCGTCTGCCGGCAAGCGGACCAGTCCCGGTGGGCGATCATGCGCGAGAAATGCGGCACTACGGCCGACGAAACCGCCCCCGCGAGCAGAGTGATCACCACGCTCACGAAGCGGTTGGCGTAGGCCAGCGCGGAAACGCTCCCGGCCGGGAGCCTGGCCGCCATCGACTGGTCCACCAACAGCCCGCCCGAGGCCACCACACCGCTCAGCAACACCGGCCCGTACTGACGCGCCACCTCGCGCGTGGCCTCCGTTGTCCCATGCCACAGCAGCCGCAGCCGGTAGCCGTGCCGTTCCATCATCCAACCCACCACCAGGGCATGGACCAGCGCGCCGGCCAGCGTGGAATAAACCACGGCCCAAATCCCCAGCCGTCCGCCCAGCAAGAGCGCCCCCAGGACGATCGCCGCCGGAGTCGCCATCGGTGCGAGTGCGGGTATGGCGAAGCGGTCGAAGGTGTTCAGAACAGCAGTGCAGTTGGTCGCGATTCCGGTAATGAGCACGACTGGCAGAAGCGCGTAAAACAGCCGGATTGACAGTTCAAGCTTTGCCGCCGGAAAGCTCCAGGCAATCAGCGGGAAGAAACCGCGCGCAGCCAGAGCCATCACCGCTGTCGCCCCAGTGAGCAGCAGGCACACCCAAACCATCGCGCTCGACAGCAATTCCTGTGCGCGCTCATGGCCCTCCTGTTCCCTCACCCGGACAAGCGTGGGCACCAGCGCCTGGTTCATCGATTCCGAAATCAGGTTGATCAACAGGTTGGGAATCAGAAACGCCGCCAGAAACGCGTCCATGGCGTCCGAGCGGCCGTAAACTCCGGCAACGGCAAACTCCTTGAACGTGGCGACAATCTTCACCAGAATTCCCGCCGCGGTCACCGACAGCGCCGCGCGGAAGATGCGGCGATTGACACTGCCGCCTTTGAACAGGTTCACGAGTTGGGAGGTTGCAAGCATGATTGCGGAACTATCGGCGCTCGTTCCGCCAATTTACCGAGTTGCCTCCGTAGTCACTCGAAACTGACATTGTGAGTACTCACCGGGAAGCAGTCAGCCATCTCTCCGGGGTCCTCCACGGACAACCGGCCAGACAGTGCAATCAGCGCCAGCAGCAGCCAGGTTGTGCGGTTTTCCTCCACGGTAGCCACCAGCGAGGTGATGAACCAGACCAGAAGCGTAGTGGCCATTGCCCATTGCAGCGGGCCGCGAGTTTGAGTAATGGACCAAATCGCGGACGCCAAAATGGCCGCGGCCAGAAACAGCGCACACACTCCCCCGCTGACCGCGATCGACAGAGCCGTGTTGTGCGCCGTGTCAGCAGGAGCCAGCCGCGCCGCGCTCACGAATGAACCCGCCCCGGTGCCGAAAAATGGTGCTCGTTGAAACGCACGCCAGCCGGCCTGCCAGATGTTCAGCCGCTGGTTCAAGTCCCCGCCTTGAAGCTGCTCCGAGATGGTTGCCAGCCGCTCGAAGGTCCCGCGAGGAACGGTAAGCCAAACGACACCGGCGATCGGCGGCAACGCCAGGCCACCGGCCAACAGTCTGCGCGGATGGCCATGAACCAGCAGAAGGCCGCTTGCTGCAAGACCCACCATGGCCGCCAGAAACCCGCCGCGGGAGGCCGTCAGCAGTACGCCCAGCAGTCCCAGCGGCAGGTAACCCGCCGCCAGCAGTCGCCCGGGCCAGCGCCTTTCACTGGTCAGCAGAAGTGCCGCCAGGGGAAATCCCAGGTCCAGAAAGCGAGCCACGTCGTTCGGATCCTGCCCAAATGCGGCAAACCGGATTTGCCCTTCTGCAGTCGCCCGCGCACTGGCGAAATTGGCCAAGGTCAGCGCGGCCAGAACCCATGATCCGGCCACATAGCCGCGCAGCAGCGTCCGCAGATCACGCGCGCTGTCGGCCAGTTCCCACACCAGCCACACCACCATCACCTCCTGGAAACCTCCGCGCATCCTTGCCAGAGTTTCCTTGGGCTCGATGGTCCAAAAGTAGGAGCAGCAAAGCCAGAGGTAGAAAGCCAGGACCAGGCCTTGCATCGGCCCGGGAGTTCGCATGCGGCCGGCCTGAAACACCGCGGGAATCGCCGCCAGAAGCAACAGCAGTCCGGCGATGCGGGCCACATTGCCCAGCGGCTCGCCCAGATCCAGGGAGTATTCCCACGGAATCGTGAACACGAACAGCAGCAATAGCCCCTGGGCGCCTTTTCGCATCAATACCTCTGCGAATAAACCAGGGCAGAGTAGATGGTCACACCGATGGCCGATTGGATAGCTGACTCCATGGTCTTGTTCCACAGGCTCTTAGCCGCCGAATCGGGCACGAACAGAATGTCGCGATCATGAACCGGCTGGTCGGGTTCCTGGCCGTGCAACATCCGCTTCAGGTTCAGGCTGGTCAGGGTGCGCCCGCCTTTTTGTTCGCGAATCAACAGAGCTTTGCCGATAGCCGCGTTCTGCGTCGGTCCCCAGGCCAGCGAGAGCGCCTGCACCACCGTCAGCCCCTGCGCCGGATCCACCGCAAATCCGCCCGGCCGCTGCACATCGCCTACCACGTACACCAGCCCCGCGCGGCTCACCTGAACCGTGTCGCCGGGAGCCATCTCCGGGTTGTGCTCCCCATCGGTGTCGGTTCCGCTGGGGTCGAGCACCACCGGATGCGGCGTCCTGGCGTCGTCGCGATGGAAGATGTTCACCAGTCGCCCCGCGCTCGGCGCCAGTCCCGATGCCGCTGAAATCAGGTCCAGCAATCGATGATGCAGCGTGTAAGGATACACCCCCGGATGCACCACCTCGCCCAGCACGCTCACGTCCTGGCCGGCGTAGGCCGTCACCAGCACCGAGACCTGCGGATGCAGCAGCATCCCCTGCGCCACCAGCGCGGCCTCGATGGCGCGCGCCGCAGCCTGTTCATCCAGTCCGCCAATCACCACCTCGTGGATCATCGGCAAAGCCACAGTGCCCGCCGGGGAGACGCGCACCGCCGAATGAAACTCCGGAGTGTGAAACTCGCTTACATCCAGGAAATCGCCGGGACTAATGGGAGCAGCCATGGGAACAGCGGACTGGGTACCTGCCAGCGGCGGTTGCCCAGACTGCCCAGCGATGCCTGGATTGCCCCACACTGCGGGCGATTCCTTCGGGTTGGGCAAGCTCCTGTTGTCCTGCGAAGCCGGAATCCTGACCACTCCCGTCGGCAGCCCGGAGGTGTTTGGTACCGGCGCCTGCGCCCGGCACGCGCCGCCAGTCAGCAGCACCGCGAGCAGCGCCAGCGCGGCAGAAATCGCCGACGAATGAGAGGAGGGATGAATCGACTCCAGCAAGAGCGCGCCTCCAACCGCCAGCCATAAGCCGGCAAACAGGGTAATCGCCATGTAGAGCGGAAGGTCTGGCGCCACCGGTTTCACCGGTTGCCGGGCAGCGTCCACCACTTCGATATTGGAACCGTGCACACCGGCGGCCAGCCCCGCTTCTTCCGACTTCTCCAGCACTCGCATGTAGAGTTCATGGCTGGCGTTGGCCTCCTCGCGCATCACTGCATACTCGGTGGCTGCCTGGTTGGCCTTCATCCCTTCGCCGGTTAGCTTGGCGAGGTCGTTGCGCACCAGTTGCTCGCGGTCCGCAGCTGTCCGCCAGGCGCTGCGGAATCGCTCCACCAGCTTCGTGTCCTCGGATTGCTTCTGCTGGTCCAGATTCTGCAACTGCCCTCGAATTTCCACCACGCGCGGATAGTTCGGCCCGTGCTCGATGCTGAGCTGCGCCTGCTCCTGTTCCAACTCGCTGTGCTTGGCGTGAATCTGCTCCAGCAGCGCGGTGGCAAAGTTGCCGCTCTCCGCCTGCAGGTGCGGATCGGAGGCGATCACCAACTCCGGGTCACCCTTTGAAGCCGCATGGTACTCAGCCTCGCGCAGAATTCGGTCGGTTGCGGCTCCCACCAACTGGCGGCCCAACTCATCAATTTCCAGAATGGCCGAGGTGTGATCGGTCTCGCCCGGTCGACCATTGGCCAGCGTCTCCGGCGAGGTCAGCAAACCGTGCTCCCGCTGGAACGCGGCCAGCCGCTTCTCATCGAGTTCCACGCGCGATTTCAATTCCTTGAGTTGGCTCCCAAGCCAGTCTGCGGCCTGCATCGTGGCTTGCACCCGGGAAGCGCTGTCCTGCTCGCCGTAGGCGCGAATCAGCTCGTTCACTACGCTGGCTGACAACGCTGCATCGCGCGACCGGAATCGAATCTGAATCAGCAATGTCCGCGGAACAGTCTGCACGTTGAGACGCCGCGCGAACCTCTCCAGCAGGTAGTCCCTGGCGTCCGCGGCTGGCGCTTCCGGCCGAAAACCGGGAAAACGGCTCTGAAACCGCCCCATGAACCCCGGCGCCTGGTAAAGCTTGAGACCGGTAATCACCTTCCAGGCCAGTTGGTCGCTGCGAAACACGTTGGCCAGTGTTTCCTGCTGCACCGGCGCGGAAAGAATCGAGGCCGTCTGAAACGGCTCCTGCGCCTCGAGGCTGAGCGCCGAAGCCGGCGCCGTGCGCAGCGCCACGCTGGCGCTGGCTTCATATTGGTTCGGGGCGATCAGGCAATAGAGAAGGCACGCCAGCAGCAATCCCCCCACTACCGAGCCAACCAGCCGGCGACGGCGAACCAGCACCAACCAAAGCTCGCGCAGCGATGTTGGAGCCGCCAGCGATGTCGAGGAAACATGCGAACCGGCGCCTGTACTGGACCGCGCTTCCGGCCCGCTGGACGAATCGTGCTGAGAGGCGCTTGCTTCCGGCAAGGGTCGGGAACCTCTGTCCCAAATGCCCTCCGGCAGGGTTCTCCCTGGGATTCAGATCGAAAAGCGGCTGCGGAGGAAATCCCCGCCAGTTTCCTTCATCGCAGCCAATCCGTCAATAGGCTCCACCGCTGGCAGAAACCGGATCGACAACAGTCCGCTCTGCAGCGCCGGCTTCAGTCCGCTCCCCCGCCGCTGCGGTACCACTGGACAGTACGCCGCAGCCCTTCGCGGAAATCGACAATCGGAGCGTAGCCCAGCAGTTCCCCGGCTAGCCCAATATCAGCCAATGAGTCGCGAATGTCGCCGGCGCGCGGAGCAGCGTAGGCCGGTTGGCCGCTATAGCCGGTCAGTTCGCGCAAAATTGCAAACGTCTCGTTCAGCGTGATCCGGCTTCCCGTGGCCGTGTTCATCATCTTGCCTGAGACCTTCTCCGCCGGCGCAGCAGCCGCCAGCAGGTTGGCGTGCACCACATTGTCGATGTAGGTAAAGTCGCGGCTCTGCTCGCCGTCTCCAAAAATGGTCGGCTGCTCCCCGGCCAGCATTCGCCGGCAAAACACCGCCAACACGCCGGAGTAGTGCGAGGTGGGATCCTGGTGCGGCCCAAAGACGTTGAAGTAGCGCAGCACTACCGTCTCGATGCCGTAAACCCGGGCGAAGGCGCGCATGTACTGCTCCCCGGCCAGTTTGGCCACGGCGTAGGGAGAAATCGGGTTGGGCAGCATATCTTCCCGCTTGGGCAGTGTCGGCGTATCCCCGTACGCCGAGGACGATCCAGCGTAGACCACCCGCCGCACTCCTGCAGCGCGCGCCGCCACCAGCACGTTCAGCGTCGCGTCCACGCAATTCACGTTGGTGCTCACCGGGTCGGCCACCGAACGCGGAACGGAAGCCAGCGCCGCCTCGTGAAACACCACCTCAATGCCCGCGCAGACCTTCGCGCAGACTGCCGGGTCGGCGAGATCGCCCTCAATAAACTCCATCGCCTCCAAGCCGATCAGGTTCGACCGCTTGCCGGTGATAAAGCTGTCAACGCCGCGTACGGTCTCGCCGCGCGCCAGCAGCGCCGCGGCAATCGAGCGGCCAATAAAGCCTGCCACTCCGGTTACAAGATAGCTTGCCAAAAGCATTCCCCCAAAAATCTGTCTTCTACCAGCCCGGAATCCCCAGGCCACAAGGGAAAGAATACTACCGCGGGTCTCCTCAATCCGTTCTCCGCCGTCCCCCAACCGGCCCGGTATTTGGCTCTACAATCGAAAACATGACGACTGCAACGGAGAGCCAACTGGCCGCATTCAAGCAAAAAATCGACACCCGCGAAGCCCGCATCGGAATCGTCGGGATGGGCTATGTGGGTCTGCCCCTGGCCCTGCTGTTCAGCGGCCGGCAGTTCCGTGTGACCGGCTTCGATATCGAGCCAGCCAAGGTCACCACCCTTAATACCGGCGGGTCCTACATTGTCCGCATCCTCCCCGCCGAGATCCAGGAGGCGCAAAAGGCCGGTTTTCGCGCCACGGCGGATTATTCGGAAATCGATCAGATGGACGCGGTCATCATCTGCGTCCCCACTCCGCTCAACGAACACCACGAGCCCGACCTTAGCTACGTGACCGGGACGGTCGCCTCCATCGCGCCCCACATCCACGAAGGCCAGCTCATCGTGCTTGAAAGCACCACCTATCCCGGCACTACCGAGGAAGTCGTTGTTCCCCTGCTCGAAGCCGGCAACCCACTCGGCCTGAAAGCCTCACGCACCCTCGACCAGCCCGGCGTCCACGTCGCCTTCTCGCCCGAGCGTGAAGATCCCGGCAACGACACCGTCGCCCGCCATGACATTCCCAAAGTCGTCGGCGGCTGCGGCCCCATTGCATCCGAGCTGGCCTCCGCTCTCTACGGGTCGATCTTCCGCCGCGTGGTCCCCGTCAGCAGCCCCTCGGTCGCCGAAATGACCAAGCTGCTCGAAAACATTTATCGCTGCGTCAATATCGCCCTGGTCAACGAGCTCAAGCAGCTCTGCATGCGCATGGGCATCGACATTCACGAAGTCATCGACGCCGCCAAAACCAAGCCCTTTGGCTTCCAGGCCTTCTATCCCGGCCCCGGCCTCGGCGGCCACTGCATCCCCATCGACCCCTTTTATCTCTCCTGGAAGGCCAGAGAGTTCGACTTCCGGACCCGCTTCATCGAGCTGGCCGGCGCCGTTAACACCGACATGCCCTACTTCGTGATCGAGCAGACCGCGGCCGCCCTCAATGAGCAGTGCAAATCCGTCAAGGGCTCGAAAGTCCTGGTCCTCGGCCTGGCCTACAAGCGCGACATCGACGACCTGCGCGAGTCGCCCTCGCTGACCATCATTGAACTGCTGCGCGAAAAGGGCGCCCTGGTCGCCTATAACGACCCATACTTCCCCACCGTGGGCCGCGGCCGTCACTACGACCTGAACATGACCAACACCCCGCTCGACGACCTCGGCCAATACGACGCCGTCCTCATCGTCACCGACCACACCAGTTACGACTACAAGGCCATCGTTGAGCAGTCGCAGCTTGTCGTCGACACCCGCAACGCCACCAAAGGAATCGACTCGCCCAAAATCGTCCGCTGCTGATTGTTGTCGAAGAACACACTTCCGGTGCCCCAGGCCCGGGGTCCCCACGGACAGGTCTTCGTCCGGAGGGTGGAGTTCCCTCGCATTTGGGGACCTGGGATTCAATCAACTCCATCCGCGAAGCCCTGGGTACCCCAGTCGGGTGCCCCAGGTCCCTCGCATTTGGGGACCTGGGATTCAATTAACCCCATCCGCGGAGCGTGCCGGTCCGGACCGCGAGGCGGATTGGTGAGTAGGCCCAGGGAATCTCACCCCGAGCCTCTCGCAGAACCGTGCGTAAATCTCTCGATTTACACGGCTCCCATTACCCAACCCTTTCTCCAGCGACTCTCCAGTGGTAGAACAGCCCAGGAGACGCGTGCTTCATTCGGCGGAGCCAGACCGCGCTGCGCCGCGTGTGCCGCGTCAGCGTTTTGTACTTGCGTCTGGCCCACTGCTCAAGCCTTTGATCGATATACCCTGTGAGCTTGCGCATCGCCGTTCGATAGAACGCCCCGAAGTAGTTCCACCAGCCTCGTATCGCCGGATTGCATTGCTTTGCCAACTCGGCCAGCGTCGCCGATGTCTGACGATGGATGCGCCAGCCCCGTATCACCCCTCGCATGCGCTGCATCCAGGCATCGAACGCATAATGCATGAACAGATTCATCAGGATCGGCGAGACCACTCCGCCTTGCGGCGTACCGCGCTCCCGCTCTAGCCGTTCCCCGTCTGCAGTCTCGAACGGCGCTTTAAGCCACCGCTCGATATACAGCCGTATCCAGCTTTCCTTGATGTGGCTGCCGACCGCTTTCATCAAGAGACCATGATCGATTTGATCGAAGGCCGCCTTGATATCAAACTCCACCACCCAGTCGTATCGCCAACACCGCTTTCTGGTGACGGCAACCGCCTGTTTCGCCGATCGTCCCGGCCGGTATCCATACGAGTCCGGATGCGGTTTGCTTGCGCTCATCTCCTCGACACTTACCTAACGCCCTATCTGGACGCCTTTTCCCCGGTCGTTCACCACCACGCCTCTTCAAACGCAGCAGCACCGGGCGGTTTGAAGCCAACTCCTGCAAGCCGGCTCCGGGAGGCCCGCTCCCATCTTCGGTACAGCATCAAAAGCTTTCGCTTTTGTTCGTGACACACTGCAGATTATTTCCCTCTCTCGTCGCACAATGATTCCTGGAAGTCTCTCGTCAGATCAACGTCCCCGCGTCCCCTTCGCACCATCTTCAGCCGGAAGCGGGCAACCGGGGGCCATAATCGTCCCGTAACTCCTTATCCTGGAATATTTTGCGGACAAATCATTTGTTTTGAATATTTTACCGCGCAACCATGCCTGCAAGTTAAACAAAACAAGGAATTTGACTTCCAAAATATGGGTGGGGGTATCCGATGTATCAGCTTTGCCGGGTACCCCAGGCCGGGGCCCCATGGGCAGGTCGTCGTCCGTGGGGCGGAGGTCCCGCTTCTGAAGCAGCTGTTCTTCAAAGACCACGACGGCTATCGACTTTGTTTCCAGTGCACTGCCTGAACCTGCTGTCCGCGACAGCCCCCCACCAAATCGTGTATCTTTGCCCTGCATCTCCACGTTGGTGCGATCATGCTCTATCTGGCAGCAACTCTCGCGGAGCCTCAGCACTTCTCCCTCGCGGAGAAACTGCTTCTGGTCGTTCTCATCGCAGCCTCCGCCGCCGCTTTCTGGCGCCGCTTCGGCGTGGTTCTCGACAAAATCCTAAAATCGAAAAGGGACGCAAGCTTCCACCTTTTCCCTCTCGGCCGTCGCGCCTGGGATTTCTTCTGGGAAGTTCTCTGCCAGGCCAAGGTCATCCGCCAGCGCCCACTTCCCGGCTTGGCTCACGCCTTCATCTTCTGGGGATTCTGCGCCTTCGCCCTGGTAACCCTCAACCACTTTGCCTCGGGCTTTGGAATCGGCTTCCTCTCACCCTCGGGCACATTCGGCCGCTTCTACTTCTATCTGGCCGCCGCCTTCGCCATCACCTGCGCCGCCGGAATCCTCGGCCTCTTCGTTCGCCGCTTCCTCGTCCGCCCCAAATGGCTCGGCCAAAAGCTATCCTGGGAATCCGGCTTCATCGCCCTGCTTATATTCGTCCTTATGGCGACCTATCTGGCTGCATTCTCCGTCGCCGACGCCAGTCCCGCCGCTCGCATCTTATGGTGGGTGCACACGCTGGCTATCCTGATCTTTCTGCCCCTCATTCC
>JBEKTB010000085.1:0-15531 GCA_049516495.1 Occallatibacter sp.
ATTGATTTGGGCGACGGCATCGGCTGCATCGAACTGCACTCGCTCAAAAACGCCATCGGCGGCGATGTGCTGGCGCTGGTGTCGTCCGTGCTCCATCCCGCCTCCGATGCTGTTCGAGATTTTGCCGGCTTCGTCATCGCCAGCGATCGCGAGAACTTCTCCGTCGGCGCCAACCTGATGCAGCTCCTGCTGACGGCGCAGGAGGGCGATTGGGACGAGCTGAACGGGGTCATCCACGGCTTCCAGCAGATGACCATGGCCATCAAGTATTGTCCGCGTCCGGTGGTGGCCGCGCCCTTTGGCATGACCTTTGGGGGCGGCGCGGAGATTTGCCTGCACGCCGCGCGCCGTCAGGCTCACGCGGAAACCTACATCGGCCTGGTCGAAGCAGGCGTCGGCCTCATTCCCGCTGGCGGAGGCACCAAGGAGATGCTGCTTCGCTCCATCGACGCGGCAACTGCCCTTGCGCCTCCCGATCCCCGCGACCCGGCCTCCCGCTTTGCCCAGTCGGCAGAACTGGCCGCCGCGCTGCGCAAGTCGTTTGAAACCGTGGCCATGGCCAAAGTCTCCACTTCAGCCGCAGAAGCCCGGCCCCTCGGCTTGCTTTTCCCCGCCGACCGCATCACTCTCAACCGCGAACGCCTGCTGTTGGACGCCAAGGCGCAGGCTGCTGCGCTGGCCGAGGCTGGCTACACCGCGCTCCGTCCGCGTACGCAGATTCCTGCTCCCGGTCTCGGCAACCTGGCCGCGATGGAGACAGGAGCCTACCTGATGGGCGAGGCCGGCTTCGCCTCCGGGCACGACCAGAAGGTGGCCCGCTGGATCGCCTACATCCTGGCCGGCGGCCGGGTCACGGCTGGCTCGCTGGTCAGCGAGCAGTACATTCTGGACCTGGAGCGCGAGGCGTTCTTATCCCTCTGCGGCGAGCGCAAGACTCAGGAACGCATCGCCTTCACCCTCAAAACCGGCAAACCGCTGCGGAATTGACATTGACGTACGTACGTATGTGTGGGACGATGGCTTAGTGAGGTGAATCATCATGTACCATGATCCGAAATCCGTTCTGTCGCCGAAGGAGAGGGTCAAGTCCGTCGAGGTGATTTTTGACAAGGGGCCTGTGGATTACAGTTGGTCAGTCGCCCGCCTCAATTGGGACGATTCTGCAGTCGTGGGCATTCGATGGAATGGGGACAAGGAGAGCACCAAAGGTTTGCCGCAGGCGCGCGGGAACCCAACATGGTTTGTTGTTCCAGATGAACTCAAGGGAGCTGTTCTAAAGGCTGCTGAGGAATTGAGCCGAACAAAGCAGGATGACTTGGCGGAGGGCTACCGTCAAATGGCAGCCGATCGGGAACGAGAGGCGGAAGCCGAAGAATGGACGGAGGCATTGATTGGCGACATCGATTGAACGAGGAGATGTCTACTGGGTTGACTTTGAACCAAGTTTAGGTGGCGAGATCAAGAAAATCCGGCCAGCTATAGTCTTGTCAAACAATGCGGCGAATGCCCATTTGAATCGGATTCAGGTCGTTCCAATCACTTCAAATACAGAGCGTCTGTACCCCGGAGAGGCTTACGTAAGTCTCAACAATGAGAAGCGGAAAGCAATGGCGGACCAACTCACCACCGTCAGCAAGCTCAGGCTCAGTACCAAGATCGGGACCCTGAGCAAGACGGATTTGAATAAGGTGGAAGGTGCGGTCTTGCTGCAACTTGGTATTGACCGGTCCTGAGAGTCTCGCATGGTTCGAGCCGGAGTAAGGAAGACCGGGTGGTTGCTGGGCGGGCTGTTCTGCGCCTGCGCTCTTGCTCCCGCCCAGCGGCAGGAGCCGATCCCCCCTCAACTCACGGAATCCGGTCGCATCGTCGTCGATGGCCGTTCCACGCCCTTCCTTATCCGCCATCTGCCCGTCAGCTCGTTCCCCGGCATGCCTGGGGAACTCATCGACCTGCTCAATCTGCGCGATTGCCTCATTCCGCAAACCTATGAGGCGCATCAGCCGGAAAATGTCGTACACGCCAGCCTGGAACGCACCGGCTCCTCTGACTGGGCCGTCCTCTGTTCGGCCAACGGAACGGTCTCGCTGCTGGTCTATTTTTCAAGCGCACCGACGGAGCTGCTGGTGCTGGCTGCCGCTCCGGAAACTGAACGGCTGCAAACCCACGACCCCAGCGGCGTTCTCGGCTTCAACTGGGGCATCGATCCCGCCTCGCCGGAGCGCGTTCACCAGGCTCAGACCGGCATGGCCCACCGTCTCCCGCTGCTTGACCACGACGCCCTGGCCGACTCGGTCATCGAACGCCGCACCGTTTACCACTTCTATTCCAAGAGCGCCTGGACCATGCTTGAAATGCCGGAATGAGTCGTTTGCTGAACCAGGCTGAAGCGATTTTCAAGGAGTGTCACCCATGCCGGAAGCCGTTTTTGTCAGCGCCGTTCGTACCCCCGTAGGCCGCGCCCCCAAAGGCGCACTCTCCACCACTCGCCCCGACGACCTCGCCGCGCTTGCCGTGACGGCGGCCTTGGACCGGGTTCCCGAACTGGATCGGTCCGAAATCGACGATGTCATCTTCGGCTGCGCCCAGCCGGAGGGTGAGCAGGGCTGGGACATCGCCCGTTGGGCAGTCCTGCGTGCAGGCTTGCCCGTCGAAATCCCCGGCGTCACCGTCAACCGCCTCTGCTCCTCGGGTCTGGAGGCCATCGCCTTGGCCGATCTCCGCATCCGCGCCGGCGACGACCGCGTGGTAGTGGCCGGCGGCGCAGAAACCATGAGCATGCTCCCCTTTGGCGGCCTCAAGCCCAGCCCCAACCCCTATATGGCCGAGCATTACCCCGCCTCGCTGCTGACCATGGGACTCACCGCCGAGCGCGTTGCCCGCCATTACCAGGTTTCCCGCGAAGATCAGGACGCCTTCGCTCTCTCCAGCCACCGCAAAGCCGTCGCAGCACAAACCGCCGGGCGATTTGCCGGCGAGTTGATCCCGGTTCCGGTCACCACTGCTGTCCCCGGGCCGAAGGCCGGCAAGCCGGTAATCAACGAATCGAAATTTACCGCCGACGAAGGTCCCCGCGCCGACACCACCGCCGAAGCTCTTGCCAAGCTCAAGCCCGCATTCCACGCCCAGGGCACCGTCACCGCCGGCAACGCCTCGCAAACCTCCGACGGCGCGGCCGCCTCGGTTCTGATGGAAGCGGGCCGGGCAAGGGAACTGGGCATCCGCCCTCTCGGACGCATGGTGGCCTATGCCGCCACCGGCTGCCTGCCGGAAGAGATGGGCATCGGCCCCATCACCGCCATTCCGAAAGCTCTGCGCAAAGCCGGACTTACGCTCAATGACATCGGCCTCATCGAGTTCAACGAGGCCTTTGCCTCCCAGGCGCTGGCCGTCATCCGCGAGTTGGGTCTCGATCCCGAGCGCATCAACGTCAACGGAGGCGCAATCGCCCTCGGCCACCCGCTGGGCTGCACCGGCGCCAAACTCACCGCGACCCTGCTTGCCGAAATGCGCCGCCGCCAGGTCCAGTACGGCATGGTCACCATGTGCGTGGGCGGAGGCATGGGCGCAGCCGGAATTTTTGAGCTACTGAACTGATCGGGAATTCTCGCGCTTCTGAACCGGCACTGCCTCAATTCGGTAACCATCCGCGCAAAAAACAAAAGCAGCCGGGGTCGCCCCCGGCTGCTCGTCTTCCTTCAATCTCTACGACAGCCCTCTTCGGGCCGCGCCGTCCTACGCCTTGGCGGTGGCCAAAGCCTTCAGCCGCGCATTCAGGCGGCTCTTGTAACGCGAAACGGTGTTCTTGTGGAAAACGCCCTTCTGCACGCTCTTGTCGAGGGTGGAGACGGTCGCGCGGTACTGCTCCTGGGCGGCCTTGACATCGCCCTTCGTAAGGGCCTCGCGCAGGTCGCGCAGGCTGGTGCGCACGCGGCTGCGGTTGGCGCGGTTCACCGCGGTGCGGGTTACAGTCTGACGGGCGCGCTTCAGCGACGATACATGGTTTGCCATTGCTTGTCCTTAATCTCAGGCCCGGATTTCAGGCGGATTGATGCGGGGTCAGAATGCAACTCTATCCGCATCCCTCGCAATTACCTAGTCTACGGGAAACCGGGCAGCGGGTCAATGTGCGGAAGCAGCGGAAAGGGCACACGGTTCGAACTCATCGGCTGGAACTTCGGAGGTTTCAATCGGGGCTGCCTGGGGAGGACCGAAACCGGCCTCTCCGGGAAATGAGCAGGCAGATCGAATTGAACAGGATTCAGGATAGTGCACCGGCGGAAAAGACTCCAACCCGGGCCTCGCAAACAGGAATCCCTGAAACAGCCGTATGCCTGCATGGGCCAGCCATGCGTATTCCTCCACGGTTTCCACTCCCTCGGCAATCACGTCGATCCCCAAGTCAAAGCAGACTTGGGCCACGCCGCGCACAATCGCCTGACGCGGGCCCAGGCGCTCAATGCCGCGCACCAGTTTCAGGTCGAGTTTGATCAGGTCGGGTTGGAAATCCGCCAGCAGGTTCAGTCCGGAGTATCCGGCGCCAAAGTCGTCGATGGCAAATTTGAGCCCAAGGCCCCGGTGTTCGTTGACGATCTCTGTAAAGTAAGCGTGGTCGCCAATGGCCGCACCCTCGGTGACTTCGACGATCAGGTGTTCGACCGGCAGATGAGCTCGATTTGCCGCCTCCAGGCCAGAGAGAATCGATTCCGGCGAGCGCAGACTCTGTGGCATGAAATTCAGATTAAGGTTGCAGCCGATTCCCAGCCGCGCTGCCAGGGCAATGGCCCTTGCGCGGGCCTTCTGGTCGAATTCAAGCAGCCTTTCTTGAGGCACCTGTCCCAGTACTTGATAGGCGGACTCGCCGCCTGAACCGCGGATCAGCGCTTCGTAGGAAACGACCTCGCACGTAATCGAATCGACAATGGGTTGAAATGCGAAGGTGAAGTTGGGGTCGGATGCGCCAAGTGGATCCACGCTCAGGCCCCCGGCCGGGTTGGACCCATGAGATTCGCACGCCAGCGCCCACTGGCAAAAGCGGCCAGAAGCTTCTTGGAACGGCCTGAGTCAAGTTGGGAGAAGCAGGAGCCGGTTTGGAAAAAGTCATTCAGCCCATCGACCGTCTTGAGTTCTTCCGATGAAATGCTGGAAAATCCCATACTCCAGTCCCCGAAGGACCGGCTGGCGATCGCCTCCCTGATAATCAGGGTTACCTGCGCGTGGCGCTTATCTTGATTCAGGTTCTCGTAGAGCTTATCCACCGCTTCTGGCTCGCCCTCCAGAACCTGGAAGAAATTGCCGTCTGAAAACAAGAGGATTCCGGTCAGGTCGACACGCTCATTCGCCTCGCGGGACTGCCGCAGGAGGTCGGTCAGCTGCTCGGTCCCAAAGCCCTGTGTCGCGGTGCTTGCGTAGATTAGATGGACTAAAGACGGCATTCAGATTCGGCCTTTCTCGAACTATGCGCGCCCGCGCAGGCGCAAAACGGTCCACCGCTCCTATCGGCACAACGGGCCATTTTGTTTCTGCTTTTTTGTTCCCCGCACGCAACATGCTAGAGCGGTTCCAGGATAGGTATACCCTTTCTGACGTGTTGCGAGGTTGCCGCTCCCTGGTGGTCGAGTCAACTCGGGTTTTGTGGTTATGAGGTACAGCAATCCTGGAACCGCTATAGACGCCTGCATTGCACGCGTCTGGGCAGAAAGCGACGATTGATCTCCCCATCGGGCGCACCAGCGGCAAGACCGTCCACAACCGTGCCCACCGCTCACAGGTAACCGCCAAGGCACACAATTCACTAAAAATCTTTGCCGCGTGCATTGACTCCTCGCTCCGCCGGCGCTACTCTCTAGCGCAGATACAGGATTTGGTCGCCCACGCCAACCCGCGGTCCCGCCACTCAGCTAAGAGCCCCGGCCCGCTCCTGCGCCTCGTCTGCCCATCTACCTCACAATCTGGCTCTTGCCAACAACCCGGCTGCCGCGCTGCCGGCCGGTCCCGCACCCTGTTCATCGCTTCGATTCACGCCTGGCCTTCCACCCCATATCCGTTCAATTCAACCGCTCACCGCCGCACTGGAGGCTATCGAAACCATTGATGAAGATCGCTCTGGAGATCACGCCCAACCTCGAGCCCCTGTTCGGGACCCGCGATGAAAACCTCAGGCTTATGGAAGACTCGCTTGGTGTCCGCATCGATCTTCGCTCCGACGCCGTGCATGTGGAGGGACCGGAAGCGGGCGTTTTGAAAGTCCAGCGTGTTTTTCACGATTTCGAGGCCCTGCGACGGCAGGGCGTTCATCCTCACAATGGCGAACTCAACGGCATGCTGCGCCTGGTTGTGGGCGACGCGGCCACCACCCTGCGCTCCCTCGCCGACTCCGGCAAGCAGCGCTCGGCCGGGGTCAAGCGCACCGTCCAGCCCCGCTCCATCAATCAGCACAAGTATGTCGAGGCCATTGAGCAGCACGACATGGTCTTCGGCGTCGGCCCGGCCGGCACGGGCAAGACTTACCTCGCTGTCGCCATGGCCGTCTCCGCCATGAACGCCAAAAAGGTCAGCCGCATCGTCCTGGTCCGCCCCGCGGTCGAGGCAGGCGAGCGCCTCGGCTTCCTGCCGGGCACGCTTCAAGACAAGGTGGACCCCTACCTGCGCCCGCTTTACGACGCCCTCTACGACCTGCTCGAACCGGAAAAGGTCGACAAGATGCTGGAGAAGAACGTCATCGAAGTTGCGCCCCTGGCTTTCATGCGCGGCCGCACCCTCAACGACGCCTTCATCATCATGGACGAGGCCCAGAACACCACCATTGAGCAGATGAAGATGTTCCTCACCCGCATGGGCAACAACTCCAAGGCGGTCATCACCGGCGACATCACCCAAATCGATCTGCCCAACCCGCGCAAGTCCGGCCTGCTCGACGCGATCAACATTCTCGACGGTGTGGAGGGCATTCACTTCTGCCATTTCGAAGACACCGATGTCGTGCGCCACGCGCTCGTGCAGAGGATTGTCCGCGCCTATGAGTCGGTCAAGCCGCAGCAGCAGGAACTGCCTTTGGCGCTCGGCGAGGCGATCGAGGTTGGTGCGCAGCCCC
The DNA here is from genome assembly GCA_049516495.1 of Occallatibacter sp. Classification (GTDB taxonomy): domain Bacteria; phylum Acidobacteriota; class Terriglobia; order Terriglobales; family Acidobacteriaceae; genus Telmatobacter. Next base: position 7,091 of record JBEKTB010000085.1, read on the forward strand.
GGGAAAACCGTCCGCCGGTCCAGCCGCTGCATCCTGCCAAACCGCAGTGAAGCTGCCGGGGGCCCATCCTTGCCGGGTCTTGGTTATCCCGGCAAGGGTGGGGTTCCGCAACTCGCGTAGAATTGAGGATGAACCGGCGCCGCGCACTGCTCGGCCCCGAGTACGATGATCCTCCTCGACCCAGATTTGGACGCTCACCCCGCGCCGAAGACATCTTCAGCGAAGAAGACCTCTGTCCCCAGCCTGACCGTTCCTGAGAAGAACCTCCGTTTGCCCACTCCCCGCACCCTGTCCCGCTTCTTAACGCTGGCGCAGGCCGCCGTCCGCCTCAAGGGCGAAGTCACGGTGCAACTGACCACCGACACGGCCATCCGCCGTCTCAACCGTCAATTCCGCCACAAGGACAAGGCCACCGACGTGCTCTCTTTTCCCGCCCAGGGCGTTGGCGCGGAAGAAATCGCGGGAGATCTGGCCATCAGCGTACCCACCGCGCTTCGCCAGGCGGTCGCGCAGGGCCATTCTCTTTCGACTGAAATCAAGGTCCTCATCCTGCACGGCCTTCTCCACTTGAACGGCTACGACCATGAAGTCGATTCCGGCCAGATGGCCCGCCGCGAGCGGCTGCTCCGCGCCCGGTTGCGTCTGCCCCAAGGCCTCATCGAGAGAGTCACGAACGTCCCAAAGACAGGAACCACCAAGGAACTGGGTGCCCGATCCTTGCGACGTTCTTCAGGCGCAAGGGTGGGAAGCAGGAATTCAGAGGGCGGAAAATCACAGGGCCGTGCGCTCTCAAACAGGAGCGCGCGCCCATGACCGTCCTCTTTGTCGCCTTCATCGTTTTTCTGGCGCTGGTCGAGACGCTGGCCTCCTACATCAGCCGCATTTATGCGGAATTTGGCAAGATCCTGGCCCGCGAGGAGCAGGACAACCTCGATGCCTGGGAGGAGCTTGTCGAGCCGCACCTCGGGCTCACCCGCGGCCACGCGGCCATTTGCGCGACGGTTCTGCAGCAGCTTGCCCTGGGCATCATCGCGCTGGAGTTCGGCGCTGTGCTCTTCGATCGCGTCCCGTACAGCGATCGTCCCACCCCTGCCGAGATCGCCCAGGCCGTTCTCATCCTGGTCCTGGTGGTGGTTTTCTGCAACCAGGTTCTGCCCTCGCTGCTCTTCAACCGAACCCGGGGTCGCTGGGCTGCGCGCATCCTTTGGCCCATCCGCCTGCTGCTCTGGCTCATGACGCCCATCACCGTCTTCGTCCGCTTCTTCTTCTCCGTGGCTTCCTTGGCCGAGCCGCCGGTTACTCCCGAGGAAGAAACCGCCGTCGATGTCGAGGCCCTGCTCGAAGCTGGCGAAGAGGAGGGCATCCTCGAAGAGAACGACCGCGACCTGGTCCGCTCCGCAGTCGAGTTCGGCGACAAGCTGGTCCGCGAGGTCATGACTCCCCGGCCTGAAGTTTTTGCCGTTCCCAGGGCCACCACGCTCGAAAAATTCCTGGAGTTGCTGCGCGAGCACAACTTCTCCCGCGTCCCCGTCTATTCGGACTCCATCGATAACGTCACCGGCATCGCCTTCGCCCACGACCTGCTGCAAATCTCCGACGAGGAAGCGCGCACCCGCACTGTGGCCAGCATCGAACACCCTGCGGTCTTCGTTCCTGAGACCAAGCGCGGCTACGAGTTGCTGCGCGAGATGCAGCGCGAAAAGCAGCACATGCGCATCGTCATCGATGAGTACGGCGGCGTCTCCGGACTGGTCACCATCGAAGATCTGCTGGAGGAAATTGTCGGCGACATCCGCGACGAGCACGAGGAAGACGCCCCCATTGAAGACCCGCAACGGGAGCCCGGCGGCGTCTGGCTGGTGCCAGGCGGTTTTCCTGTCGATCAGCTCGGCGACCTCTTTGGCGAGCCGGTCGAACTGGGCAAGTCCTACGAGGCAACGACTCTCGGCGGCCTGGTCAGCGAGATCGAGGGCCGTATCCCGCTGCCCGGCGAAGTCGTTCTGCTTGAGTCGGCCGGATTGCGCGTGGAAGTCGTAGCCTCCACCGACCGCCGCGTCGAGCGCCTTCGCGTCTTCCCGCCGCCCGCCGAAGCTGACCAGTCACTGTCCGCCTAAGTCTGCCCGTCAGGGGCTCACAAGAAGAAAATGCCGTAAACTCAGTCAGGAGCATTGTCCCCTTTGAAATCTGGATTTGTCGCCATTCTGGGCCGGCCCAACGCCGGCAAAAGCACGCTGCTGAACGCCCTCACCGGCGAAAAGGTAGCCATCGTCTCCGCCAAGCCGCAAACCACGCGCAACCGCATCGCCGGAGTGGTCGAAGTCCCGGCGCGCAAGGGCGTGCACCCGGCCGCGCAGATCGTCTTTGTCGACACGCCCGGCGTCCACAAGCCCGGATCGCACCTGGACCGCCGCATGTTGCAGGAGGTCTACGAGGCTTTGGAAACCCGCGACCTGGTGCTGGTGCTGATGGATGCCACGCGCCGCGTGCAACTGGAAGCCGCCGCCCAGCCCGCGGAAGAGACACAAGCCGAAGAATCCCAGGTGTCCCAAGCTGAAGAGGTCCGGGTGCCCCAGGTCTCGCCTCTGAGACCTGGGAGTGAAGCAGCCCCCAAGAGCGAGCGCACCAATTGGGCCAGCGAAGACGAGTTTCTCTTCGGCCTTATCCGCAAGGTTGACTGCCCGGTCTTCCTGCTGCTCACCAAAATCGACCTGGTCCCGAAGGACCATCTTCTGCCGCTGATCGACACGCTCACCCGCCAGTTCAGCTTCGCCCAGATCATCCCGGTCAGCGCACGCAAGCGCGACGGCATGGATCTGCTGGTTCAGAAGATCGTCGAAGCGCTGCCCACCGGCGAGCGCTATTACCCTAAGGACCAGTACACCGACCAGCCGCAGCGCTTCATGGTCGCCGAACTCATTCGCGAACGCATCCTGGTCGAAACCGGTGAGGAGGTCCCTTACGCCTCGGCGGTGGTCATCGAGCGCTTCGAGGAGGCCGAGCCCCCGGCGCCGGCGCGCAAGAAGGGTCAGGCTCCGGCCCGGTTGCCGCTTACCCGAATTGCTGCGGCGATTTATTGCGAGCGCGACGGACAGAAGGCGATTTTGATCGGCAAGGGCGGTTCCAAGCTCAAGGAGATCGGTACCGGCGCGCGGCGCCAGATTGAGTCGCTGCTCGGCACCAGGGTCTATCTGGAGCTGCACGTCATCGTCGAGCCGGGCTGGCGCGAGTCCAAGAGCTTTGTCGAATCCCTTGACTGGCGCAACCAGCTTGAAAAGCTTGCCGGGGACCAGATCACCGAACAGCCCTTGGAGGAAGACGAGTAATCTCCGGCGTCAAGCGATCTGCTGAACCCATTGGCTTCGCCAGGCGGGCGCCGCGAAGTGCTGTGTTTCGTGTACGACTTTGCCGTTACGGAACTCCATGATACTCACTGTGTACGCCGGTCGCCCCTGGTAGACGATCGTGTATTCCGTGATCCAGAGGTCGCCTTTTCCGAGAATTCGCTTGACCTGGAAACCGGACGGCTTTCCGGAGTGATGACTTCGCACGGCCTGCAAATTGGCTCGTCCCAGGATTCGCTCGCCTGACTGGGGATAGTCGCAAATGGCATCGTCAGCGGAAATGTCGTGTTCCGCATTTGCATCGCCGGCTGCCGACGCATGCCAGTGCGTATTCAGGGCTTCACGATTTTGTTCCTCTTCCCGTGTTTGTTCCTCTCCCATGGATCGCTCCCAGAGTTGTGCTTGGCTTTCATGCTGATTTCACTCGTGGAATGAAACCCGGGGTGCCGGTATTGACCACATCATTGAGCCGCTGCCTGGTTTGGATGCGATTGATTTCGTTCAACGCGTCTTGCGGAAGGGCGGAGATGTCGAAGTTCTCGCGCGCGCGGGCTGCGGTTTTAGGCGTAGTCAGGACGGCCGTACCGCGTTGGACCGCCCACGCCAGCAGAACCTGCGCGGCTGTCTTGCCAACTCGTGCGGCGATTGCCGAAATGACCGGATCTTCAAGCAGCCCCGGCCTCATTCCGTGTCCCAACGGAGCGAAGGCCAAAAGCACTATACCCTTCTCCTTGCAGAATTCGAGAAGCTCCGTTTCCGGCAGATACGGATGGGATTCGACCTGGACCACCGCTGGCTTGATTCTCGCGGATTCGTAGATTGGCGACAATTCGCTCAAACTGATGTCCGACAGCCCGATGGCCCGGCACCTGCCATCGTCGACGAGACTTTCCAAGGCTCTCCATGTATCGAGCAAAGTCACCTCTTTGTCGTAAAGCACATTGCCGTTTTGATCGCGCGGGTCCTGCTCATCTCCAGGTTGAAACGCAAACGGAGTGTGAATGAGGTAGAGATCCAGATACCTGAGCCTGAGTCTCTCCAGACTCGCCTCGAAGGCCGGTGCAACGCGGTCAGGCCGATGATTGGTGTTCCACAACTTTGTGGTAACGAAAATGTTTTCGCGCGCGATCCCCTCAGCGGCGAGTCCAACCTGTAACGCCTCGCCCACCTCGCGTTCGTTGCGGTATCGCTCCGCGCAATCGAAGTGTCGAAATCCGGCTTCCAGTGCATCTCTGGTTGCAGTTTTCGTCACAGCCGCGTCGGGAATCAAGGTGCCGAAGCCGAGTGCGGGCATTTGGCCGCCACCGTTGTTGAGCGGCATTCTGGTGAGCCGAAGATCAGAAGGTTCAGTCATGAGAAACCTCTCCGTTACCTTGCGTTCTTCATACCGCTTGGATTCAGAGTTGAGCTACCTGGCCTCAAAAAAGACGGCAGCGAGGCCGTCAAAGGTATTTCCGGAGATTGCAGACTTCCTGCCCGATCTGTTCGCTGGCTCAGTCTATCTTTATCTCGCATATTCTCAGGGCAGGGAATCGTCGCAGCGCCAGACCAGTCCGGGCGCTGCGAGTGCATTCGAAATAATCCAGGGCACTTGCCGACTTAGGAGGGCCGATCCGACCGGGGTGAGCGATCTGGCGATGGCGCACCAATGGAAGTCCCGGCCTCCTCGTGACCTGTCCCCGGCATGCAGCTTCACACAAAGGCTTCGGCCAGAATCCCGGGTCGCTCGGCCGCCAACTTGACGATCAGTTCGCCGAAGAGCGTATTGGCCCACGCAAACCACGGCCGGGTGAATTTCCCGGCATCGTCTTTATCGAACGACTCATGCATGAACCCCGTGCCGGCCGTCGTATCGCGCAGCCAGCGCAGGCAGGTCCGTATCTCCTCATCATTCTGCGACGTGAACGCGCGCATCAGGATGGACATGGGCCAGATGTTGTCCATCCCCTCGTGCGGACCTCCAATGCCTTCCGCTGCCTTGCCCCGGAAAAAATAGGGATTTGATGCGCTGAGCGCAAAAGCGCGCGTCCGCCGGTAGAGCGGGTCCCCGGGCGCACAGCAACCCAGATAGGCCAGGCTCAGCAGCCCGGGCGCATTGGCGTCGTCCATCTTCAGCGCATTCCCGTAGCCGTCCACTTCGTAAGCCCAGATGGTTCCCAGATCCGCATGTTGGGTCTTCCCGAATTGATTGAGCGCCTGCTCAACCTCCGAGGCCAACGCCTCAGCTTCGGCGGCCAGTTTGGCGTCGTGGAGAATTCCCGCCGCCATCGTGGCCAGTTGGCGAAGGCTCACCACCGCAAAAAGGTTGGCGGGAACAAACAGCGGAAAGACGCATGCATCGTCCGACGGGCGGAACATGGAGAAGATCATGCCCACCGGCCGCGCCGGATTTCCCCAGCCGCCCAGCGCGCAGGTATCTGTTGGAACCGTCGATGCCCGCTCAAAGGAATAGGGACCGCGGCCCGCCTTCCGCTGCTGCGTCCTGAAGGTCCGCACAATCGTCCAGGCCGCTTCCCTCCACTCCGCATCGAAAGGCCGCGTGTCTCCCGTTGCGCGCCAGTATCCGTGGGCCAGGCGAATCGGATAACACAGCGAATCCAACTCCCACTTGCGCTCACCTACCCCGGCTCGGTGTTCGGTGCGGTCGTTCACCGCCCAGCTTAATGGCGGATCGCTCTCGTGGCGCATAAATGCATTGGCATAGGGGTCCAGCAGGATCATCCGCGCCTGGCGGCGGATCGCTCCCTCCAACAACTCCCGCAACGGCTCGTCTTCCCTGGCAAGCTGCAGATAGGGCCACAGCTGTGCCGAAGAGTCCCGCAGCCACATTGCATCGATGTCGCCCGTCACTACATAAGTGTCGGGATGCCCTTCATGCCGGTCGGGCCAAACCGTTGTGTCCAGCGTGTTGGGCAGGCAATTCTCGAAAATGGCAGCCAGCGCCGGATCGGCAATTCTTCGTCGAATTTGCGCAATCAACGCCTCCACTGAAGTACTTCTGAAACGCCTCTCGCCCTGCGCCGGCCTGCCCAACGGTATCTCCGGCGAACTCGCCCCCAATACCCCCTCGGCCAGCGCCCAGGGTTGGCACCCAATCGCCAGCGTAGTAGCCGCTCCCTGCAACCAGACCCGCCTGTTCATATCAGCCATCCCGATCTCCTCAGCCTCCAGTCAGCACCCAGCCCCCGCATGAACTTCTTCCATCCCCAGCCGAAAGAGCCGAAGCGCGTCGCAAACGTTGGCTTCCAGCGTCCCACCGCGCTCGGATGCGCGCCCTTTGCTGTCGCCGCCATTCTCCCGCCAACGGGTGAGCGACCCATGAAGATAAGAAACTCCCGACCGGCGCACGACCTCCAACAGGTTGGTCATCCTCAGTCCGCCTCCGGCCATTACATCCAGCCGCCCACGGGCCTGCTTCCGAAGCCGCCCAATAGCATCCGCGCCGGAGAGCACATCCGGTTCTCCGCCGGAAGTAAGAAGGCAATCGGCGCCGGTCTGGATTACCGATTCGAGCGCTTCGTTCAACTCCGGCGTCGCGTCGAACGCCCGGTGAAAGGTAACCTTCATGGGATGAGCCAGCTCCACCAGGACGCGGTTTCGTTCCACATCCACGCGGCCATCCGGGTGCAGAATCCCAAAAACGATCCCGGAGGCGCCTGACTCCTTCGCCCGCTCAACTTGCCGTCGCATTTGTCCAAACTCATCCACAGAGCACGTAAAATTCCCGCCATGCGGACGAATCATTACGTGAACAGGGATGGAAAGGGCTTCGATGGTATCCGTCATGAGGCGATGGCCCGGGTAAATGCCGCCTATCGATAGATCGGCACACAACTCGATCCGATTGGCGCCGCCTGCCTCGGCCGCTTTGGCCGCCGCAAGAGTTTCGACACACACTTCAAAAAAAGGGGCTTTCATGGATTTAAGAAGGAATTCTTTCTTCGCGGGTCGTCCCCAAATTCGCCGCTACTATCGGCAGGGATGTGCTGCTTGCTTCAGACGATCCATACGAGCAATCAAAATTCACTTCGTCTCTGCGCTTCTGAGCGCAAATCCGAGTGCAAATTCAGGAGAATGGGTTTCTTCCGGTCGTTATTGGCTGGTATCGATTCCATGACGCTAAAAATCAATAAGATTGAATGATTGTCCCGCCAAGTAATCCCCGTTACGATCATTGTGACACAAAATGATCGTTTCCTGTTTGGTGGAGAGCGGAGAGTTCACGTGGGCTCGCTCTGGGCGCAGCGGCATCGGGCGTTGAACCCGCTCGATTTGGAAGGCATTCCTGGAATACGGAATTGTATTTCAGCAGCGGCGTTGAACTGCGGACCGGGAGGTTGGTTATCTGCCGGCCGGGAAGAGAGTGTTCAACTCATCCATTCCCTGACGATTTGGCCAATTCTTTCAACGGTCACAGGTTGGGATTCGCTGAATAGATTGCGCCCCGCCGGAGCGACGGCATAAATTGCAGGCAAAGCGTCTGCGACGCAAAGGCACAAAGCATTCTTGTATTCGTCGAAGCGGCTTGCCGCCAGCCACACATAGCGGGCCAGGATCTGGGCGTCGACGGCGCTTCCATCGGGATCTGCAGTATCCGGCAAGGGGCTGGTATGTTCCTGGTCTTCGAGGATGGCGATGCTCGTGAAGGGTTTAGGCATATTTCGCATACCGAAGCACGCGACCAGGATGCTCGGACGGGCGCGACGGAAGGCTTCATTGGCTGCCCACTGGACAAATGCATTTCCAAAAACCACTGAGCCGTTACCGCTCAAAAAGAGATCCTTGACAAACTCGCGGGTTGCGATCTGACCTTTGAGTTCCTCCGGACACCAGGGAGTCACGTCCGCCTGGCGCAGAGTTGCAATAACCTTGTCAGCATCGGCAAGATCCTTCTGAATCCAATTCAGCCGGTCTCGAAAGGCCTCTCGAAAGGTCAACAGCTCTGTGTAACTGAGGTGGGTTGATGACGGTATGCTTCCTTCCTGGTTTCCATGCGCAGGCAAGGCCTTGCTCAGCGCGGAGCCCGCATCCAATATCCACACGTCTTCTGCCGAGTGCCCCGTTGCGCTTGCCACAGTGCTGAGAAGGCCTGCGACGCCA
>JBEKTB010000086.1:0-15413 GCA_049516495.1 Occallatibacter sp.
GGCATGGGGACAATTAGCTCCGCATTCAGCATGATGTCGCAGGCCCTGGACGCCGATCAGGCAGCGCTCAATATTGTGGCCAACAATGTGGCCAACGCCAACACCACGGGGTATACGGAAGAGACGCCGAACTGGCAGGAGAACCAGCCGATCACGATTGACGGAGTTTCGTACGGGGCGGGAGTCACGGAAACGGGTCCTACCTCGGTGCGGGATAGCGTTCTGGTGGCGCGGCTGGATCAGCAGCAGCAACTGGCTTCGGCCTCAGCTTCGCGCCTGACGGCGCTGGACACAATTCAGGCTCTCTTCACGCCGGATTCGGGTTCGTCCAGTTCGACGGCTGGAGACATCGGTACCGATATCACCAGTTTTTTCAGTTCCTTGTCTTCGCTGGAAGCAGATCCAACGAACAGTTCAGATCGAGAAGCGGTGCTTTCCGCGGCGAAAACGCTGGCCGGTGACATTTCGAATGCCGCCGACAGCTTGAATTCACAGAGGTCTTCCCTGGATCAGGAGGCGGCTGGAACGGCCAGCCAGGTGAATTCGCTGACCAAGTCGATTGCCCAATTGAACCAGCAGATTCAATCCTCCTCACCCGATGCCGATGCGGGAACGCTCGAGGACCAGCGCGATGAGGATGTGAGCCAACTTTCGCAGTTGATCGGCATCAACCAGGTTACGACGGAGAACAATGGGCTTTCGATTACCACTACGTCGGGGCAATTGCTGGTCTCAGAGGGGTCGAGTTACCAGTTGACCACCGGTACGGTCAATGGGGTGACGGACTTTTTTGCTGGCGGCACGGACATCACTTCACAACTGGCTTCGGGCGGCGGATCGCTGGGCGGGTACCTGACGGCGCGGGACGTGGACATTCCGAGCGCGCTCAGTTCGCTGGATCAACTGGCGTACAGTGTCTCGACTTCGGTCAACAAGCAGAACAACGCGGGCACCGATATGGATGGGGACAACGGGAACGCGGGCAACATCTTCTCCCAATCCTCCTCGGTGGCGGGCAGCGCCGCATCAATGAGCGTGGTGATGACCGATCCCAACCACATTGCAGCCGCCGGGCTGGGAGATGGAACCGGCGACAGTTCGAACGCGACCGCCATGGCCGATCTGGCCAACCAATCGATTGTGGATGGTGAGACGCCGACCAACTACTACTCGAATTTTGTGTCCGCGCTCGGCTCGACGGTCTCCGGAGTGCAAACGGAGAACACGGCGCAGAACGCTTCGGTGACGCAGTTGCAGACGCAGAACAGCGCGCTTTCCGGCGTAAACCTGAACGACGAGGCCTCTTCGATGACCACCCTCGAGCGCAGCTACCAGGCGGCATCGCAGGTGTTCACGATGCTGAACACGATTATGGCTTCGGCGCTGAACCTGGGCGATCAAACGACGGTCTCCTAAGGTGGCCTGATCTCCCAGGCCGGCCCGAGAGGGCCAGGGCGAGGCGGGCAGACCGCGGGGCGGGTCAAGAGCAGGGCAAGGCAGTGGCAAATGCAGGACCAGCCGAGGGGACGATTCGGCCTGTTGGAGAGATGGAATGCGTGTGGATCCCTTTTATGCCACGAATCTGGTGAGTTCGCTCGACCAGACGCAGGCTACGGAGCAACAGTTGACGGCCGAGTTGTCGAGCGGAGTGCGCGTGAATTCGCTGAGCGACGATCCGGTAGCTTCCGGCGAGAATGTGCGGCTGCTCAACCAGATTCAGCAGGACGACTCTTTCACGCAATCCTCGAGCCTGGTGACCAGCCAACTGCAGGTAGCCGACTCAGCCCTGGGGCAGGTGGTGTCGCAACTGACCTCGGCTATTTCGCTGGCCACCAGCGCGAATAACGGAACCATGAATGCGAGCGACGTGAAGACCGTCGGGAGCCAGATTTCCGGAATTCTCGACGAGGTCGTTTCGCTGGCCAACAGCAGTTATCAGGGCCAGTACATTTTTGCCGGCGGCCAGACCTCCACGGTGCCTTTCACGACCTCCGATGCAACCTCGCCGGCTGTGACCAGCTATAGCGGCGACGAAGACGTGAACTATCTTGAGACGCCGAACGGACAAAAGATCCAGTTGAATGTGCCGGGCGATCAGATCTTCTCGGGCAGTGGCTCGAACAGCGTGTTTGCTGCCCTCAACAGCCTGGTGGCCGACTATGCGAGTGGCACGGTCAACACCACGCAGGCCGTGAGCGATACGGAAGCGTTGAGCACGGCGCTGAATTATGTCTCCCAGCAGCGCGTGACCATCGACAACTCCATTACTCAAGTGAGCGCTGCTTCAGAAGCAGTGACCAGCATGCAGACCCAGTTGACCACGGCACAGACCAACCTGATGCAGGCTGATGTGGCGCAGGTCTCCTCGCAGCTTTCCTTGTCCGAGACCCAGCAGACGGCGCTCGAGGATGTGATTGCGCAGTTGAATTCGACTTCGAGCGACCTGTTCAGCAAACTGCCCGAGTGACGAAGGGCGGCTGAGTACTTCCGGGGGCCGGGCCGTCTATACTTTAGGCAAAGGACCCGCCATGTTTGCTCCCCTGCGTTTTTTATGGAATGCGACTCGCGGCCATCGGCTGGCGCCGTGGCGAAGCGAGTACATGCGCTGGCGGGTGGAGACCTATTCCGGCATGCGAGCGGAGACAATGACGTCCAAGGATGTGCTGGGCTTCCTGTGGACCTCGCGTTGGGAGTTCTTGAGCTACCTTGCCTGGACCGCGCGGCTGGACCGGGAAGTGCACAAGCGCGTCTGATAGAAGAGCAGATGATTTGCGCTGGGCAGCGGAGCCGAGCGAGGGAACCGGATCGATGGGCGCAGGGTGGCGTTCGCCGCCTCGAGCCGGAAGCGCCGACAAGTGAAAAATGGCTGCGCTGCCATGAGGCTGAATGACGAACCTTGGAGTCTTTCCCGGATGAGATCTGGACTTTTGCTGCTTTTCCAGCCAGCGCTGCTGGTTTTGGCTTTGAGTGGAGCGATGGACGGCGCACAGCAGTTGCCACCGGCTGAACCTCCGCTGCCGCTGCCGGGCGCCCACACCGATCAGCCCACCCTGCGCGTTACAACTACCGAGGTGCTGGTTCCCACGCTGGTCGAGAAAGCGGGCGGAGGGGTTGTGTACGGGCTCAAGCCCGACGATTTTATTCTCGAAGACAACGGCGTGCCGCAGAAGATTCGTGTGCAGGAGGAGATGGACACGGCGCCGGTCGCGCTGGTGGTGGCCGTCGAAGAGGGCGGTGCGAGCGTGCTCGAGTTCGACAAACTGGCCAAGCTGGGACCGCTGCTCGACCTTTTTCTCTCCGACGGCAAGGGACAGGCGGCGCTGGTAGGGTTCGACTCGAAGCCGCATCTTATCCGCGACTTCACGCATTCGAGTGAGGACGTGAACGAAGCCCTGAAAAACCTTGATCCGGGCAACGGCGGCGACGCGATTCTCGATACTGTCAGCTACGCCGTCGATCTGCTGCAATCGCAGCCCAAGGAGTACCGCCGCGTGCTGCTTTTGATCAGCGAAGAGCGCGACCACGGCAGCAAGCACACCAAGGCCGAACAACTGATTCGCAAAATCGGACAATCCGACATCCTGGTTTTGAGCGTGTCGTTTTCGCCCTCGCGCGCGGAACTGCTGCACGATATCAAAGACAATGGCGACGACCGGACCATGAGCCTGTTCTCGACCTTGGCGATGATTGTGCCTGCGTTCAAGAAGAACGTGACCAAAGAGGTTGCGCACATGAGCGGCGGGGAATACAACACGTTCACGGGTGACAAGGGCTTTGAAAAGCGGGTGGTGGAGTCGGCCAAGCACGCCCGGAACCGGTACCTGATTACCTTTAGCCCGTCCAGTCCGACGCCGGGGCTGCATACCATCCGGGTACGGACTGCGCAGGATTATGGCGCTCGGATCGTGGCGCGCGCAAACTACTGGATGGCTCAGGACCAGTAGTGGAGCAGGTAAACGAGCCTGGACCCGGCGTGTTGGCCCCGAGCAACTGGCGGCGGCCAGTAACTGCAACTTCCGTTTCGGCAAGCATTGAAGGGGTTGGGTTTCCACTCTGGTTCCGGGTCGGCGGGCAAATGGCGCCCGGTGGAGCATTCATGGTAATCTCACACTAGACACTGAAGAGTGGACCTGAGAAAACAAGAGGAGTAACACACGCCGTGCTGGCGACTGCTAAGAAAACAACCCTGATTGAAAGCTTCCGCACCCACGATACGGACACCGGTTCGCCGGAGGTCCAGATTGCGATTCTGAGTGCGCGTATCGCCGAACTGACCGAGCACTTCAAAACCCACAAGAAGGACCACGCTTCCCGCCGTGGACTCTTGCAGTTGGTCAGCAAGCGCCGCCGCCTTCTGGATTACCTGAAAACGCATGATACCGATCGCTATCGCGATGTAATCGGCAAGCTCGGTATCCGCAAGTAATCAGAAAGCCAACCTTGACCCGGAAGCGCCCAGACCGGAAATTGGTCACGGCCCCCGTTCTACGCAGGACTTGGGGCCATGGTGTACCTGGCGAAATTGACCCGCTGCCAGGGACTGCGCACAGCTATCGGCTGAGCGCGTCCCCGTTGCGGAAACTGGCTGACAGCCCGGCTGGCAGGCCGGGAGAATCCGCTCCCCCGCGCAGCTCCCACTCTTTTGCGCGCGACCTGTCTGTTGCCCCGCTCTTCGCCAGTTTCCCCGCACCCTCCGGCGCCTCCGTCACCCAAGTTTCCCAAGCGAACAAAACGAAACGAGGATTCCATGTCTAAACATGAAGTAGCCGTCGAGCTTGCTGGTGGCAAGCGCCTGGTCTTTGAGACCGGCCGCATGGCCAAGCAGGCCTCAGGCGCCGCACTGGTCACCACGGGCGAAACCGTTGTTCTGGCCACCGCAGTGGCCTCTCCCGACCCCAGGGAAGGTATCGATTTCTTTCCCCTCACGGTGGATTATCGCGAGTACACCTACGCAGGTGGCCGCATCCCCGGGGGGTTCATCAAGCGTGAAGGCCGGCCCAGCGAGAAGGAAGTGCTGACGTGCCGCCAGATCGATCGCCCCATCCGTCCGCTGTTCCCCGACGGGTTCCGCAACGAGACCCAGGTGATTGCCCTGGTCTTCTCCGCCGACAAGGAGAATGATCCCGACGTGGTGGGCATCAATGCCGCTGCTTGCGCGCTGGCTCTTTCCGACATTCCGTTCAGCGCCACGGTGGGCGCCGTGCGCGTGGGTCGCGTGGATGGCGAGTTTGTCATCAACCCCACCTATGCCGAGCGCGCCGCCACATCCGTGAACATCATGGTTGTCGGCCACAAGGACGGCATTGTGATGATCGAGTCGGGCGCCCAGGAGGAGACTGAAGAGGTCATCCTGGCAGCCATCGAGTTCGGTCACACCGAGATCAAGAAGATCGTTGCCGCCATTGACGAGCTGGTGGCGGTGGCGGGCAAGCCCAAGCGGGCCTTTACCGCACCGGAGTTCGACGAAGCCTACTATGCGGAACTGAAGGCCAAAATCGAAGACCGGCTGAAGGATGCGCTGGATACCAAGACGCACGCCAAGCTGGAAAGCCAGACCCTGATCAAGGAGATCAAGGACGAACTGGCTGCCGCGCTTCCGACTGACGATCCCGCGGCCAAGAAGAAGCTGGCCCACTATTACGAGCATCTGCGCGAGCGGGTCTTCCGCGAGCAGGTGACCAAGGATCGGATTCGTCCCGATCGCCGCGCTTTCGACGAGATTCGTCAAATCACCATCGAGACCAGCGTGCTGCCCCGGACACACGGCTCGGCGCTGTTTACCCGCGGCGAGACACAGGCCCTGGTTACGGCCACGCTCGGCACTGCCGACGAAGGCCAGAGGCTGGAGAGCTATGAGGGCGAGAAGAAGAAGCCCTTCATGCTCCACTACAACTTCCCGCCCTTCTGTGTGGGCGAAACAGGGCGCATGGGCGGCACCGGCCGTCGCGAGATCGGCCACGGAGCACTCGCTGAGCGCGCGCTCACCGCGGTTCTGCCCACCCTGGAAGAATCGCCTTATACCATTCGCATCGTCTCCGACATTCTTGAGTCCAACGGCTCCTCGTCGATGGCTACGGTCTGCGGAGCGAGCCTGGCGTTGTTTGACGCTGGTATCCCTCTCAAGGGCGCGGTTGCCGGCGTGGCCATGGGCCTGGTGAAGGAAGGCGACGATTACGCCATTCTGACCGACATTGCGGGCGCCGAAGATCACTACGGCGACATGGACTTCAAGGTGGCCGGCACGCGCAAGGGCATTACCGCGCTGCAGATGGACATCAAGATCGGCGGGTTGACGCGCGAGATTCTCCAGCAGGCGATGGAGCAGGCGCGCAGGGGCCGGCTTTTCCTTTTGGACAAGATGGACGCAGTGCTTGAGGGACCGAACTCGGAGCGCTCGGCGTATGCGCCGCGCATTGAAACCCTGATGATTCCCACCGACAAGATTCGCGATCTGATCGGGAAGGGTGGCGCGACCATCCGCGGCATCATCGAGCAAACCGGCGCCAAAATCGATGTGGACGACACCGGCCGGGTCAGCGTTGCTTCATGCGACAGCGAGGGTCTGAAGAAGGCGCTCGAGATGATCGGCAACATCACCGCCGTGCCCGAAGTCGGCAAGATTTATCTGGGCAAGGTGGTGCGGCTGGCCGAATTCGGCGCGTTCGTCGAGCTTTTCCCCGGAACGGATGGGTTGCTGCACATCTCCGAGATCGCAGAGCACCGCGTGAAGGAAGTGAAGGACGAACTGCGCGAGGGCGATCAGGTGATGGTGAAGGTTTTGGCCATCGAAGGCAATCGCATCAAGCTCAGCCGCAAGGCCCTGATCAAGGAACAAAAGGCCAAGCTTGCGCAGTCGGCTCCCGCGGAAGCTCAAGCGGAAGAGGTGGAGATCTCTGCCTCCGAGGCTCCCGTAGCTCCCGTCGCACCGGTCAAGCCGCGCAACGAGTTCGATGAGCGGCAGCCCAAGTCGAATCAGAGCACCATCCTGATTGAGGGCGGAGACGATTTCGACGAAGAAGAGAATGGCGAGGAGTTCGACGAAGAAAGCGAGCCGAACTTCAACCGCATTGAGGGCGCACCGGTTCCGGCCGTTCAGGCGGTGGGCGCAGGTCGTCCGCCGGCGGGCAACAACAACAACCGCCGTCGCCGTCGCCGTCGTCCAGGTGGCAGCGGTGGTGGTCGCGGTCCCGGCAGCGGCGGCCAGGGCTGATCGACTAGTCGAACCAAGCAAACGGAAAGGCCCGGACTCATCGTCCGGGCCTTTCCGTTTGCGATTCTCGATGTTTAGAGCGTGCGCTCATGCGAGCGAGGCCTGGACGGCAGAAGTTCATTGCGCAGTCTGCAGGCCGGTGCGGGGCTGCGGTTCCGGCAATGCGCTCGCGTCGGCGATAGACTCGGCGGCACGTTCTCTCAGAGCGGCTGTCGATTGCTTTTCGCTGTACATCCGCCGATCCGCCGCAATACATAGCGATTCCATGTCCAGGGCATCCTCGGGAAAGATCGAGATGCCCACACTGGCGCCGACCCGCACCACATGGCCGTCCAAGCTGAGCGGCTCAGCGAGCAGTTGCATCAGTGATTGGCCGACGCGATTGGCTTCTTCGCGATTGGTTGGCTCCTCGAGGATGAGGGAAAACTCGTCTCCACCCGTTCGGGCGACGGTGTCGGATCGGCGAACGCGGCCCGCAAAGACGGTGGCGACATGTTGCAGCAGTAAATCGCCGGCATGGTGGCCCAGGGTGTCGTTGACTTGCTTGAAGCGATTCAGATCGACCAGCAGCAACGCGGTTTGCGTTCCGGTTCGGCGCGCGCGCTCCAGTGCACTGGCCAGCCGGTCCTGGAAAAGCCGGCGATTGGGAAGGCCGGTCAACTCGTCATGCAGGGCCAGGTACTTGTTGTGTTCGATCTGGTTTTCAAGCAGCAGCAGAATCATGCCCACAGCCACAACATATTTGGGCAGATTCCAGACCTCGCTCTCGATCTTCACCTGAGGCCAGAGCATTCCCAGGACCGGCGCCACAACGAACACCCCGGCCCATGCGACGAATCCGGCGATGGTGATAAACGCGCCAGCGGTGGCGCGCCGGTACATATACAGGAAGTGGAGGGCGCAGCCGAAAAAAACGGTGAACAGTATTGCGTTCAGCGCCAGATCGCCTCCGTCATCAGGTCGATGTTGCACGACAAGGAGAAACACGGCCAGAGAACTGCGAAGGAGGACCGTTGTCCAACGCAAAATGTGGTTAAATCCGGGCAGCGCAAACAGCGTGATTGCCAGGGGGCAGAGGCAAAAGAGAACCGCTACCGGAGTGAGCGCCCACTCAAAAGCCGGCCCAGCAACTAATAGGCCGATATAAAGGGTGTTCACTGCTATCAGCAAGACGACCATGGTGGAACTGGATTTCTGCTGACGGTAGGGAACCGCTGCCCACATGAAGAGCTCGCCGGCCCAGGTCAGCGACGACAGCGTGAAGAAAAGCATCACGGTTCCCCAAATTCCCGTTACGGGGAGGAACATGCTGGCGATAAAGTGGAACGCAATCATGGCCCAGGCCGTGAGCCAGAGCTTGGATGCCGGGGTATGGTTGTGCCTGGCGACAGACGCAAAGGCGCACGCCAGCAAGGTGACGGCTCCAATGTCCGGTAATTTACTCCAATCAACCACACCCACTCCTGGCGTAAACCAGTGTACCCCTATAGAATCGGCTATCCGGAGGCGTTTTCCATAGCCCTTTTGTGGCACTTGCAAGTTTCTCATCACACTTGCGTAATGTTAAAATTCGCCCACCCACGTAGTAATCGATTGGATGACCGTGCCCATTTTTTCGCGTTTCTGCAAGTTTCTCTACTAGACTCAAGAGGATGGCTGCAAGCTTATACATCGTCGTGGAAGGCGAGGACCCGGGTTTTGACATTTTCGTCAACGGCCACGCCCTGGCTCGCAATGAAGATGCGCTGGAACGGTTGGCCGATCGGCTGAATGTGCGACCACTGCTGGAATTCTTTTCCGCCGATGAAAATTCGATGGCGCTGCTGATGGAGCAAGGGGCTGCAAACCCCGAGTGGGCACGTCATCTGCCTCAGCCGCAGTGGTTTGACCCCGCGGAAGGGTTGCGCACGGTTCGCGCACTGATGGATTTTCTGGTTGCGACTCCCACCGCCCTTGGTTCGGAGACGCAGCCGGTCCTGACCGATCTGCGGGAATACGACCGTGTACTGCACAAGACTGCCAAGCACGAATTGCGCTGGCATGTGGCCGTGAGCTGGCGATAAGCCACTTTCGATGATTCTACCGAGTGCCGATCCGGAATGCAGTTTGGCAGTTTCGCGCCCGTCGCGACGAATTGAAGGCTGACGGGCCACATTCGCCCTTCCAAAAGAAAGCCCTATCCAAAAGAGAAGCGGCCGCTTCGATCAAACCGCGGCGGCCTCTTCCTCCCTGGGAGCAAAGATGTTGCCCATGCGCCGGATCTGCGCGCCCACGCCGGCAAGTTTCTCTTCGATGCGCTCATAGCCGCGATCCATGTGATAGACGCGGTCCAGGATGGACTCGCCGTCAGCCACCAAAGCCGCCAGGACCAGAGATGCCGAAGCGCGCAAGTCGGAACACATGACAGCGGCGGCCGAGAGCTTGGCCGGTCCGCGCACGGTGGCGGTTCTGCCGTCCACCTTGATGTTGGCGCCCATGCGTACCAGTTCCTGCACGTGCATAAAGCGGTTCTCGAAGATATTCTCCTTGACCACGCTGACGCCTTCGGCCTGGGTGGCCAGCGCCATATATTGCGCCTGCATATCGGTGGGAAAGCCAGGATACTCTTCGGTGGAGATGTCTGCAGCGCGCAGCCGGCCTTCGCGGCGGACACGCACCGTGTCCGGTCCAAGGATATCGACGCGGACCCCGGCTTCTTCCAGCTTGGCAATCACGGCTCTGAGGTGAGAGGCATTGCAGCCGGCCACAATCAGGTCTCCCCCGGTGATGGCGCCGGCGATCAGGAATGTGCCCGCCTCGATGCGGTCGGGATTGATACGATAGCGTGCTCCATGGAGGCGGCTTACGCCCTGCACACGGATGGTGGATGTTCCGGCGCCCTCGATTTTCGAGCCCATGGCGGTGAGCAGTGCGGCCAGGTCGGTGACCTCGGGCTCGCGGGCACAATTCTCCATGAGGGTTTCGCCTTCGGCCAGAACCGCGGCCATCAATAGATCCTCAGTGCCGGTGACGGTTATTTTGTCAAAAACCAGGTGCGCGCCTTTAAGCCGCTCGACGCGCGCTTCCAGGTAGCCGTGTTCCTGAACAATGGTGGCGCCCATTTTTTCCAGGCCTTTGATGTGCAGGTCGATCGGCCTGCCGCCGATGGCGCATCCGCCGGGCATCGCCACGCGCGCCATTCCGGCACGGGCGACGAGTGGACCGAGCACCAGGGAACTGGCGCGCATGGTCTTGACGATCTCGTACTTGGCCTCCGGATCGGAGAGCGTGTGGCAACTGATGGTGGTGGTGTTGGGCTCATTCTCGCCGCCCGAGCGCACCTCGGCGCCCATGGAGGCCAGCAGCCGGCGCTCGGTTTCGATGTCGCGCACCTGGGGAATGTTTTCGAGGGTGACCTCGTCTTCGGTGAGAATGGCCGCGGCCATACAGGGCAGCGCCGAGTTCTTGGCGCCCGAGACGCGAATAGTGCCGACCAGCGGATTGCCGCCGCGAATGACGAATTTATCCATGAAGAATGAGGGACTCCTACCCTTCCAGTGTAAATCGAAGCAGCGGAAGCGGCGGGCAGGAGGCCGAGTGGAGGAATGTCCGGAGTAAACTGCCTATCTTCGTGCTGCGTCTATAAGAGACGGGGGAGTGCCGGGTCTCAATGTCACATGAGGAGAGTTCCTATGGGCAATGGGATTAGATTCGACGTATGGATTCTCGCCGGCTTGGCGGGAATCATCTTGTCCGGATGCAATAGTTCGGGGGTGGTGAGCAATACTCCATCTTCCGGGTATCCCGGTTCGAGCCCGACGACGGCCGCGGGCGAATGGACATGGGTGAGCGGCTCAAAGATGGTCAACCAAAAGGGGATATACGGAACGCTGGGAGCAGCGTCGGCCGGCAATCTTCCGGGGGCGCGAATGGGATCGGTTAGTTGGACCGATGATTCGGGCGTCCTGTGGCTCTTTGGGGGCGCAGCCGCTCCGGTGGGCGGCGGATGCAGGCTCTTGGACCCGCTTTGCTGGGCGGGAACCAACTCCTACTTCAACGACCTGTGGAAGTTCAGCGGAGATGAATGGGTATGGATGGGTGGCTCGAACAACACCGATGAGGTCGGGCGGTACGGGACGCAGGGGATCGCCGCTGCCGACAACGTGCCGGGGGCGCGCTATGATGCGGCAAGTTGGCGCGATTCAGCGGGAAGCCTGTGGCTCTTTGGCGGGACTGGATACGATTCAGAGGGAAACATAGGGGTTCTGAACGATCTGTGGAAGTACAGCGGCGGCGAATGGACGTGGGTGAGCGGCGCGAAGACGATTAACCAGGCGGGAAGTTATGGAACAGAGGGTGCGGCCGCCGCGGGCAATTTTCCCGGGGCGCGAAGCGGCGCTATCAGCCTGGCCGATGCGGCGGGGAACTTCTGGCTCTTTGGCGGGGTGGGCTGCGACTCGGTTGGCGTAGCGTGCGGGTTTTACCTGAATGATCTGTGGGAGTATAGCGGGGGCCGGTGGACCTGGGTCAGCGGTTTCAGCACCGCTTATCCCACCCAACCGGGGGTTTACGGGACGCGGGGAACGCCTGCCGCCAGCAATCACCCGGGAGGACGCATAAACGCTGCCGGCTGGATGGATCCCTCGGGGAACCTGTGGATCTTCGGCGGAGTTGGATGGGGCTCCTGGAGCGGGAATGTGGCTGAACTCAGCGACTTGTGGAAGTACAGCGGAGGCCAGTGGACCTGGGTCAGCGGGCCAGATGAGAGTTACGCCAATATTAATCAGCTCGGGAGCTATGGAACGCAAGGAACGGCCGCTCCCGCCAATAGTCCAGGATCGCGGGACAGCGCCGTGAGCTGGACCGACGGCGCGGGAAATCTCTGGCTCTTTGGGGGGCAAGGATTCGGCGCCACAAATCTTTCCGCCGCGCCTGAACTCAGCGATCTGTGGAAGTTTAGCGGCGGGCAGTGGACCTGGGTTGGCGGCTCGAACACCGGCGGCCAGGTGGGGGTGTTCGGAACACAGGGCTCGCCGGCTTCCAGCAATGTAGCAGGGGCGCGCATGGGCGCAGTCAGCTGGATCGATGCGGATGGGCACCTGTGGCTCTTTGGCGGGATCGGCATTGGCTCCAGCAGCGGCGCCGGGTATCTCAACGACCTGTGGGAGTACCAGCCATAGAGGGATCGGAGCAAGGCAATCTTCGGTTCGCCTGTTGCGGGTGCGAATCGAAGTTTGCCTTTATCTCCTGTTTACGTGTTTGCGGCGAAAGGAACGTTGCCCTAAAGCTCCAGTACGTTGTCTTCGATGGCCAGACGGACGTTGCCATCGGATTTTGCCAGGCGGCGGACGGCTTCGGGCTTGTCGACTTTGGCTTTGAGCATGACCAGGGCAACGGGAACGCTGCGTCCTGCGCTCTTGATGGTCTGCACCGCGGTCTCGCGGTCGATGCCGCAGGCGCCCATGAGGATGCGGATGCCGCGTTCCACCAGCTTGGAGTTCTGCATGTGTACGTTGACCATCAGGTTTTCGTACACGTAGCCCAACCGGGTCATGGCGCCGGTGGTGATCATGTTCAGAACCATTTTCTGGGCGCTGCCGGCCTTCATGCGGGTGGAACCTGAAACCACCTCGGGGCCGACATCAGCGACAATGGCAATCTCCGCAGCGTTCGCCAGCGGCGTCCCATAATTGCATGTGACGGCGGCGGTGTGGGCGCCGCGGGCGCGAGCATAGGCCACGGCTGCCACCACATATGGAGTGCGGCCGGATGCGGAGACGCCGACAACAACGTCCTTGCGGGTGGGACGCCGGCGGGCAATGTCTCGCTGACCCAACTCTTCTGAATCTTCGTTGACTTCGACGGCCGAGGCCAGAGCCTTGGGTCCACCGGCCATGATGTATTGCACCTGGCCGGGAGCCGTCGAATAAGTGGGAGGGCATTCGGAGGAGTCAAGCGCCGCGATTCGGCCGCTGGACCCAGCGCCGATGTAGATCAGCCGTCCACCGTCGCGCAAGCTCTTGGCAACCTGGTCGATGACCGCAGCGATCTCCGGGATCGCCTTTTTGACTGCAGCCGCTATCTTGGCATCTTCGTGGTTGATGATGCGGGCGATTTCGAGTGCGGATTTGGTGTCAAAGCCTTGAGAAGCCTCATTTGGGCGTTCCGTCGTCAGGTCCTGAAGCAGCGCGGCCTGATCTTTCTTCGTATCACTAGCTTGGGCGGCGGCCGTCTCCTGCGTCGTCGAGCTGGTTAGCATCGTGTCTGTCCCCAATTTTTCATTGTATCTGTAAACCCCGCAACTCCCGACAGAATTCTGAACGAGCCCAACTCCGCACGAGGTAGAGATTTCAGTTTGAATGCAACGCTTCGCGGATGGCGTCGTGGAATAAGGGCCGTACTTCGCGGATGGCCTGGGTTTGGCGATCGGGCCAGGTGCGGTTGGTGAGCAGAACGACCGCAATCGCGGCATCAAGGTCGATCCACAGCGAGCAGCCGCTGAAGCCAAGATGTCCGATGGAACGTGGTGAAAAATGCCGGCCGGACGAGGAATTCGCGGACGGTGTATCCCAACCCAGCGCTCGCGAACTGCCTTCAGGACCCTGCCGCCGGGCGAAAAACTCGACAGTGGACGCGTTGAACAGGCGGGCATTTCCGGCATTGGCGGAGGCATCAAGGATCTCTTCGGCAAAGCGGAGCAGGTCAGGAACATTGGAAAAGAGGCCCGCATGACCGGCGCCGCCCCTGAGCACCCAGGCATTTTCGTCCTGGACCTCGCCCTGGATGCGTCGCTGGCGGAGGGTCGTGTCCTCCTCGGTGGGCGGAATGAACGGCTTGGCGCCCTGGGGGGGACAGAATCCGGTGGCACAAAGTCCCAGGGGGTGAAAAATCTCACGCGCGATCCAAGTGGGCAAGGGCTCGCGCGTCAGCACTTCGACTACCTTGCCCAGGAGGATGAAGCCTGGGTCGGAGTACTCGAAACGTGCGCCCGGCTCGTCTTCGATGGGGAGCGCGAGGCAGTCGCTGAGCAACGCCGAGGGAGTGGCGGCGGTGCGAAAGAACTCAACGTAGCCCGGCAGCCCCGAACTGTGCGCCAGCAGATGGCGCAGCTTGACGTGGCGCGCCACTTCGCCGGGAACTCGACCCACAACGAAGCCGGGAAGCAGTTCACCCAGGGGCATCTCCAGATCGATCAGCCCGCGCTGATGGAGCAGCATGACCGCGGCGGTTGTGGCCGCTACCTTGGTGACGCTGGCGATGTCGTAAATGGTGTCCGCGGTAACGGCAGGTGCGCCTTCATCATAGGTAAAGTGGCCCAGTGCACCCTGGAGCACGACCTTGCCGCCGGCCAGCACGCCGAAGGCGCAACCGGGAAAAGCGCGTGCCGCAATGGCGTCGTCGAGTACGCGATAGGCCGCGGCGAATCGGCTATCCAGGACAGCGGACGGAGTTTCAGACGACATCTCTTCCCGGTTCATGGGTCAGTTGCATGGTAACGCGGATCGGTCAATACCGCCTCCTCGCTGTCCCACTTTTTGCGATTCGAGCTACGAATGGGGCTATCCTTGTGTTCGGACGAATCGTCTATGAGGTCAAGTGAGATAGGGGAGGAAATCATGCGCGCATCGTTCGGAACGCTGGCGGGTACACTGTTGCTCGGTCTGGGGATTGCAGCCAGTTGCCGGGGATTTGCGCAGACGCCGGTCCCCCCGGCAGACGCCGCTAGTGCACCGGCCCAGGAACCTGCCACACCATCCCCGCCGACGAGTCAGCCGCCCCTCGCGCCGGCCACGGCTCCGTCTCCTGCGCAGGCTTCTGATGGATCGCCGGCCCTTGCTGCGAGAAAGACATATACCGTCCCTGCCGGCACCAAGGTGCTGCTCCAGTTGCGCAGTTCCATCAACACCAAGAGCGCCAAGCCCGGCGATGGGGTGTACCTGGCTTCGGCCTTCCCGGTGGTGGTGGGCAACCGGGTGATGATCCCAGCCGGCGTTTACGTACAGGGAGTGGTGGATCGGGTGGTCCGCGCCGGTCGTGTCAAGGGCAGGTCCCAGTTGGACATGCACTTCACTTCAATCATTTTTCCCAACGGCACGGTGGTGGAGATTCCGGGCTTGGTGAACAGCCTTCCCGGCGCCAGCAAGCAGACCGTGAAGGATGACGGCGAAGGAACAGTGGAGCAGGCGGGAGACAAGGGGCGCAACGCAGGCAAGGTGGCAGAGAT
>JBEKTB010000087.1:0-15387 GCA_049516495.1 Occallatibacter sp.
CATTCCTTTTTCCCACCGCGCGCGTCCATCGAATAGAATTCATCGGGGCAACAAAGTCTCTGACCGCTTGTGAACGTACCAATTATGGGTGCCCCAGGTCCCTCGCATTTGGGGACCTGGGATAACACGAAAACATGTCCCGATTCTGGGACCTGGGATAGCACGAACCCAAAGTACGAAATTATGCGGTCATCGACCTAATCCGCGTCTCGAACGAGGAGATCTTCATGCGCTATCCCGTCTTTGCCGCATTTGCACTGGTCGTGGCCGCCATGGCCGCCACGCCATCCGCCGCGCAAACCGCGCCCTGGAGCTACGAGGGAAAAACCGGCCCGCTGGTCTGGGGCAAGCTCGACCCGGCCTACCAGGCATGCTCAAAAGGGCACGAGCAGTCGCCCATCGACATTCGCGGCGCCCATCTGGACAAGGCCCTCGCCCCCATCGAATTCCACTACATGGCCGGCCCCATCACCCTGGAAAACAACGGCCACACCGTCGTGGCGCATGTGGACCCCGGCAGCTACATTGTGGTCGGAGGGGTGCGCTACGACCTGCAGCAGTTCCACTTTCACCACCCCAGCGAGGAGACGGTCAAAGGCAAGCTGAGCGACATGGTCGTCCACCTGGTCCACCAGAGCGCGGACGGCAAGACGGCCGTGGTTGCGGTTCGGCTGCGCGAGGATATGGGCAACCCCAACGCCGTGCTAGCTGCCCTGTGGCCCCATTTGCCCAAGACCGCCGGCAAAACCGAAAAGGTGACAGACATGGTGAGCCCCGGGGGTCTGCTGCCCGCCGACCGCGGCTACTGGACCTATATGGGCTCGCTCACCGTTCCGCCCTGCACCGAAGGCGTCCGCTGGTTTGTCTTCGAGGAAGAGCTGAGCCTGAGCCGCGAACAGTTGCGCACCTTTGGCTACCTGTTCAAGATGAATACCCGCCCCCTGCAGGACCCGCACGGCCGCCGCATCGAAGCCGACGAATAGCGTCCGACCCGCATCCGCCGCAAAAACCGGTGTAGCAGATTGCCAATTTGGAGGAAGCCTGGGGCTTCAGCCCCAGGACGAATCCCGAAATTGAGAGGCCTTCAGGCCCGGATTTTGCCGCACTTATACCGTTGGAAGCAAGTCGAAAATGCCGCTGCGCCAGAAACACGTTCCACGTGGAAAACCAGGAAACAAACTAGCAGAACCCGGAGACCGTTTCATGCCAGTCACCACCGAAGTGAGGGTCCGCTACGCCGAAACCGACCAGATGGGCATTGTGTACTACGCCAATTACCTGGTCTGGTTCGAAATCGGCCGCGTGGAGCTGTTGCGCTCCCTGGGCCTCGCCTACAGCCAGTTGGAGACCGACCACCAGTGCATCCTGCCGGTGGTCGAGGCCAGTTGCCGCTATCGCTCCCCCGCCCGCTACGACGACCAGATCCTGATCGAGACCCGCCCCTCGCTGCTGCGCGGCGCTGTCCTCAAGTTCGCTTACCGCATCCTGCGCAAGGCCCCCACCGGCGAAGAGCCAAAGCTCCTGGCGGAAGGCGAGACTGTACACGTGGTCTGCGACGACCAGTTGAACAAGAAGCCCCTGCCGGAAAAATACGAGGCGGCCCTGCGGGCGCTGATGGCGAAGGAGTAGGAAATTGCGCCGGCACTTGGGATAGGTCCGGATTGTTCGGCTATGCTGGTCGCATGAGCGCGCAGGAATCGCGGCTCGAAGAGATGGAGCCCACTCGTACCACTGCCCCTGAGCTTCAAGAAGTGCTCGCCGAACTCATCCGCCGCGAGCCCATCTTTCATCGCCCCGAATTCGGGACGTCGCGGGCGGACTTCGAAAAAATGATGGTGGAGGACTACTGGGAGACCGGAGCCTCGGGCCGCCGTTACTCACGCAAGTTCGTGCTGGACGAATTGGAGCGGCGCCTTTCGACGCCCCAAGCCGACGTCTGGGAAACCAGCGACCTCCAGTGCCGCAGATTGGGCGAGGACACCTATCTGCTCACCTACACACTGCTTCAGAACCACCAGCGCCTCACACGCCGCGCCACCATCTGGCGGAAGACCGCGGACGGCTGGAAAATTGTCTACCACCAGGGAACCATCGTGCAGGACGCTTAAGCCACAACCACAGCGAGGGCAAACCCGTCGTAGCCCTTCACGCCGACGGTTTGAAGAACCGTCGCGCTCACACGCGGTTCCGCGGCCAGCAGTTCCGTAAAGCGCCGGACGCCTTCGACCCGTGGATCGTCGCAATCCGCCTGCGCAACCTTCCCATGCCGAACCACGTTGTCGGCAACAATCACCGTTCCCGGCCGCGAGAGCTTTAGCGCCCAGTGCAGGTATTGCGGATAGCTCTCTTTGTCCGCGTCAATGAAGATGAAATCAAAGGGTGCCGCAGACGAGTTATCCAGCGTCGGAAGCGTATCGGCCGCGCTTCCCACAATCAGTTCCACGCGATCCAGGACGCCAGCCCTCTGCAGGTTGGCGCGAGCAACCTCGGCATGGTGCGGGTCGAGCTCCAGAGACACAACGCGGCCGCCCTCCGGCAGCGCTCGGGCCATCCAGAGCGTGCTATAGCCGCCCAGAGTTCCGATCTCGAGAATGCGCCGGGCCCCGGAGATACGGACCAGCAGTTCAAGGAACTTCCCCTGCAGGCCGGTCACATCGATGGGCGGAAGTCCGGCTTGCTGGTTCGCCTTGAGGGCAGCATCGAACTCGTCGCTGGCGGGGACGAGCCGGTCGGCAAAGTAGTTATCTACCTGGGCCCACTCATCCTGCATGGAACACTCCCGAAGGTGCTACTTGTCCCGCGCCACCACAAAATCCGGCACCCACAACAGGGCACGCTTGAACTCCGAGTCGGCGATGGGAGCCAGCGCCTGGCGGCTCTGCTCGGCATAGCGGTCGGCAACGGACATCGCGTACTCGACCGAGCCGTTGCGCACCAGGATCTCCTGTATCTGCTCGCGGCTCACGTGATCGAAACCACGGTCATCCAGAACCTTCTGAATGGCCTGCCGGTCCTTTGCTGTGCCGTGGTCGATGGAGTGGATCACCGCCAGCGTGGCCTTGCCTTCGCGCAGGTCGCTGGCGACAGGCTTGCCCAGGACCTCTTCCGTGGCCGTCAGGTCGAGCACGTCGTCGACGATCTGAAAAGCCAGGCCCACGGCGCGCCCATAGGCGGCGAGACTGGCCTCCTCGGCCTCGCTGGAGTTGGCCAGCACCGCTCCCAGGCGCATGGAAACCGAAAACAGGCAGGCCGTCTTGCGGAAGATCAGGTCGTAGTACTCGGCCTCGGAGACAGCCTTGCCCAGCTTCTGAATCTGCAGCAGTTCTCCCTCGACCATCTGCTGGGTCAGGCCGATCAGCAGGTCCAGCACGCGCAAGCTCTTTTCTTCCAGAGCCACCTTGAAGGCCTGCATGTAAAGCCAGTCGCCAGCCAGCACGCACTTTTCGTTACCCCAGGTCGTGTTTGCCGACGGCCGCCCGCGGCGCGTGTCGGCGCCGTCGATAATGTCGTCGTGGACCAGCGTTGCAGTGTGGACCATCTCAACCACCGCGCCCAGGCGAATGGCGCCCTGGCCCGAGTAGCCCAGCGTGTGCGCCGAAAGCAGCAGCAGCGTGGGACGGATGCGCTTGCCGCCGCCCTCGCGCAGGTACTCGGCGATCTCCGTGATGGTACTCACGCTGGAGGCGGCGTCGCGGCCCAACTCCTGCTCGATCGCCACAAGGTCGTCCCGCAGCAGATCGAAAACTTCTTTTGCCGTCGCTATCGCCAATGTGCTCAAGGCTCTCCGGTTCTCGTGTTTTTCTCATCCAGCGTGGCCCAAAACCGAGGCGCACCCGCTGCGAGCATGCGCCAGCCTCAGCCGACCATCGGCTCAGTTCGTACGATAATTGGTAAACTGCAACTCCACGCCCAGCTCTTTGCCGCGCAACAGGGCGATGATCGCCTGCAACTCGTCCCGGTCCTTACTCGATATCCTCACTGTATCGCCTTGGATGCTTGCCTGCGCCTTCTTTTTTGAGTCCTTGACCAGGCGCACAATCTCTTTGGCTTTCTCTATGGGAATGCCCTGCTGCAACGAAATCTTCTGCTTCACGCTCTGGCCGGCTGCCGGCTCGATCTTGCCGTAGGTCAGGTTCTTGAGCGAAACGCCCCGCTTGACCAGCTTCTGCCCGAGAATCTCCTTGACGGCTTCCAGCTTGTACTCGCCCGCCGAGGCAAGCTGAATCTCTTTGTCCCCCTCCTCCAGCGTAATCTCCGAATGGGAGTCTTTCAGGTCGAAGCGCTGACGAATCTCCTTGAGCGCCTGATCGATGGCGTTGCGGACTTCCTGAATTTCCACCTTGCTGACAATGTCGAACGAATTCTCCTGAGCCATTTTTTCTTGTCCTCAAACTCTGAAAAGACTGCTGCATGCAATGCCTGGATGCGATGCCTCTATCAGTTTCCCACGTCCGCCCCAAGGCGAAACAGCCGGAGGAAGTTTTTCGTGGTTGCGGCGGCGATTTCCTGCTCGTCCACTCCCAGCAACCCGGCCAAAACCAGGGCGGTCTGCGCCACCCACGCAGGCTCATTGCGCTTGCCGCGGTTGGGCGCGGGAGCCAGCCAGGGGGCGTCCGTCTCGACCAGAACCCAATCCGGCGGCACCACGGCTGCGACGTCGCGTAGCGGCTGGGCCTTGGCATAGGTCAGATTCCCGGCAAACGAGAGCAGAAATCCCAAGTCCAGCGACCGCCGCGCCTGCTCCCAGCCGCCGCCAAAGCAGTGCATCACGCCGCCCAGCCCCGTGGGCCGCCAGTGCTCCTCAAGAATCTCCAGCAGATCGTCCCAGGCGTCGGTCGAGCCGTCTTTTGGCCGGCAGTGGATGAGAATCGGCCGCTTGCGGCCAGCGGCAATCTCCAGTTGGCGAATCAGGCCCGCGCGCTGGACCTCGTGCGGGGCGCCTTTATGAAAATAGTCCAGACCGATTTCGCCGCAGGCAATCACCTCGGGGTCGGCCAGCAATTTGTCCAGTTTGGTCAGCACAGCCGAGTCAATTTCCGCGGTGTTGTGCGGATAAACGCCCGCGCTGGCGTAGAGCTTTGGAATGCCGGCCCCGCTTTCAGGACTCGCATTGAACTCGCGGCAGACGGCGAGCGCCCCGTCCATTCCGGCCGCCTGCTCGCCGATACCAATGGCCAGCACCGTGCCCACACCAGCCTCCCAGGTGCGGCGCAGCATGGCCTCGCGGTCGTCGGCGTAGCGCTCGCTGTCCAAATGAGCGTGGGAATCGATCAGCAAATCGGGGACCTCCAAAACCTTCAATGCGCGACCACTGTGGGGCTCCGCTGAGTGCCGGGTGCCCCAGGTCTCGCGCTTGAGGCCTGGGAATCCAAGCAGCATTTTTTCGAGCCGAAGGCGTCTGCCCCACCGCAGGGGTTTACTTCAGCCGCGCTCCCAGCGGAACCTCTTCCAGGAATCCAGCCAGCACCGGCGCGCCGTCCGGAAGCGAAGCCGCCAGCAGCATCCCATTCGACTCCAGGCCCCTCATCTTGCGCGGAGCCAGGTTGGCGACGATCACGATCTTGCGGCCCACGAGCTGTTCCGGCTCGTAGTACTGCGCGATTCCGGCCAGGATCTGGCGCTTTTCGTAGCCCAGGTCAACCTCCAGGCGCAGCAGCTTGTCGGCCTTGGGAACGCGCTCGGCCACCAGAACCTGCGCCACGCGCAGATCGACCTTGACGAAGTCGTCGATGGTGATTTGCTCAGCCGTGGGAGCAGCCTGCGGTGAGGCGGGCGTCTCCGCAACAGGCGAACCGGCTGCCGGCTCGCTGACTGGCGCGGTGCTGAGCCGGGCGCTGATCAGGTGTGCGGGAACTGGATCCACCTTCGCCGTGGCGACACTTTGTTCCGGCAAAACCGCCGTGGTCGGGGTAAGCTCGCCGTTCTTTGCGCGCTCTTCGGCGGCATTTGCCGGCGCGGTCGATGCTACGGATGGGGAGGCCGGGGCGGCCGATTGCTCCGCCGGTTCTGCTTTTGCGGCGGAGCCGCGGGTGGCCTCACCGCAGGTGACGGCGGAGCCGCCGTTGGCCCCACCGCAGGTAGCGGCCTCTACGGCGCTGCTGCTGTTCTTGTCTTCGATGTTCTGCATACGGTCGATTGCATCCTTCTCCGCGCGAGGAAACAGTGGCGCCGGCTCGCCAAACTTTGTTCCGGCCTTCAGCCCGCCCCACGCGATGTCTGTCAAAAATGAGCTTCTCGCCGCATCGGCAATCTTGCCCTGTCCAATCTGGCGCCACACCTTGGCAGCCGACTCCGGAAGGATGGGATAAACCAGCGCGGTAATGATGCGAATGGCCTCGGCAGCCGTCGCCAGCACCCGCGCCTGCAAGGCTTCATGGTCGGTCTCGGTGCGGTCCGCCGGTCGTTTCCACGGCGAGTTGGCGGTCAGGTAGCCGTCGGTCTCCGCCACCAAAGCCCACAAGGCCTTGAGCGCATCAGAGAAGTTCAGCTCGTCGAATGCGGGCCCGAAAGCGGCGATCGCGCTTGCGGCGCTCTCGCGCAGGGCGGCCTCGGCTGCGGTTTCAGCGCCGGCCTCGGGCACCACCCCGCCAAAGTACTTGTGCACCATGTTCACGACGCGGCTCACCAGGTTGCCATAGCCGTTGGCCAGGTCACCGTTATACCGCTGCACGAGCGCATCGAAGGAAAAGCTGCCGTCCTGGCCGAAGGGAATCTCTCGCAGCAGGAAGTACCGGAGAGCATCGGCGCCCAGAACTTCATGCACTGTTTCCGCGCGCACAATATTGCCCCGCGACTTGGACATCTTGCCCTGGTCGAAGAGCAGCCAGCCGTTGGCCCTGACCGAGCGCGGCAGCGGAATGCCCGCGGCCATCAGGAAGGCGGGCCAATAGACGCAGTGGAAGCGGCTGATCTCCTTGCCGATCAGGTGCATGTCCGCCGGCCAGAATTTCTCGAACCGCGCCTTGTCGGCCGGATCGTCGGAACCATATCCGAGCGCCGTAATGTAGTTGGCCAGCGCGTCCATCCACACGTAGATCACATGCTTTTCATCGCCGGGAACGGGAATGCCCCACGAAAAACTCGTTCGGCTCACCGACAGGTCCTTGAGTCCCCCGCGCACGAATGAAATCACCTCGCGCCGCGTCGATTCCGGTCCCATGAACCCGGGATTCGCCTCGTAAAACTCCAGCAGTTTGCGCTCGAAGGCCGACAGCTTGAAGAAGTAGTTCTCCTCGCTCACCGTCTCCGTGATCCGTCCGCAGTCGGGGCAAGGCGTTCCCGGAGGCCCGTCCACATAGAGTTCGTCCGACACGCAGTACTGCCCGGTATAGGAGCCTTTGTAGATGAAGCCCTTGTCGCGGAGCGTCGCAAAAAGCTTCTGCGTCCCGCGCTTGTGCCGCTCTTCGGTGGTGCGGATGAAGTCGTCGTAGCTCAACCCCAGCCGATCCCACAGGCCGCGAAATTCCCCGGAAATGGCGGTGGCAAACTCATGCGGCGTGCGCCCGGCCAGTTCGGCGGAGCGTTCGATCTTCTGCCCGTGCTCGTCCGTGCCGGTTAGAAACCAGGTCTCGATGCCCAGCGCACGCTTTCTGCGCGCAATGGCATCGCACACGATGGTCGAGTAGGCATGGCCCAAGTGCGGGCGCGCATTCACGTAATAGATCGGCGTGGTCAGGTAAAAACGAGCTGGGCTTTGCACTGAATTGGTCATGGGCGGGGTGTTGCATTGCACCCTCACCCCGACGGCTGGCAGGAATCGCAAGGCAATCTACTCTTTATCTTACGGCATTTCCATTGGGAACCGTCCTGAGCGACGCCCTTGGCGGACAGCCCCAACGCAGTTGGTCTGTTAAAATCGCCCTTGCAAATCAAGCATTTTTGAGGCCGATCACTGTGTATCTTGAATTCGAGAAAAGGCTCGCGGGCCACCTTCGCGCTGTTTTGCAGGCAAAGTACGATCTTCAGCTTGAGAACATCCCCCTGGAGATTCCGCCCGACCTGAAGTTTGGCGAACTGGCCACGCCCATTGCCTTTGAGCTGGCGCGCAAGCTGCGCAAGGCGCCCAAGGTGATCGCCCAGGAGATCGTGGCCGCGCTGACCGGGCTGGAAGGTTTTGCTGGATTCGAGGTTGCAGGCGCGGGCTACATCAATGCCCGCCTCGATCGCGCAGTCGGCGCGCGCATCACTGCCGCGGCCGAGCAGGGACCATCCCCCGCGAGCGGCCTCCATGCACTGGTTGAACACACCAGCATCAATCCCAACAAGGCTGCCCACGTCGGCCACCTGCGCAACGCCATTCTGGGCGACACCTTTGTCCGCCTGCTCCGCGCCGCCGGGCAAAAAGTCGACGTGCAGAACTACATCGACAACACCGGCGTGCAAGTGGCCGACGTCGTGGTCGGCTTTCAGTATCTGGAGGGCAAGTCACTGGCCGAGGTGCGCTCCCTGCTCGATGAACTCAAGCACAAGGGCGAGCGGATCGACTATTACTGCTGGGACCTCTACGCGCGCACCTCGCAGTGGTACGAGCAAGGCACGGAAGGTGAGAACGCAGCGCGCAAGAAGCTTCGCTATGCCACCCTGCACGAACTGGAGCGCGGCGGCAATGAGACCTCCGAAGTTGCCGAGCTGATCTCGACCGCGGTCCTGCGCCGGCATCTTGAAACCATGCTGCGCCTGGACATCGAATACGATTTCCTGCCCCGCGAGAGCGAAATTCTGCACCTCAAGTTCTGGGATGCGGCCTTCGAGCAATTGAAGCAAACCGGCGTCCTCTACTTCGAGAACGAAGGCAAGAACAAGGGCTGCTGGGTGATGACGCGGCCCGGCTCCGAAGTAGCCGAGGACGCGCTCGACGAGGACGCCAAAGTCATCGTGCGCTCCAACGGCACGGTAACCTACGTAGGCAAGGACATCGCCTATCACTTATGGAAGTTCGGCCTGCTGGGCAAGGACTTCGGCTACAAGCCGTTCTTCACGTATCCCGACCACGAGTGCTGGATCTCGGTCGAGCACGGCGTCGAGCCGCACCCGCACTTTGGCGGTGCGCAGGCCATTTATAACGTGATCGACGCGCGCCAAAGCGATCCGCAATCGAACGTCATCCAGGCCCTGCGCGGCATGGGCCACACCGATCAGGCCAATCGCTACACGCACTTCAGTTATGAAATGGTCGCGCTCACCCCTCGCTGTGCCGTCGAACTGGGCTATGACGTCTCTGCGGAAGATCTGGCCCGGCCCTTTATCGAGGTCAGCGGCCGCAAGGGCTTCGGCGTCAAGGCCGACGACCTGATCGACAAGCTCATCGCGGCCACCCGCGCCGAAGTGGACGCACGGCAGACCGGCCGCGACGAAGTCGAGCGCCAGCACATCGCCGAACAGATCGCCATTGGCGCCTTGCGCTATTTCATGCTCAAGTTCACGCGCAACTCGGTCATCGCCTTCGACTTCAAGGACGCGCTCAGCTTCGAGGGCGAGACCGGCCCCTACATTCAATACGCCGTGGTCCGCGCGCGCAACATCTTCCGCAAGGCGGAAACCACGCCGGAAGCAGTGCTGGCGGAGTTCACCGACCTCGACCCGGCTCCCTATCTCGAAGGCGAGGCCAACGAAGATATCTGGGCGCTATGGCTCAGGGCCGCACGGCGCACGCTGGTGTTGGAACAGTGCATCACGACCTCCGAGCCTGCTTATCTGGCCAAGCACGCCTTCCAGTTAGCTCAGGAGTTCAATAACTTCTATCATCGCCACCACATCCTCACCGAAGAGGACCCCGCGCGCAAGACCTTCCTGCTGGCCACAG
Source organism: Occallatibacter sp. (assembly GCA_049516495.1). Lineage (GTDB taxonomy): Bacteria > Acidobacteriota > Terriglobia > Terriglobales > Acidobacteriaceae > Telmatobacter. The sequence goes on from JBEKTB010000087.1 coordinate 9,803, forward strand.
CGGCGGTTGCGCTGCGCGAGTTAGTCGAGGTTCTAAGCTGGCTGGGCATCGAAAGCCCGGAAGCGATGTAAGGGAACACCCGTTCACAGGAATTGGTCGAAAGTGGATGGAACTTGGTGAAATCGGGTGCCCCACCTTCGCCGCGCAGTTTGCGGCTAAGGTGGGATATTTCTATCGATGGTTCTTTACTGCATTTCGGTTTTCCTTATCCGAGGGACACAGGGTTATTGCTGACCTTCCGTGGAACGCTGTAAAAAGCAGCCTATATAGATAACCCACCTTAGGCGCGATGAAACTGCGCCGAAGGTGGGGCACCCACTTCGTTCCTGAGCTCAACACAAAAAAGCCAGCAGCTAGAGGCTAGCAGCTAGCAGCCGGTCTTTAGTAGCTTCTGACCCATTCCAGAATCGACCGCACACCCACTCCGCTCGGTCCTTTGGCGATGTAGGGCTTCGAGTCTTCCACCCACGCCAGGCCCGCGATGTCGAGGTGAATCCACGGCGTGTCCTCGGCAAAGACCTTCAGGAACTCCGCAGCCGTACTGGCCCCGCCCCAGCGTCCGCCGGTGTTCTTGATGTCGCCGATGTCGCTCTTGATCATCTCGGCATACTCGTCGCCCAGCGGCAGCCGCCAGAACTTCTCTCCGGAAGTGGCCAGCGCCGCGTTGAACTTGGTGAACGCTTCGTCGTCGTTCGAGAAAGCTCCGGCGTTGATCATGCCCAGGGCCACGACGCAGGCGCCGGTCAGGGTCGCCGCATCGATAAGGTGGGTTGCGCCCAGCTGCTTCGCATAACTCAGACCGTCGGCCAGCACCAGCCGGCCTTCAGCATCGGTGTTGATGATCTCGATCGATTTGCCGGACATGGCAATCTGCACGTCGCCCGGCTTCTGCGCCTTGCCGTCGGGCATGTTCTCTGCCGCGCAAACCACGCCGATGACGCGCACGCGGGGCTTGAGCAGCGCGATGGCGCGCATGGCGCCCAGCATGGCCGCACCCCCGGCCATGTCATATTTCATCTTCTCCATGTTGTCGGAGGGCTTTATGGAGATACCGCCGGAATCGAAGGTGATTCCCTTCCCCACCAGTCCCAGAACCGGGCCGTCCGTTACGCCTTCAGGCTCATAGCGCAGAACGATCAGGGCGGGCGGCTCTTCGGAGCCTTGCGACACGCTCCAGAATGCGCCCATCTTCAGCTCATGCAGCTTTTCGGTGGAGTGGACCTCCCACCCAAGGCCGACTTCCGTCGCCATCTCGGCGGCGCGCTGGCCCAGAATCGTGGGCGTCAGCTTGTTGCCCGGCTCGTTGACCAGCGTGCGGGTAAAATTCTGGCTCTCGCCGATGATGACGCCCTCGGCGAAGGCGGCCTCGAGGGTGGCCTTATCGGCAGCGGCAGGCGCGGTCAGCGTAAACGATTGGACGCTCTGGTCCTTGCGGTCGCTGCGGTAGGTGTCGGGGTCGAAATCGCCCACCATGGCGCCCTCGACGGCGGCGCGAGTGCTCGGTGCGGCACCCAATCCGTCCGCATCGGGCAAGGCGAAGACCAGTTCACGGATGCCGCGCGGCTTGGTGAAGCGGACAGCGGTTCCAGCAGCCGAGCGCACGGAGTCGACCGTGGCCTTGGCCTGCTTTCCCAGGCCGATAATCAGCAGGCGCTTGGCTTTCAGGCCGGCGGGGGCGTGCAGCAGAACGGCTTCGTTGGTTCCGGCCTTGAATTCGCCGCTGGCCAGAAGGGCGGCTGCGGCAGCTTGAACGGCCTGCTCTGCGGTCAGCAGCACAGGCGCGGGTTTGGCGTCGGGGCCCTTGGCGGTTTGGGTGTCGGTGGCCACGACGGCCAGCAGTTCGGTTTCGATTCCGGCGAGATTCGCGAAAGACAGTTGGGTCCGCATGGTGCCCATTATTTCACCGCTGCGGGGGTTGGTGGGAGGCGGGTTTGTGGCGGCGCGAGGTTTTCGCCGTGGACTGGTATCCGGGCGCAGCCTCAGTTGTCGGGATCGATGTCTTCCTCGATCCATCCCAGAGCCTTGGTGCGCCAGAAGCGATCCTCCGCAGCGTTAATATAACGCTCGAAATATCGGTCCCGCGTCTCCCTTGCCCGGCGTCTGTATTTTGCGATCAGAGGCGCCGAATCGAGAATGACGCAACTGCGGCGCATACCTTCTCTTTTGAAGAGTTCCCGCCCCTCAGCAATCATCTCCTGCGCCTCAGGCTGAAGCTCGCTATGCCGCAGGGTGCGCATGTCGAAAATCACACCGAAGGATTTCGGAGCGCCTACGAGAGCCCTCACGGACTCCATGCGCCATTGCCTCATTTCGTCCGGGCTGATGGTGTCTCCAAAAGTGAGTTGGAAGCCGAAACTGTCTTTAACAATTCTGTACATGGCTCATCCGGGGCGTGGGTTTGAAACCCATACCACCCTTCCATCGGCTGAAACGGGAGAAGATTTTAACCGACGGCGCCAAGGCCTTTAGATCTGGCCCCGGAGCGGGTTGCAGTTCTACCGCCCCAGGCGGTGCTTGCTGGCGTTCACGGCGGCGCGGGCTTCGCGATCGGCCTCGCGGCTGCGTTCGGTCGCGCGCTTGTCCCAGTCCTGTTTCCCTTTGGCCACGGCCAACTCACACTTCACCCTCCCATTGCGGAAGTAAAGCCGGGTGGGGATGAGCGTGTGGCCCTTGATCTGCGTCTTGGAGAGTAGCTTGCGAACCTCTTCGCGATGCAAGAGCAGCTTGCGAGTGCGCGTGGCGTCGTGATTGGCCATGTTGCCGTGGGAGTAGGGACCAATATGCACGTTGAGAAGAAAGGCCTCGCCGTTCTGGATGAGGCCGTAGGAATCCTTGAGGTTGGCCTTGCCCTCGCGGATGGACTTCACTTCCGTCCCGCGCAGGGCTACGCCGGCCTCAAACTTCTCCAACAGAAAGTAGTTGTGGCTGGCGGCTCGATTGTGCGCAGCATCCCGTTCTCCCGAAGCCACAGGGTCGCGGGGCCGCGCCGGCTTTTGGGGGCCGGGGCTCACCGGCTGAACGATGACGTGACTGGTTTGACGAGCCATCAGGAAGCGTCCTCAAGTCTTCATCGTAGCATCGACGCGGATTTTGGCTTTTGTTTTGCGGGGCTTTGTTAGAATGAGGGATCGTTGGATGGGGAAAACCTTCAATGGGAATTGCGTCCTGGGCGGCCAAGGCAGCCCTCAAGGGTCCGGCACGGAGTGCGGGCCGGTGAAGACGCCCGGGAGTTCGATGAAAAGCCGCGCTCAAGGTCCGGCTCGGTCCGGATCCGTCCTTTCCAGATCCGTTTTCGCGGGAGCCGCTTCCTGGACTGCGCTTCTTGCCGTCGTGACCGTCTTCGGGCTGTCGAGCCCCCTCCTGCAGGCGGAGTCGGCCAAATCCTACTTCAAGCGTGGCGAGACCGCCGAAGCGCGCGAGGACTACGACGCAGCTTTCGACAACTACCAGAAGGCCTACGCCAAGGATCCCAAGGACCTGCAGTTTCGCACCGCCCTCTACCGGGTGCGGGTCACCGCCTCGTCGTCGCACATGACCAAGGGGCAAAAGCTGCTGGATGGGGGCGACGAGCAGGGGGCGCTGGCGGAGTTTCTGCACGCCGCCGAAATCGATCCGGGCAATGAGGCCGCGCAGCAGGCCATCGCCAAAGTTCGCCAGAAGCACGGCGAGGTGACGCCACGGGCTGAAACCAGTCTGCCCGAAACGGAGGGCAAGCAGGAAGAAATCGAATCCATGGGCTCGCCCGCCATTTTGCGGCCGGTTTCGAACGAGCCCGTCACCCTGCACATGGCCGAAGACGCCAAGGTGGTCTATCAGGCTGTCGGCAAAGCCGCTGGAATCAATATCCTCTTCGACCCCGACTACACCTCAAAGCGCATTCAGGTGGACCTGAACAATGTATCGCTGCTGGACGCGCTGCGCATCATCGGCACCATGTCCAACACCTTCTGGCGGCCGGTCACTGAAAATTCGATCTTTGTTGCCCAGAACACCCGCGCCAAGCGCACCGAACTCGACGAACAGGCCGTGGAGACGTTTTATCTGTCCAACGCCTGGCAGCAGAACGACCTGACCGACGTGCAGACCGCCATCCGCAATGTGCTGCCCAACGCCAAGGTCTACGGCGTGGCCAGCCAGAATGCCATCGTGATGCGGGCCACCCCCGACGAACTGCTGCTGGCGCAGAAGCTGGTCAACGACCTCGACAAGGCGCGTCCCGAGGTCGTGGTGGACATCGCGGTTCTGGAAGTGAGCAAGAACTGGGAAAAGACGCTGGGTGTCGCCTGGCCCAGCAGCTTCGGGGTCGCTCTGCAGCCGCCCTGCACAAGTTCCAGTTCCAGCAGTTCCTGCTCAAGTTCCAGCAGCACCACCACCGGCTCAACCAGTTCTACCCCGACTCTCTACGACCTGTCCCACCTGAAGGCGACAGACTTTGCCGTGACCGTTGGGTCGGCCACGCTGAATCTGCTGCTGACCGATTCCAATACCAAGGTGCTGCAGAATCCCCGCATCCGGGCCACCGACGCGCAAAAAGCGACCATGAAGATCGGCTCGCGGATCCCGATCGCAACCGGCTCGTATCAGACCGGCGCGGCCACCGCGGTGGTCAGCTCGCTGGTCAATACACAGTTCCAGTACCAGGACGTGGGCGTGAACATTGAAATGACGCCAACCGTCCACTTCGACCACGATGTGACGATAAAGGTCAAGATCGAGGTCACTTCACAGAGCGGCTCCGTCACCATCAGCGGCGTCACCGAGCCGATTCTGTCGCAGCGCGTTGTTGACCAAGTGATCCGACTGCGCGAGGGCGAAGCCAACATCCTGGGCGGCATTCAGGACAAGCAGGACCAGGTGAGTTGGACCGGCATCCCCGGCCTGAGCACGATTCCGATTCTCAAGTATCTTTTTGGTTCCAAGGACCACACCGTCAGCGACGACGAGATCGTCTTCGTCCTGGTGCCTCACGTGGTGCGGTCGCAATCCCTCGAAGCGGTAAATCTGCGCACCGTCGACACAGGCGTCGGCACGTCGATCGAACTGCGTCATGTCGCGGGTGAAGGCTCCGGCCCGAATCCAGGCTCGAATCCGGGCTCAAATCAAGCGCCCGCCGCTTCTCCGGTGCGTCCTCAGGCCAATGCGCGACCCTCTTCAGTAGGCTCGGTTCCCGGCCAATCCGCCATGGCAGCAGCCCCGGCGGCGCTGGCCCAGTTGCGCGAGGCCGCGGATGCCAACAGCAACCCCGCGGCAGCAGCCCCGCCGCCCATTCCGGCCGCTGCTCCCGGTGTCAGCTTTGTACTTCCGCCTTTGCCCGGCCCGGTAGCTGCGGGCGCCGCCTTCAAGATTCCGGTGGTGATGAACGGCGGAAAGGACATCGCATCGGTTCCCTTGCTGATTCAGTACGATCCGGCCAAAATTTCGCTGGTCAATGTAGACAACGGAGACTTGCTGAACAGCGACGGGCAGCCTGTGGCCCTGGTGCACCGCGACGAAGGGCCGGGCTCGATCATGATCAACGCCTCGCGTCCGCCGGGATCCGCCGGGGTGAGCGGAACCGGCACGGTTTGCGTCCTCAGTTTCCAGGC
>JBEKTB010000088.1:0-15215 GCA_049516495.1 Occallatibacter sp.
GTCAGCCTTTTGGACGTGGCTCAATCGCCGCGCCTACGCGGTCTATATCGTCCATCCGCCAGTGCTGGTCGGCATCAGTCTGCTTTTGCACGGTTGGGCCGCGGCTGCGCTGGTCAAGTTCGGCGTCGTTGGCCTGTTGACTTGCATTGCCACCTGGCTCGTCTCCGATCCGCTGGTTCGACTGCCTGGGGTGGGACGGGTAGTGTAGGAACCGGGGCAGAGCACTAAAAAGCTATAGATGGTTGTCGTTATGGATATCCCACCTTAGGCGCGATGAGACTGCGCCGAAGGTGGGGCACCCGGTTCTTTGTGAGCTAGCAGCTAGAGGCTAGCAGCTAGAAGCTGCCTTACTTCTACTTCAGCACATCCGCCGGCACCGTCCAGCCTTCCTTCTCGCCCTTGTTCTGCTCCTTGAGCCAGTCCATCAGGGGTTGGAAGTACTCGACAATGGCCGAAGCGTCAGCCTTGTCGGTTCCGGTCATGGCCTTCAGGGCTTCGGGCCAGGGCTTCGATTGGCCCAACTCGAGCATCGCGTTCAGCCGCGCGCCGGCTTCCTTTGAGCCGTAGACTGAGCAGCGGTTCAGCGGTCCCTGGTAGCCGGCTGCCTGGCACATGGCGCGATAGAACTGGAACTGGTAGACGCGGGCCAGGAAGTAGCGCATGTAGGGCACGTTGCCGGGGATGTGGTACTTGGCGCCGGGATCGAAGTCGGCCTCGGAGCGCGCCACGGGCGGAGCTACGCCCTGATATTTCTCGCGCAGAGCCCACCACGCGCTGTTGTAGTGATCCGGCGTCACCTGGCCGGAATAGACCTCCCAGCGCCACTTGTCGATGAGCAGGCCGAATGGCAGAAAAGCGATCTTGTCCAGAGCCGTGTGCAGCAGCAGCGGAATGTCCGCGCTGGCCGGCGGAACTTGGTCAATCAGGCCAAGTTTCTTGAGGTAAACCGGGGTCACGTTCAGGGCGATGGAGTCGCCGATGGCCTCGTGGAAGCCGTCATTGGCGCCGTTTTGGAAGAAGAAGGGCTGGTTGCGATAGGCCATCTGGTAGTAGTTGTGGCCCAGTTCGTGATGCACGGTGACAAAGTCGTCGGCAGTGGGCTGGAAGCAGGCCTTGATGCGCACGTCGCGCACATTGTCGATATCCCAGGCGCTGGCGTGGCACACCACGTCGCGGTCGCGCGGGTGCGAAAGCATGGACCGCTTCCAGAAAGTATCGGGCAGGGCGTCGAAGCCGAGCGATTTATAGAAGCCCTCGCCATAGCGCACCAGTTGCTGCGAGTCGGTGTTGCGCGCCTTCAGAATGGCTCCCAGATCGTAGGGCAGGGGCCCGGAAGGCGGCGCAACCACGTCGTAGATGTTGCCCCACTCCTGCGCCCACATGTTGCCGAGAAGGTGCGCGGGGATCATGCCGTCCGGCCGGCGCGCGGCGTCGCCGTACTTTTCGATGAGCTTGCGGCGCACATAGGTGTGCAGCTCGCGATAGAGAGGCTCAACCTGGGTCCACAGGCGCTCGATCTCGGCTTGAAACTGGTCGGGAGTCATGTCGTATTGCGAACGCCACAGGGCGCCGGTGTCGGCAAAGCCCAGCTCGCGCGCGCCCTGGTTGCTGAGTTCGGCCAGGCGAACGTAGTTGGGCCGCATGGGAGCGCCCACCGCGTGCCAGCCTGTCCAGAGAGCCGCCAGTTCCTTCGGATCGCGGTTGTGGGCCATCTTGACGCCAATATCGTCGATGCCCAGGCAGTGGTCGGGGTCGCTGTCAGGGCAATACTTGCCGCGTCCATAGGCGGCGTCCAGTTCGGCGGCCTTCTGCGTGGTTTCGGCGCGGAGGGTGGGGTCGGAGGGTGCGGGCAGACCGACGCTGAGCTTGAGCAGCATGAGTTTGCGGGCGGCATCGGGCGGCAGGGCCAGGCCGTCGAAGCGGCGCGCCTCGCCGATCAGCGCGGTTTGCCGGGCGATGAGCCGGTCGTTGGCCTCGGCCAGCAGGGCCACGGTGTCGTCGGTGATGTAGGTCTCTTCGACCCACGAGGCGCGGGACACATCGACGCTCATCGCGTTCAGTTCCTTCTCCGCGTGGTCGATGAAGGCCAGGGCCTCGGCGACGGTAGGCGGAGCGGCAGGCGCGGTTTGAGCGGGGGCGAGGGGATAGAGAAACACGCAGGCAAAGGCGAGCAAGGAGAGAGTACGAATACGAATAGGTGAGTTCATAGCAATGGGAATATAGTACGCGAGGCAGCCGCGCGTCTGGCCATGCAGCGCGTTTTGGCAGCGAGGAACGCTCTTGCTCCAAGGTGAATTCCGCGGGCTGTGCGAGTGGCTTAAAGCTTCGCCCGCAATTCTCCTTCTTCGACCACCGATTCGAACACCTGGGCCTTGAGTTCCGGATCCTGGAGAGACGCACCGGTGCGGATGTCGTAGGCATATTCGTGCCAGGGGCACACCACGCGGCCGCCCTCGACAGTTCCTTCGCCCAGCGGCCCTTCTTCGTGCGGGCAAACGCCATCGAGCACCGCAATGGTTCCATCGACGCGGGCCACGCAAAGGGAACGGCCCTGGACGGTAAACTCGCCAACCTGGCCCTCGCCGGGCAACTCGGACACCGGGCAAACACGCACAAACTGGGTCATAATGGATTCTCCTTGCGGCCGGGCGTCGACAATCAAGTCAACCGGCCTGCGCAACTAACATACATGCAAACCATGCCCTTGGCGAAGGGCGAAAGATCCCGATGACGACGCACAAGAAGGTTCAAACCAAGCCTGTTGCACACCCTCCGGTATCCGCTTATGAACGAGCACTGGACGGTTGGCGCCCGCCCACCGCGTCAGCCCCCACCATTTCAGGCCGGTGGCTGCTCACAGCCGTGGGTCTGACGATTGTGGCCGCGGCAGTCAGCGCCTGGGGAGCGCTGTGCCTGCTGTTCTGGCAGGGGAGCTGGCAGTTGCTTTACCACCCTTCCGCTGCAGTTACGCGCACGCCGGCGAGCGTGGGCTTGGCCTTCGAGGCGGTGGGATTCGCTACCACCGACGCCGGTCAGCCGCGATTGAAGGGCTGGTGGATTGCGGCCGGTCCAGAGGCGCGATTCAGCCGCTACACCGTGCTTTATCTGGACGGCCAAAACGGCAATATGGGCGACTCGGTGGAGGCGCTGGCCGGGCTACATGCGGTGGGAGTGAACGTGCTGGCGTTCGACTATCGCGGCTACGGGCAGAGCCAGTTCGCCCGCCCCAGCGAGGCCCACTGGCGCGAGGACTCCGAATGGGCGCTCCAATACCTGGCCGGGACCCGCCAGATTGCCGTCGGCACCATCGTTCTGGAGGGCAGCGAACTGGGCGCGAATCTGGCGCTAGAGATAGCCGCGAAACATCCCGAGTTAGCCGGCGTGGTACTGCGCCAACCGCTCGATGCGCCGTTGCATGCGATCTTCAGCGACCCGCGCGCCCGGCTGGTTCCGGCTCACTGGCTGGTGCGGGACCGATTCGACCTGGATGCGCCGGCAGCAGCCCTGCACATTCCTTCGCTGTGGTTTTATTCGATGGCCGCGCCGGCACAGGTTGGATTGCCCGGGAGGCCGGACACGTTCGAAAGGGTCCAAGCAAAGAAGATGAGAGTCTGGCTGGCGCAATCGGCGCCTTCGGAGAAGGAAATCGAAAACCCTTTGTCCCGCTGGCTGGACGACCTGCCGGGCAGAAACTGAGGCCTTCAGGATTCCATCTTCCGCCACCCTATCGCGGAACGTCGCGATGCAGCGCTTTGACGTGGTAATGCGCCTTCTTCAGACGGTTGGCCATTTCCTCGGCCATCATGACGCTGCGGTGCTGGCCGCCGGTACAGCCGAAAGCCACGGTCAGATAGCTCTTTCCTTCTTCCACGTAGTGCGGTAGCAGGTAGAGCATCAGATCGGTCACGCGGTCAAGGAACTCGATGGTTTGCGGAAACCCACGCACATAGGCCGCTACCTTGGGATCGAGGCCGGTGAGCTTGCGAAACTCGGGAACAAAGTGGGGATTGGGCAGGAAACGAACATCGAAGACCATGTCCGCGTCCAGCGGCACACCGTTCTTGAAGCCGAAGCTCAGGCAGGAGACCAGCAACTGTTTGGCCTGGTCCTGCTGGCCAAAACGGGCCTGGATGTTGGCACGGAGTTCGTGCACGTTGAAGTTCGACGTGTCGATCAACGTGTCGGCGACGTTGCGAATGGTGTCCAGCAGTTGCCGTTCTTCGACGATGGAGCGCGACACGGTCTCCTGCCGGCCCAGGGGATGGGGGCGGCGGGTTTCGGAGTAGCGCCGGACCAGCGCCGCGTCCTGCGCGTCCAGAAACACTACCCGCGTGGGCAGAAGCTTTTTTACCCGTTTGAGAATCTCCGGGAGACGGTCCAGGGTGAGCCCCTCGCGCACGTCCACCACGATTGCGGCGCGAACGATTTCGATAGACTTGCAAACCAGGCCGGCAAAATCGGTGAGCAGTTCCAGGGGCAGGTTGTCGACGGCGTGAAAGCCCAGATCTTCAAAAGCCTTGAGCGCGGAGGCCTTGCCCGCGCCGGAGATTCCGGTGACGATAACCAGTTCCTTGTCCGGTTCGGCTACCGGGCTGGCAGGTGTGGCGGCCGCAGGTTCGGAATCCGCTCGCGGCGCCGGATCTGAAGGCGTCATGGGCTCATGCTACACCGAAAGGCGGCCTCTTTGCAGCGTCTCGGCTGCCGCCGCGGTGCGAGTGCGTTAGAACCGGTTGGCCGGCGAGGGGCACCGGGCCACAAGCTCTCCCGCCCGCAGCGGATCCAAGACATCGGACAGCAGGAAGCCCTGGCCGAACTCGCAACCGAGACGCGAAAGCGCGTTCAGTTGTTCCTGGGTCTCGATGCCCTGGGCAATCACCTGAACGCCCAGAGTGGCTCCCAGGTGAATCAGCGATTCCAGAACGGCCACCTGGCGTCCGGTCGAGGTGGCTGCCGCTGTGAACCTGGGGTCCAGTTTCAGCACGTGGATGGGCAGCCGCATCAGGTGGTTCAGCGAGGCATGCCCTGAGCCAAAGTTGTCCACCGCTACTCGCACATTGCAGTCGACCAGTTGCTGCAGAATGGCAACAGACCCATCGGGATCCTCGTTCAACGTGCTCTCGGCTATCTCAAAAAGAAGCCGCGACGGATCGACCCTGGTGGCGGCCAGTGTCCGTTTCACCTGCGCCGTCATGTCGGGGTGGAAGAACTGCCGTTGACTCACATTCATGGTCACGGTGAGGTTCGATTCGGGCAGAGCCTCTGTCCAGGGACGCAACTGCGTGCAGATGATTTCCAGCGTCTCATGGCCCAGGTTGATGGAAAGGCCAGTATCTTCGGCAAGAGGAAGCAGACTGCGGAAGCTGTCCACGGAGCCGTCGGCGCGGCGCCAGCGGAGCAGGGACTCAAAGCCCTCCAGCGCGCCGCTCTGGAGCCGGTAGATGGGCTGATACCAGACCTCGAAATCCCGCTTGTTGAGCACGCGGCGCATCTCCCGCTCCCGCTCCTGCTGGTCGGTAAGCTGCACCACAAGTTGCGGGCCGAAGAGTTCAAATCGACTGCCACCGTTCTGTTTGGCGCGGTACATGGCAAAGTCGGCATCGCGGATGAGCATTTCGGGGGTTGTGTGCTCCGGCCCCGCCATGGCCGCTCCGATCGATACTGGAATCTGGACCGTGTGGTCATATACCTCGAACGGCCGGTCCATCTGGCGCAGAATGCGGCTGGCGACAATCTCAATGTCGCCAACCCGCGAGATGTTCTCGATCAGGACAGCAAACTCGTCGCCGCCCAGACGGGCCGCGGTGTCCTGCGGGCGCAACGCGCAGCTCAAACGCCTGGAAAACTCCACCAGCAACTCATCGCCAGCGGCATGCCCCAGGGAGTCGTTGATGTCTTTGAATCGGTCCAGGTCGAGAAAGAGGACGGCGCAGCTCTGGGCCCGCCGCCGCGATCTGCAGGTCAACGCCAGGCTCACCCGGTCAATGAAGAGTGCGCGATTGGCCAATCGAGTGAGCGTGTCGTGCATGGCATCGTGCTGCAATTTGGCCTCAACCAGCTTGCGGTCGCCGATGTCGCGGTAGCTGAAGACGAAGCCGACATTTTCTCCGCTGACCAACAGCGGCCCCGTCAGCAGGGCCACATCCACCAGATCGCCGTCCTTGTTCCTGCGCACCGTCTCGAGGGATGCCGACCCGTACTGGTCCACAGCCTTATCCATCAGCGCCTTCTCGTGCAGGCGTGTCTCGGGAACAATCAGCTCGCGCAGATTGCGGCCACTGGCCTCCTCGGCGCTGTATCCGAACATGCGCGTGAACGCAGCATTGGTATAAAGCACATGGTCGCTGTAGACGATCACCACGGCCTCGGGAATGCTGGCCAGCACATCTTCCATCAGCCGCGATTTGGGCGCCCGCTCCCGCCCGCCGGGATGGGCCACAATGATCGCCTCGCGCAGTTCCGCATCGAGGGTGCTGTAAATACCTTCGACAGGAAGCAGTTGGCCGTTCTTGGCCGGCATGGTGGCATGGAACGGACTGCCCCGCCTGGTCCCGGTAAGCAGAGTCTGCGGCTCGGCGGTGCCCGGAAACAATCCCCACAGGACGTCTTCCACGGGTTGCTGAATCCACTCTTCATCGGCCAGGCCAAGCATCTGCCGCGCCTCGGCATTGGCATAGACGATCCAGCCCTCGCGCTCCAGGAAAACCAGCACTGGCAGTGCGTCGAGCACCTCCTGTTGTTCGGTGGAATCCGAATTTTCAGGAAGATTCAGATTCATGTTCCTCGAAGGAATGAATGCTGCCGCCATCCTCATATTCCTTCCCATCACAGGTGGACCCGGTTTCAATCCGGCACGGCCGTGGACGGCTTCTCATGCTCAAGAAAGAAATGCGCGTTCTCAATCGCTGCGCGCATGACCCCGGTTGCAGTTTTCAGCTCGCATCCCTGGGAAGTGCAGTCGCTCAAGAGCGACCGGCACATCCCGGCCATGAAGGCATCGCAATGGAGTTGCCTGTGTCTACCTGGATACTATGCCGAGCGGAGGCCGGCATGAATCCCCTAAACCGGGTAGGGGGTACTACGAAAGTCCGGAATGCTCCCACGGCGCGCGTAAACGCGGGAAGGCCTCTGCCTCCGGCCCTCTTGGGTTCAAGCTGCGGCAACTCAATGGTAAGTGGCGGGTGAATGGTCCTGGCCAAGCACGAAGCGACCGGCCAGAGGCGGTTCGCGAAAGGGGTGCACAGCGCATCGCTGCGTCCGTCCCAAGGGACAGGCGCAGCGATGGGGTTATCGGACTGGTCAGGAACGGAGTTGTGCTATGGAATCTCCACCAGCTCCATCTGGCCGTCGCGGCGGCGATGGAGGACGAACAGTTCTCCGGACAAATCGCGAAAGACGAGCAGATCGCGGTCGCGGAATTCGGTCTCCTTGACGGCTTCCTCAAGGGTCATGGCCTTGAGCGCAATTGCATCGCCGCTCTTGACGATGTGGGGCTCGACGACCGCCTTGCGGGCCGGAAACGAGTGCACGGCGATGGTGGTGCGTGCCCTTGTTCTTGCGCCGCGGCCAGGCTTTTCCTCCACTGGCCCCGCTTCCGTCTGGGCTGCGCGCGACTTTGGCCGGGCGACCGGAGGCGCGGTGAGCACTTTTTCCTCCTTGGGTAGCCGTTTGCTCGCCATCTTCCGGTCGCGGTGACGCCGCGCCTGATTTTCTGCGTGTTCGAGGGCCTGGCGAAGAGCCGACTCAAGGGTGTCGGCCTTGCCCGTGGCGGCTATGGTTTGCTGACGGGACTGTATGGTCAGCTCCGCAATTTGCACGTGCCGCTGCGCGCCGAAAACAATGCTGGCGCTGGCTGTTCTGCCCAGAAGGCGGGCAATGCGTTCCATCCCCTCCTCAGCCTGCGTACGCAGAGCCTTGGAGATTCTCACTTGTCTGGCGGTGAACTCCACTTCCATGGTCAGCCTCCGCTTCTTTTGTTCTCCGAGCACGTTTTTCCGGCTGGAGAAATCGGATTCTATAGTGAATGGCTGCCTGTTGTCAGTTCTCAGTTATCCGCTTTCAGAGGTCAGAGTTGTTCCGGGCAGGGAATCGAGCGCACGAATGCAATCGACAATTCACGATTGCCCGGGACAATTTGCCTGAGATTTGAGGCTGAAAGCTGCTTGCCTGCGCAGCCTATCCCTCGCGCTTGCGGCGCTGATGGGTGCTGGGGATGTTCATGTCCTCGCGGTACTTGGCCACCGTGCGGCGGGTGAGCTGGATGCCCTGGGCCTGAAGCATGGCGGCAAGCTGGTCGTCGGTAAGCGGGTGGCGCGGATTCTCTTCTTCGATCAGCTTGCGGACCTTGCGCTTGAGCACCAGCAGCGGAGTGTCGGCGCCCTCGGGCCCGTTCGATCCTTCGGAGAAGAAAAAGCGCAGCTCGATCACTCCCTGAGGAGTATGCGCATATTTGTTGGCCACGGCACGGCTGACTGTCGAGGGATGCACGCCGATTTCCTCGGCCACTTCCTTGATCATCATCGGGCGCAGGGCTTCGATGCCTACGTCAAGAAACTCCTGCTGGCGGCGCACAATCACTTCGCAGGTGCGCAGGATGGTGCTTTTCCTCTGGGCAATGTTGCGCATCAGCTGCAGAGCGGAGCGGAAGCGTTCCTTGACGTAGTCCTTGACCTCTTTGTCGGTGCCTTCAGAGGACAGCATGCGCCGGTAGCGTTGACTGAGTCGCAGGCTGGGCAGGTCTTCCTCGTTCATCGACACCACCCACTCGCCGCCGCGCTTGATAAACACCACGTCGGGCTCGATGAGGCGGGTTTGTTCGCGGTTGTAAAGGCGCCCTGGACGGGGATCGAGGGTGCGGATGAACTCCACCCCGGCATGGGCCTCGGCCGGCGTCACCTGAGCCGCGCGAGCCAGATCTTTCACGTCGCGCTTCTGCAACAGGGCGAGGTGACGGTCCACAATGAGCGACGCGACTTCCATGCTGCGCCTGCGCTCTTCGAGGCGCGCTTCTGCCTCGGCGCGGAAGCTGCCGTGGGGATCCTCATCCGGGTCGGCGCCCTGGCGCGAATAGAGCTGGGCAAACTCATGCTGCTGGGCGGAGATCTGGATCAACAGGCACTCACGCAGGTCACGGGCGCCCACCCCGGCGGGGTCAAGGTGCTGGACCAGGTCGATGCCGCGTCGAAGCAGTTCAAGCGCCGGCAGGGATTCCGGCTCGGGACCGTTTTGGGAGTGATTGTCCGCAGGCTGGCTGGCGAAGGGCTGGCCGAACGCCCCTACCAGTTCACTCTCGCTGCCTGACAGGTACCCATCTTCGTCCAGGTTGCCGATGACGAACTCCGCCGCCTCGTGCAACTGCGGCTCCAGGGTCAGAGCTCCCAACTGCCACGCCAGGTGATCGGACAGAGTCGTAGGCTGGGAGAGAAAGTTTTCAAACGAGGGCTTTTCGTTCTCTTCATATTCCGGCTGTGTGCGATAGCCTGGGTCCAGATATTCCTGGAAGTACGATCCGAAATCGACCTCGTTGAAAGGGTCCTTGGGTGCGGCCGCGGGCTCCTCGGCTGCGCGTTCCAGGCGCTCCTCGGCCCCGCGCTCCAGGCGCTCTTCGCGCCCCGCAACCTGATCCAGCATCGGAACCGATTCGTCAATCTCTTCCAGGACGGGGTTTTCCACCATCTCGGCATCGATCATCTCCTTCAGTTCGAGCTTGTTGAGCGCAAGGACGCTGACCATCTGCATCAGGCCAGGCGTGAGGACCTGGCGTTGCGCGACCTTCAGGTTCAGTTTGGGTTGCAGCAGCGCCATAAAGCGGACTCAATCCCCATTTGGACTCGTTCTCAGTGTAATCGGGTAAGTAAAATGCCCATGGTTAAAATGCCGCAGTCCGATACAAACGTCCCGAATCGGACTGCTCTCAATTTGGGAATCTATGGCCTGGGTTGCGCTTCCTGAGCGGGCTCGATGGTGCATGGACTGAAACCGGCATCATGCATCGGATCAGCAACCGGCAGGCGGCCGGAAGCTCCATCAGCCCAGCGAAAAGCCCTCCCCCAGATAGACGCGCCGCACCTCCACATCGTTGCCCAATTCATGGGGCGTCCCGGCCCGGAAAATTCGCCCTTCGGCAATGATATACGCGCGGTCTGTAACGCTGAGAGTTTCGCGCACGTTGTGGTCTGTAATCAGTATCCCAATGCCGCTGGCCTTGAGATCGAAGATGATTTTTTGCAGCTCCAGAACGGCGATGGGATCGATGCCGCTGAAGGGCTCGTCGAGCAGGATGAAGTTGGGCTGAATGCACAGCGAGCGGGCAATTTCAACCCTTCGGCGTTCGCCGCCCGACAGGGCGTAGCCGCGCGTGGTCCGGATATGACCGAGGTTGAGCTGGTGGATCAGCCGCTCCGACCTGGTGCGGCGTTCGCGGTTGCCCAGCGGCTGGGCCTCAAGTACCGCCAGGATATTCTCCTCAACGGTCAGCTTGCGGAAGACGGATGGCTCCTGGGGCAGATAGCTGATGCCAAAATTTCGCGCCCGCAGGTACATAGGCACGCGCGTAATGTCTGTATCGTCCACCATTACGCGTCCGGTCTCCGGCACCACCAGCCCCACGATCATGTAAAAGCTGGTGGTCTTGCCGGCGCCGTTTGGGCCCAGAAGGCCAACCACTTCGCCGCGCGAGATCTTGAGGTCGACTCCGCGAACCACTTGCCGGCCCTTGTACGACTTGCCGATTCCCTCGGCGCTCAAAGTATCCATCAGGCTCGCTTCTGCCGCCCCTTCATTCTCTCTCACGGCTGCGCTTGGGCGCCGTGGTCTCGGTAGTGGTCTTGCGGGGACCGCCTTCTACGGTGACGCTGTCGTCGCGGCTGTGAAAAATCAACGCCGTTCCGGTGACAGTTCCTCGCGCGGGATCGGTCATTCTTGGAGGCACGGAAGCTGTCCCTGTAAGGACATACTCCGCGTTCTCGCTGGTAAACACCAATTGTTCCCCGGTGCCGCGCCGGCCCTCGGAGGTCAGGACCACTCGGCCCCTGGCAACCATGCGGTCCACCTGGGCGGAGCCGCCGTCCGGGGCGGCATGATTGCCGGGCGGCAACAGGGTGAGTTCAACTTCACTGGAGGCGGAGGTCGCCGTCCCGGCCTCGGCCACCACGTTGCCCAGAACGCCGGCGTGCATCACCGCCTTGCGCTCGGCGTCGGAATACTTCAGGTCGCCGCCGCGCACACGGATCACGGACGGCTGGCCGGGTTTACCTGTCGGGCTGTTGGCGCTGCCTGGCCCGTTGCCCGGCGTCCTGGCCGATTCTGTTCCCGCGGCGCTGACCAGAACAGCCCGCACCGGCTCGGCGGGGTCGGTGGTGCGCGCCACCAGCGTTTGCCGCGTACGGTCCAGCGCGATCACTGGCGCAGTAATCGAATTGGCTTGCTGCCAGAGCCTGGCCTGCCCGCGGAAGGTCGTCTCGCCGGTGGCCTGATGCAGTTGAGCGTCGTTCGAGACCGCATGGGCCGGACCTTGCCCGCCGAGCGCCACGCTGCCCTGGCCAGTCGCGCCGGCTTTGGGCCTTGCCTGCCCTCCGTTGCTGCCGGAGCCGGAATCGATCCAGCTCGCCTTCACGTTGCCGTGGGCAAAAGCGTCGCCGGATGCACGCGAAACGTCCACGGCTACAGCGGTAAGCTGCAAACCGCCGTCTTCGACGCGCGGGCTCAGAGTCAAGTGCAGCCACTCGCCGTCGCCCGCATAAACAGCGTGGCCCGCGGTGGCGTGCAGAGGCGCCTGGGGCGGGGAACCGGGCTTTGCGGCGGGCTCATCAGTCAACACCACGTGGCCATCGACGGTGGCCGACTGAATCCGGGACTCGCCCCGCGAATCGCCACTCAGGCCGGCATTGGCGCCCGGCTTCGATTCTTCAGATTGGGCAAAATGCGCCTCCAGGAGGTCACCGCTGGTGGTCTCCCGCGCTCCCGTCGCGGTGGTCTCCTCGATGCTTACGCGGCCATTGCCATTCAGCGCGGTCAACGCCGAGCCGGGGCCGAGTTCGCCGGTTACGTCGTCGGCCGAGAGCCGGAAGGGGAGCCTGGGGCCCAGCCCATGCTGACTTTCGCCTGTAACCAGCACGCCGCCGATTCCGTGAATGGTGGCCGGCTCGATCTGCCCATGGCCGGCATCGCGGAACTCCACATCGGCGACGGGCGAGCGCCAGTGGCGGCTGACGCGGAGAAGACCCGTTCCCGCGCCGGACGTAGAAGGCTCGCTCTGCTGCTCGGTGTCCATGGCCACGCCGCGCTCCAGGTGCGCATGGCGCAGCTCGCCCTTGGCGGTGAATTCAAGCTCCGCCGTGGGCGCGGTCCCGTGCACCTTGCGCGTCCCATTTTGCGACTCGCTCTCCGAGTCCATGGTGACGCCGCCCTCCAGGTGGCCGTGCCGGGGCTGGTTGTGCTCGTCAAAATCCATGCGCCCGGTGGGCGCGGTCAGATGGCCGCCGGTGGCGGTGGTCAGCGTGAACCCGTTGGTCGAGTCGAGCCGCACCGCCGAACCATCGTCGCGGAAGAAAATCTGCGCATCGCCGGCCGTCGCATGCCCCTGCCGGTAGGCGGCAGTGGCGGCGTGCAAACGGCACAGATTGGTGTCACGCTCGAACTCCGCGTGCTGGGCGTGAATCTGGACCGTTTCCCTGCCGCGCTTCGTGTTCAGTTCCACCGTCCGGTCCAGCACCAGGACACCCTGCTGCGAGTCGAACGAGGCCCCCATGGAGCTGCCTCCTCCCTGCGCCAGGGAAAAGTCGACGTGCTGGGCGGTGGTCGCCACTCCGCTGTTCTGGTCGAAGGTGAGGCCGCTGGTTTCTACGTGAATTTCACCGGTCGCAGCGGTCTGCGCGGCCGATGTCAACGGGCTGGCTTTCGACTTGTCGGCGACGGCCTGCTCGGGAGTCGCCTTGGGCGCGACCGCGGGCGCGACTCCCGGCCGCATCAGCGTAATCTCGACTGGCCCTGAGGCCGTGGCCGTTCCCGTCTTCTGGTCGTAATCGAATTCGCTTCCTTCAATGCGGTCCACGCGGCTGCCGTCTTCACCGTACAGCTCGATCTTCACGTCATGAAGAACGGCGCGGTTGTCCTTCAACTGAACCACTTTCGACGCGTGGATCTTGAACAGCGTGCGGCCGCCGTGCGACTGCGAATAGGTGAATCCGTTGGCTTCCTGCTTGATGTCGATGCCCAGGCGCTGCGGCAGATCGCGGCGATTGAAGGGATTCTTGCCCTTGCCCACCGCCAGAAACACCCCCAGCGCGACCACCAGCAGCACACCTGCCGCCAGCACCAGCGTCCGCATTCGCTCGATGGTGAGTCGCACCGTCTAGTTCCCCGTTCCGAGCCTGGTGGCAAGCCGCTGGGCAAGGCTTTCGCCCAGTTCGCTCCACAACAGGCGCGCCGTGGCGCCGGAAGCCTTTTCGACAGCCGTGGTCAACTCCACCAGTTGGCGCACATTCTCTTCCACGTGGCGGGCCGCTACGGAGTCCAGTTCCAGGTCTTCTTCAAGGAATGGCGTGTCGGAGCCGAAGTCCACGCGGATGTGCCCATCGGCCTCGTAGGCGCCTTCATCGAATAACGGCCCGAAGCCTGTTACCCGCACCAGCCGCGGCTCCCGCGCCCAGCGTGCGTCCAGGCCTCCGCCGGTCTCGAGTTCCCACAAACTCCAGCCGATCTGGAACTCGTAGGCATAGTCGTCGTGCAGCAGTTCGAGCGCTTCCTCGACAGCGAGGCGCGGCTCCGCGCCCGGTGCGGCGGCGTCGTCACTGCCGGCCTGGACCCGGCGTCCGTAAACCTGCTGAAAGACCGGCGACTCGCTCCAACTGACCGGCCACACGGTGGCCGAGTACACTTTGGCCTCGCCGCCATGCGCGGCAAAAGCGCCCAGCACCGCCGTGAGTTTGTCGGGCATGGCGGCGAGGCGCAGATTGGGGTACCACAGGCTCAGATATAAGGTGTCGGACATCTCTCTTGATTGTAGACGGGCGGCGGGGTTGCGGGGATGCGGGCAGATTGAGCGAACAAAAGGGTGGCGTTCCAGGGACAGCTTTTTGCGAAGATTGGGGCATTTTGTGGAGCGAAAAAACTGCGCATGGACGTGCAGCGATTTTTTTGAAAACCGGGTGAAATTGGGGAGGTTGAACAGGGCTTCGACAGGCTGGCGGAAAAGGCCGGTCTGCGGGAGATTGCCAGGAAGAGACAAATCTCTGGGCAAGTTGAGCAATCCAAAAAACCGCAAGGGCTGGCTGCATGGATTCCCAGGTCTCAGAGGCGAGACCTGGGGCACCCGGTATTTTTCACGGAGGGGGCGACTGCACTGAATTCAGGATTTCGCCAGGCTCTGAGGGCCGGGAGCCCCTCAGTACAGCCGGTCAGGAGACCGGCTACGCTGTCACAATTTCGCTGAAGTCGGCGATGCCGGAGAAGCCCAGGAGCACGCCGTTGATCAGGGCAAGATGCGCACCGCGGATGGCAGCGTCGGGGTCGAGGACCATGACCTTGTCGAAGAAGGCGTCGACCACCGGGCGCAGCGTGGCGATCAAAGCCAGCGCTTCGCCGTAGGCCCGCTGCTCGCGGAGCTTGGCCACTTGCGGCGCAAGAGCGGCGGCGGCATCGGAGAGTTGTTGCGCCTCCGGCACGAGCTTCACGTCCGCCGGCGAGCCGAGGGCAAATCCCTTTTCTTCGGCTTGGCGCAGGATGTTCTTGATGCGCTTGAAGGCTGCGGAGATGGCGGCGAAGTCGGCAGACTCGCGTGCGGCCGTCAGGGCTTCGGCGCGGGCAATGGCGTCGCGCACGTCGTCGGCCCCTGCAGCCAGGACGGCGCTGACCACGTCGTAGGCAAAGCCGCGGACGTCCTTGAGGTAAAAATTCAACCGCTCGCGGAGAAAGGCCGCAACCTGTTCCCGGTTCGCTCCATCGACACCGCTTGAGGAGACCACATCGTCGAGGGTCAGCGGCAATCCCGACTCGGCCAGAATCTTCACGATTGCATTGGCGGCACGGCGCAGGGCGAAGGGGTCCTTGGAGCCGGTGGGCGCGGAACCGATGCCGAACATGGCGGTGATGGTCTGGATGCGGTCGGCGAGGCCGAGTAACTGGCCCTCGACGGTGGAGGGAATCGCGTCGTCCGTGGAGGCAGGAGTGTACTGCGCGTAGATAGCTTGCGCTACAGTTTCGCCGAGACCCTGCGCCTT
>JBEKTB010000089.1:0-15187 GCA_049516495.1 Occallatibacter sp.
GTTGCTGACGGTGAAGCCTTCCATGTAGCACTGGCCCGGCAGCTCGTCCACATTGATATAGCGCGACAGGCACATGGCCTTGTTGCTGCTGTCGAGCACGGCGGCCTGATTGTGTGCGCTCTGCTCGTTCCAAAAAACCGAGATTGCGTTCACGGTGGTTGGATTGATGATCCAGTTGTGCGTCAGGACATCGTTGAAATAATCCATCCGCTCCTGGAAGTTGTAACTCCAGTTGCCGGTGTCGTTGATGACGGAAAGCATATCGCCCGGCGTGTCGCCGGAAGGCGCCGTCATGTGGTCGGTAAAGGAACGAAGCGTCAGGCGTTGAGTCGGAGACAGTTCGTAATCGATTTTGCCCGTGTATTCGTCGAAGTTATTCTTGACGGCCGCTTCGGTGTAATACATGGCGCCATTGGCGGCCTGGGTAACGCCGGCAGCGTGGCCCGGCAACCCGGTGGTGGTGATGGCTACAGCCGCGGGATCCAGCTTGGCAACACTCGTGTCCAATTGATTCGCGACGCCATCGACGGTGTGGAATGGACCATTGAGGTTCGTGGTCCCAGGCGTCGAGGCAAGACCGCTGAAGTCGCCATTCAGCATGGCGCTGGTGGGAGTGTTGGTATTCAGAGAGGTCGAGGCGGTCATCAGCCGGGTTCCCTGGTAGTTGCCAAAGAAGAAGAGCTTATCTTTCTCTATCGGTCCACCAACGAAGGCCCCAAACTGGTTGCGCTTCAGGGGATCAACGTCTTTGGTGAACCAGTTCGACGCGTTCAGGTCGTTGTTGCGCACAAACCAGAAGGCGCCGCCATGGAGCGAGTTGGTGCCGCTCTTGGTGGCAATGCTGACCACAGCACCCGGAGAGAAACCAAACATGGCGCTGAAGTTGTTAGACATGACACGGAACTCCTGCGTTGCGTCGGAATTCGGAAAGGGCGCGGTAAGGGAGTTGTAATTGTCCATGTTGGAGACGCCGTCGAGCATGTAGAATGTGCTGCCCTGGCGTCCGCCGTTTGACGATGCGCCGGTCTCTGTCGAAAAAGAGAATCCGGGTTGAATGCCTTCGCCGCCGCGCTGGATGACGTTGGCGGTGCCGGGCGCCAGCAGCACCAGCGAGGATGGATCGCGGCCATTCAGCGGCAGATCCGCGATGGCGGCTTCGCCAACAGTTGTGCCCAGTTCTGCCGAGGAGGTATTGATCAGTTCGGCATCGGCTGTAACTGCCACCGTCTCGGCCTTGCCTGCGCCAACCTTGAGGTGCACATCCTGAGTTGCAGCGAGGCTAGCCGTGAGCACGATGCCGTTCTGGAGGTAGCGTCCAAAACCAGTTGCTTCGATGCGAAGCGAGTAGTTGCCGATTGGCAGCGGCCTCAGCTGGTAGTTCCCCACACCGTCTGTCTTGACGGTCTGCGTGAAATTTGTGTCGACGTTCGTGATGGATACCGTTGCGCCGGAAACCACCGCGCCGGAAGAATCAGTGACGTTGCCAGTCAAACTCGCGCTTGTTCCCTGTCCGTGGCAGAGAAGCCCGGACACGGTACAGCAAACGAGAATGACCAGAAGTAGAGCCTTAAAGTGCATGGCGATGTATTTCAAAACTGCCTCCTCAAGTGAGTTGCCCCTTGGCGTCCAGAGCGATGCGACGCCTTTTGAAACGTTTTCATCCGCTTCTACCTGCATTCCTGCTTTGCCCTCAAGACCCGGCTTTTCCTGCCGGACGAACCCGGCGGAGAAAATTCAAATAGGGATTTGTGAGCCGAATGGAACAGTACGCCCTCGCAAACTGGCCATGCATCTGCCGAAAGTAGGATTGGCGAAATTATTTCTTTGATCGGACACTGGCGTTCGCCTGTGGGGACTATCCCCAGTGCTTCGTTCTCGATAAATTAGCGATCAGGAATCTGGCTTGATCTGGCGCATCGAGGCTCAGGCCAGGCACTTCACCGTGCACTTTTTCGGACTTTTCTTCGGTCCAGGCAATGGCTCTATGCGGAGACTGCGAGGATGGTTCTCGAATGCGCTCGAAGAGTCCAGGATTCAGGAGGATAACCGGCATTGCAACTGTCCTGCGTTTGCTAGTAGACTTGCTATGGTTGCTTCGGCGACCAGAAGGTTTGGGAAGCAAGTGTCTTGCGAGCGGCCCAAACAGAAAGACGCAGAGAACAAAGAGGTTAAAAACGCGGAGAGGTGGCAGAGCCCGGTTGAATGCACCTGACTCGAAATCAGACATAGTCGCAAGGCTATCGGGAGTTCGAATCTCCCCCTCTCCGCCAGCTATTGAAAATAAATAGCTTACGTGACATAGCTACACTCTTGACTACACTTTTATAATTGGAATAGTCAGATTCCATTCCTCTGAACGGGTATTTGTCCGAGGAGGAGCACGTGAAAGTCCACCTGTACATCCGAGTCCGTTAGCCCGACGGAAACCTTCAATATGTCGATCCTGTCTACGCCGCCGACGGCAAGCTGAAGCCTCTCTACGCCGTCGTCGACGGTAATCCCGAACACCATCCCGAGGGCGTCTATCACCTCCGGTATTTGTTGAACGAGAAGCGCTTCTGGGAGTCCGTCGAGTCGGACGCTGCTTCTGCTCTGACGGCCCGGTTCAAGAAAGAGCGGACACTCGGCGCCAAGGAAGCAGGCGTCATCGTGGTAGAGGATGAGGCGGAGCGGAGGGCGCGATCTGACTGAGGCAGTGCCCTTTGTCCAGAGTCCTGGATGAAGTGATTCTGGAGCAATATTACATTCAATATGGGCTCACAGGATGTTGCCTGCGAGCGCCATGGATCATGGAGAAGGATGGCTGTAAATATCCCCCGGCCGTGGGGTACCAAACTGGGGTCTGGACAATGAGGCAAGGAACAAGGGGCAAGCGTTCGGTTTAGGCTGGAGAAGTCCCGCGCGCTGGCAGTTAAGGCCGATGGCTCACTGATGCCTTTCCAAGCTCGTCCGGCAGTGTGGTTCTGGACCCCGTGCTCAGTACAGTGATGACGTGCAGCCTCGAACGTTGGGGCTGACGATCTCGTTTAGGAGACTACCCTCTTGCACGGTCCAGGCCGGCGGGGCGGGGCAGAAACGGAGTCGTCATGTCCAAGCAGCGCAACAAGACTGTTAGCCTACCCGTCATCGAACCGAATGCCGCCGGAATCGACATAGGTGCAACGGAGATTTTCGTTGCAGGTCCCGCCGACCGCGACCCGGAACCAATTCGCAGTTTCCCGACATTTACCGTCGATTTGGAGAGGCTGGCGGACTGGCTTCAGCAGTGCCAGATTCGGACCGTAGCCATGGAATCAACCGGAGTGTACTGGATTCCCCTGTTCCAAATCCTGGAGAAGCGCAAGATCGACGTGCGGTTGGTCAACGCCCATCACGTCAAGAACGTACCGGGCAGGAAGACCGATGTTTCCGACTGCCAGTGGATTCAGCACCTTCATGCGGTGGGGCTGCTACGCGGGCCCTTTCGTCCCGACAACGAAATTTGCGCGATCCGTTCGCTGTGGCGTCATCGTGACAACCTCATCCAGTTGGCTACCCTTCACCTCCAGCACATGCAAAAGGCCCTGGATCAGATGAATCTGCAAATTCATCACGTCATCAGCGATCTCGATGGAACCACCGGCCTGGCCATCATGGACGCGATCCTGGCCGGGGAGCGGGATCCGCTGAAACTGGCGCAACTGCGTCACCCGCGCGTTCGCGCCAGCGAAGAAACCGTCATGAAGTCACTCGTCGGCGACGACCGTGAAGAGCACCTGTTTACACTCCGTCAATCACTCAAAGCCTACCGGTATTACCAGGAGTTGATTCAGGAAGTGGACACGCAGGTCAAGCAAATGATGCAACGGCTTCCCTCGAAGGTTGCTGAAGGCGAAGAGCCTCCGCAGGGAACCAAACGCCGCGCACGCAAGACTCCCTGGAGGAATGAGCCGACGCAATTGCGCGAGGATCTTTATCGGGCATTTGGTGTAGACCTGACCGAGATCCCCGACATCAACTCTTTAACCGCACAAATGCTGCTCTCTGAGATCGGTCCAAATCTCGCTCGATTCCCCACGGCCGCCGCCTTCTGCTCTTGGTTGAGGCTATGCCCGGGCCCAAGGATCAGCGGTGGGCAGGTCCTATCCTCTCGGACGCGCCCCACCAAGAATCGCGCCGCCCTCGCCTTGCGTGTTGCTGCGCAGGCGTTGCATCGCAGCGATAATTTCCCCGGAGACTACTTCCGACGCATGAAAGCCCGGATGGGAGTTCCGAAAGCCATGACTGCCACCGCCCATAAACTCGCACGGATCATCTATCACATGGTCACCACCCAACAGGAATACGACGCCACCATTTTCCGGAAGCAAGAGCAACGCCGAAGACAACAGAAATCAGCCAGACTGCGCACGCAAGCTGCAGAACTCGGATTCCAACTCGTGCCGACCAATTGTGTTCCTTAGGAGAGCCGGGGGATCTCCTCACCCTTTAGCCCTTGAGGGAATATTGTGAACGCAATAAAGGCTTGATCAGGCGTTCCCTAACCGCGCGCTTCCCGGTAGCGGCCGAGTTCCTTGATCATGGCGCAATGGGGCTTGAGGGCCCTGAGCGCACGCTCGCCCTCTTCAGGAGACTGGATCTGGCAGTCGACGTAGAAGATGTATTCCCAGGGCTTGCCGTGGACCGGGCGGGACTCGATCTTGGTCAGGTTGGTGCCAATGGCGGACAATTCGGTGAGCGCTGCGACCAGCGATCCGGGGCGATTCTCGACCGAAAACGCCAGGCTGATCTTGTTGGCCTCGGGGTCGGGGACGACTTCCGCGCTGCGCCGGACAAGGAAGAAGCGGGTAAAGTTTTCCGGGTTGTCTTCGATACCCGAGATCAGAATCTGTGCGCCATAGAAGTGGGCCGCCGCTTCGCTGGCGATGGCGGCAGCGTGCCGGTCGCGCAGCTCCACCAGTTGCTTGACGCTGCCCGCCGTGTCATAGAAGGCGAAGGCTTCCATCCGCGGGTGCTCGGCCAGGAAGCGCCTGCACTGCGCCAGCGCTACCGGATGCGAGAAGACCCGGTCGATCTCCCCGGCCGAGACGCCGCTAATGGCGATCAGGTTGTGGCGAATGCGCAACAGTGTTTCGCGCTCCACCTTCACATCGTGGGTCAGCAGCAGATCGAAATGCTCCAGGACCGAGCCGGCCAGGCTGTTTTCGATGGGAATGGCGGCGGCTTCCACAGTTCCGTTGGCGACGGCCGCAAACGCGTCTGCGGAAAGCGAGAAGGGGACAATCACCGCATCGGTGACCAGCTTCATCGCGGCTTCGTGGCTGAATGAGCCGGGTTCTCCCTGGATCGCTATCTTCATGCCGGGGACTTGTTCTCCTGGGTGTCGAGTCGTGGTAGGCGCAGACGGTGGGATCAGAGGCTGATGCTTTCTGGCACCATACCACAGCTCGACCGGAGATTTCCCCGCGTGTTCATCTGAAGGCATGGAATTCAGCTCCGAAGCCACAGGTCGGCGGCGACAAAGGCGAAAAAGACCATCGCGATGACACCGTTCATGGTGAAAAAAGCGGCGTTGAGGCGGCGCAGGTCGCGCGGCGAAACCAGGGAATGCTCATAGGCCAGCAGCAGACCCACGGCCGCGACGCCCAGCCAGCCGGCGGCAAGAAAATGAAACAGCAGGCCGAACCAGACCAGAAGGCCAAGCATGGCCAGATGCATAACCCGCGCGGCGAAGAAGGCAGCGCGAATGCCGACCGCCTGGGGCAGGCTGTGCAGTCCGGCGGCGCGGTCGTGGTCGAAGTCCTGGCAGGCGTAGAGCACGTCGAATCCCCCAGCCCACAGGGTGACGGCGGCGGTGAGCACCACGATGCGGGCGTCCAGGGAGCCGCGCACCGCAATCCAGGCGGCCGACGGGGCGAGACCGAGCGCCAGGCCCAGCACCAGGTGCGACCAGCGGGTGACGCGCTTCATGTAGCTATAGCCCCAGAGCACCGCGAGCACCAGCGGCGACAGGAAGAGCGTGAGGCGGTTGAGTTCGGCCGCGGCAAGGACGAAGACAGCGGCCGTCAGCACCGTGAAGCCCAGAACAAACTGGCGCGAGAGCAGCCCGGCGGGAATGGCGCGGGTGCGGGTGCGGGGATTGGCGACATCCAGATCGGCGTCGGCCCAGCGGTTGAAGGCCATGGCCGAGGAGCGCGCGGCCACCATGGCGACCAGAATCCAGGCCAGGGTGCGCCAGCCGGGCAATCCGTTGGCAGCCAGCAGCGCCGCCGTCAGGGCAAACGGGAGCGCGAAAATGGAGTGCTCCCACTTGATCATTTCCAGCGTCGTCCGGGTCCTGGCCCACAAGGTTGGCATGGTTTGCTCCATGGACCAGTGTACTTGAGGGGGCGGAGGAGAAGGGAGGGGCGCAGAGGTGCGGAAATGGCTGCGGTCGAGATTGTTCGGAGTTGATGGCCGGGCCTGCGAAAGGCCAGGCTCCTGACGAGTCCTACCGCTGCAAATCGAAGATTCGGAGGGAGCAGGGTGCTTCAGCACCCTGAAATGCAGCCAATCTCAAGGGCCTTCAGGTCCGGGTCTTTGTGGCTTTTTCAGGATTCCAAGGAAGTACAACGGTATTGGCTAGACTCGGGCTTCCGCCTCTTCAACCGTCGCGGCGAGGGCAATAACTGTGTCGACTTTGGTCAGTTTGAACAGTTCCATCACGCGTGCGCTCACGCCGGCCACAATCATCGTGATGCCGTTCTTCTCGCAGTGAACGTAGTAGTTGATGAGCGAGCCCATGCCCGCCGAATCCATGTAGGGGACGCTGGAAAGGTCGAAGATGGCGACCAGAGGGGGCAAGCCCTGGCGCAATTCCGCCTGGAATTCGAAGAGATTGCGCAAGGTGAGCGGGCCGTTGAGACAGAGAATTCGCGTGCCGGCGGCTTGACCTGCCCGGCGTTCAATGGACAAAGGGGCGTCGATGAACATGGTGGGATAAGTGTAGGCAATGAAACGGTCTTTATTGTTACAAATGTGTAAATGTCGCCGGGCGGTGTGTACTGACAGCCTTTTGTACAACCGGGGCGGCACTTTGTACGAGAATAGGCTCATGGAATCTGTACGCATCGACAAGTGGCTGTGGGCGGCACGGTTCTTCAAGACGCGGGCGCTGGCCTCGAAGGCTTGCGACCTGGGGCGCATCCGGTCAAACGGAGTGGAGGCCAAGCCGGCCCGGGAAGTGCATGTGGGCGACCGGCTGGAAGTGAAGAACGAGGGCGGGGACTTTCAGGTCGAGGTGTTGGCATTGAGCCATATGCGCGGCCCGGCGGCGGTGGCGCAGACGCTCTACCGCGAGACCGAGGAGAGCAAGGCCGCGCGGCTCAAGGCGGCTGCCGAGCGAAAGGCAATGCAGGAGTTCGCGCCGCTGCCCGAGCGCCGGCCGTCGAAGCGTGACCGGCGACGCATCATCCAGTTCCGCGGCGGGGCCTGAGCGGGTGGGTGTGAATACCTCTTTGACAACTGCCAGGCCGGGGCTGGTGGGTCAGGGCTGGTAGGTCAGGGCTTTAGCCCTAGAGGTGTGCCTTGACTGGCGAACGCGGTAAGCGTGCGATGAAAGACCCCCCACTCCCGCCGCTTCCTATTCCCAATGCCCAACCAGCAGCAGGCTCCCGGTTCCCGGCGTCTCGGTGATGGAACTGCTGGTATTCACGTAGTAGCTGTGCATGATGAGCGTGACCCTGGTGCCGCCCGTCACCGCCAAATGCACAGGCTGCGACAGCACGTAATGCGGATTGGGCGTGGCGGAGCCGACGCGGTTGGCCGCGAAGCCGGTCATCGACTCGTACTCGCCTATCACCGTGTCCAGGTACCACTCGGCTCCGGAGGGCAGCGGCTGGTCGTAGTCGGCCTCGGCGAACAGATGGTCGATGACAAAGGTTCTGCCTGCGGGAATGGCGATGCACAGGTAGCCCTTGCTGGCCGGCTGGGGATAGGTGTCGAACTGCTGGTATTGTTCGTAGCCGCTCAAGCCGCTCTCCGGCACAAAGCAGGACTGCGCCTGGTCGGTGGGAATCTGCAACTGCGGGTCGTTGGAAGGCGAATTGGGGTAGCGGGAGTGGCGCGGGTGGTGAACCTGCCCATAAAGCGGCAACGAAAGAAGAAAGGCGAAGGCAAAAACTGCGCGGAAAAGGCGAGAGCACATTTTCGTTCGACCTGAGGTTGGATTGATCTGCAATCTGCATTCAGTGGACGCAGGGGAGGGTGCGTTCGCTTGGAAGCCGCTTCCCTGCCCGCCAACTTTAGTAGACTCAACTGCAGAATGTTTGCCTCCCTCCGCACGACCCGCCGCTCCCGTTGCGCATGCAGCCTTCCCGCGCTTGCCCTGACCCTGCTGGCCGTTGCCGCGTCGCAAGCGGCGTTCGCCCAGGGGACGCACCTGTGGACCCAGTCGCGGCTGGAGGAGTTTGAGAAGGGCACGCCGCGGGGAGTCGCGCTCTCCAGCGACGGCCATCTGCGACAGGGCCCGGCCTTGAGCGAGTTGCTGACCACGCCTTCGACCTTTGCGTGGTCAGTGGCCGTGGATAAGAACGGAACGGCCTACGTGGGCACCGCTTCGCCAGCCGCGGTTCTGCGCGTGGGCCAGGACGGCAAGCCGTTTACGCTCTTCGAAACCCGAGATTTGAGCGTGCAGGTGGTGCGGCTGGGGCCGGATGGCGCGCTTTATGCGGCCACCATGCCCAGCGGCAAGGTCTACCGGCTGAAGGCCGACGCCACGGTGAAACAGGATGACGCCAGCGCGACCGTCGTCTTCGACGCGTCCAAACCCGACGAAGCGCCGGGCGCGGCTTCCGACGCAACGAGCGGCGGCCCAGCGAACACCGAAAAAGGCCCCGAGAAAACCGACAACAAGTCGCACTACATCTGGGACCTGACCTTCGACGCGGCAGGCCGGCTTTACATTGCCACCGGCGGACCGGGGATGGTGTATCGCGTGGATCCGGCCAAGACCGGGGAGAAGCCGGAGACGTTCTTCAAGAGCGACGAGCAGCACATTCGCTCGCTGGCCTGGGAGATGAAGGAGAAGCCAGGCGCGAAGGGCGTCTCAGAGCCGACGGGCAACCTGATTGCCGGCTCGGACGGATCGGGGCTGGTCTATCGCATTAGCCCGCAGGGCAAGGGCTATGTACTCTTCGAGGCTCCGCGGCGCGAGGTCACGGCGGTGGCCGTGGGGGCCAACGGCACCATCTACGCCGCCTGCGTGGGCGACAAGAGCCACAACCCGCTTCCTCCGCTGCCCGTGCAGGGAATTGGCACGGCGACCATCACCATCATGCAGCCGGGATCGCTGCAGGCGGCCAACGCAAGCGCCTCCGTACCGGAAGGCACCGAGATTTATGCGCTGGCGCCCGCACTCGAAGGGACGGCGCAGGCTCCGCGCAAACTCTGGTCCGGCAAGGACGAGATTGTTTATGCGCTGACCGCCAGGCCGGACGGGTTGATCGCCGTAACCGGAAACCGCGGCCACGTTCTCAAGATCGCCGACGACGGCAGCTACGCCGACATTGCCCACCTGGAAGCGCAGCAGGGGCTGACCCTTGCCGTGGCGCAAGACAAGGAAGGAATGGGCGGCATTCTCGTCGGCACGGGCAACACCGGCAAGCTCTTCCGGTTGGCCCCGACCGCTGAGAGTCACGAATATGCCAGCGACGTGCTGGACGCCGGGGCGCTGGCGCGTTTTGGCCGCGTGGAAGTGGAGCCCGGCTCGACCGGCTATGAACTGCTGACGCGCACCGGCAACGTGGAGCAGCCGGTGCGGGGCTGGTCCGACTGGCAGCCGCTCCAGAACGGCGCGGTGGCCTCGCCGGCCGGCCGCTTCCTGCAGTGGAAGGCGGTGCTGCACGCCAAGGGCGCACTGGGCGGCGTGGGCGTGAATTACCTGCCCGTGAACGCGGCGCCGGTGGTGGACGAACTGGTGGTGGCGCCGGGCGCGCGCGTCAACGCCCAAAATCAGCCCCCGGGCCAACAGCAAACCGTGAACATCACCTTTCCAACCTCCAATCAGAATGTGGGAATCTCCTTCGATGCCGGCTCCAACCAGCCCTTGCAGGCCATGAAGGACCGGACCGCTGTCACCGTCCGCTGGGCGGCCCACGACGACAACGGCGACGACCTGGTTTATTCCATCTATCTGCGCGGAGATGGCGAAACCGTGTGGCGCCTGCTCAAGGACGGCCTCACCGAAAAAGCGTACAGCTTCGACGCCACGTTGATTCCCGATGGCGGCTATCAGGTAAAAGTGGTCGCCTCGGATTCGCCTTCGCACACGCCGGCTGACGCCCTCACCGGCTCCAGGGAGAGCGAGCGGTTCGAGGTGGACACCACGCCGCCCGCGGTCTCCGCGCTGAAAGCGGTTGCCGGAGAAGCCGATTGCGCACACTCGCCGTGCGCGAAGCAGCTTCGCGTGACCTTCGACGCGGAGGATGCGTTCTCGCCCATCGCCCATGCGGAATATTCGATGGACGCCGGGCCGTGGCAGTATGTCGAGCCCGTTGGCGGGCTGTCGGACTCCAGGCGCGAGCACTATGACGTGCGCATTCCGCTGGACGCCGCCGCCAGCAAGGCGGGCGAGCACCTGATTACCGTGCGCGTCTATGACCGGCACGACAACGTTGGCGTAGCCAAGACGGTGATTATGGCGGAGGAAAAGTAGGCGGATGAATAATTGTCACACCAATTGTGGGTACCCCAGGTCTCGTGTTTAAGACCTGGGAAGTAGCGATTCAGAGATCCGCGATGCAGGCACCACTGTTGTAAGTCAAATATTCCGGGGCAGCGGGGTGCTTCAGCACCCTGAAACGCCGTGAATCTCGAGGGCCTTCAAGCCCGGGCCTTTCAGGAAACAGAACAGGAAGTAAGGCGAACAAGATGCGATTCGAGCTGTATGTGGCGGCGCGGTATCTGAAGGCAAAACGGCGGCAAGCCGTGGTGGGCGTGGTGACCACCATCTCAATCGCCGGAGTGGCAGCGGGCGTGGCCGCTCTGATCATCGCCCTGGCCATCACCAACGGCATGCGCCGCGATTTGCAGGACCGTCTGCTGGGCTCAAGCGCGCACGTGCAACTGATGAAAATCAAAGGCGACGGCATCCGCAACTGGCAGCCTCTGTTTGAACGGCTGCGCCGCCTGCCGCACGTCACCGCGGCCTCGCCGGGCCTGTATGAACAGGTGCTGGTGGCGCGCGGGGCGCGCGACGGTGGCGCGCTGCTCGAAGGCATTCTGCCCAGCGACGAGCGCGCGGTCAGTGATCTTCTATCGACGGCCACGCCCGGCTCGGTCAGCGCGCTGGAGCCGCAGCCGGAAGCAGCTTCCACGCTCAATGCGGAGTTGCCGCCCATCGTCCTGGGCAAGGACCTGGCGGAGTCGGTGGGCGCCAGCGTGGGCGATTCGGTGCTGGTGATCAGCCCGCAAGGCGAGATGACGCCCTACGGGATCCTGCCCAAGTACGTACACTTTCGCCTGGCCGGCACCTTCCACTCGGGCTTTTACCAGTACGACGCGCAGATGGGCTTTCTGCGCCTCGGTGACTCGCAGCGGCTGTTCGACGAGCCGGACCTGCTGTCGGTAATCAACTTCAAGGTGGACAACCTGGACCACGCGCCCGAGATCGGCAAGGCCATTGAGCAGGCCGCCGGGCCGGGCTACATGAGCACCAACTGGATGGAGCAGAACCGCGAAATCTTCAAGGCTCTGAAGCTCGAACAGGTGGTCACCTTCATCATCATCGCGCTCATCGTGATTGTGGCCGCGCTTAACATCCTCATCGCGCTGACCATGATGGTGATGGAGAAGACGCGCGACATCGCCGTCCTGATGAGCTTCGGCGTGGAGCCGCGTCAGGTGCGCCGCATCTTCCTGCTGCAGGGCCTCCTGATCAGCCTGATCGGGACCGCGCTGGGACTGGCGCTGGGATATTTCGCCGCCTGGGCCGGCGGGCACTACCACTTTATCCATCTCTCCGCCGAAGTTTATTCGATTGACACGCTGCCCTTCGCGCCGCGTCCCGTGGATGCGCTGATCGTCTCCGTGGTTTCGATCGGCATTTCTCTGCTCGCGACCCTTTACCCCTCGTCCGCCGCCGCCAACGTTCTGCCGGCCGAGGCGCTGCGGTACGAGTGAGCATTCCCGGGTGAAGTGTAAAGGCGCAGCTTGAGTCTCGCGCTAGCACTACAGTTGTAGATAGTCGTTCCGGAGGGAGCGGGGGATTTATCCCCCTGAAATACCGGCACAAATTTCGAGGCCTTTAGGCCCGGATTTATGCGATCCGAAGCAAGTACAACTGTAGTACTAGGTCTCTGACCAGATGAAGATGAATCTTATTGGATACTTGTCAGGCCTTGTAAAAGGCAGCAAATTGACAGCATGTCTGTCTACCGTCAGGTGCACGTTGCGTTGAGTCGGAAGGACCGGCGGCGTATTGGCGAGATGTTGAGCAAAGGACGGGAGTCAGCGCGCGTGCTGCGACGCGCATGGATTTTGCGTCAACTGGATCAGGGCCAGAGCGCGGTTCAGGCGGCGGTCAGTTCGGGTGCTGGAGTGACGACCGTACGAGCCATCGCCCGACGCTGCGAGGAACAGGAATTGGATGCGGCACTGTACGAGAAGCCGCGTCCAGGCAAGCAGCGAACCCTGAATGTGAAGCAAAGTCAGCGGATCGTGGCCATGGTTTGCTCGGCGCCTCCGGAGGGCAGAGCCCGTAGGACGGTGCGGCTGATCGCTGCCGAGGCGGCGCGGCGGAAACTGGCTCCACCGGTAGGCCGGGAGACGATCCGCATCC
This sequence comes from Occallatibacter sp., assembly GCA_049516495.1. GTDB lineage: Bacteria > Acidobacteriota > Terriglobia > Terriglobales > Acidobacteriaceae > Telmatobacter. The sequence continues at coordinate 12,797 of JBEKTB010000089.1, forward strand.
TTCTCCAGAGTCACGATCTGAAGCCGTGGCGGGAAAAAAATGTGGTGTGTGGCCGAACTGAATCGGGACTACATCGCACACCTGGAAGAAGTGCTGGCGATTTACGAAAAGCCGCTCTCGAAGAGCGAACCGGTGGTGTGCGTGGACGAAAAGCCGGTAGTACTGCACGCGAGGTCCGTCCGCCGCGCCCGATGCGGCCAGGACAAATTCTGCGACGCGACTGCGAGTATGAACGCCGCGGTACAGCCAACGCTTTTTGCGGTGTCGAGCCCAGGGCTGGCCGCCACTTCACCAGGATTACGGCCAACCGCTCCGCCGCGCAGTTTGCCGACTACTTGGTAGAGATCGTTGCCGCCTACCCGGAGGCTGACACCATCCACTTGGTGATGGACAATCTGAACTCGCATCGGCGTAAGGCACTGGTCGATCGCTACGGAGAAACAATCGGCGGTTTGATCTGGGACCGGTTTACGGTTCATTACACACCAAAACATGGCAGCTGGCTGAATCAAGCCGAGATCGAGATCAGCCTGTTCAGCCGACAATGCTTGGGACGCCGCTCGATCCCTACGTTGACAGAACTGCACCGTCAAGCCAGAACCTGGGATAGAAAGATGAACCAGGAACAAGTGAGAATCAACTGGCAGTTTACACGCAGAAAAGCTCGACGAAAGTTCCGATATGAAACAACTGACTTCATCCGGTCAGAGACCTAGCCGGAATCCCGCTTCTTTGCCCAAGATCGAGCCTCCATGATTTGGATGACTCCATGGAGTTTCCCCATTGGCGACATCTATGTCAGTCATTGTCAAGGGCGGGGCACGAGATTTCTTTGGGCGCTCGGGAGAGCGCCCGCTGCACGTCTGATCTTTGGCAGCTACCAACGGGCACAACTGCCCGGTGTGCTGCTCCGAAGACGGAGCTGAGCCTTGCTGAGCGGGGGCGCACGGGCATCGAACAGGTCTACATTGCCATAACGCATATTGATCGTGGGACGCAATCGAACTCCGCGCAAACGCAAGAGCTTTCGGCGACGGAGCAAGCGCTTTCCGAGCAGGCTGGGAACCAGCTCGACCGGGTGAGAACTCTCACTCTCGACAACGGTGACAGGAATCAGGGAAACGGACGCGGCGACAGCTGCCGAACTGGGGCGCAATGCGCGCACATTGATCCGGCGCCGCGCCATCCAGGCAAGGCCGTTCGAAGCGGCGCGCCGCCCAAGGCGGACGGCTTTGCTCGCGTCAGGAACGCTACGATCCGTTCTGCCGCTCCCGACGTGGCTGCGGCTGCATCGACTGAATCTAGCGATGCTAGTTTTCAGGCGTTCTGAGGACGGTTCGAGCCTGGGTGTGTGCTCACTTACGCGCGCAAGTACTTAGAGCAGGTATGCGTGATCGATTCTGCGGTGACCCAGCACTCCCTCGTTTGGGTCGAAGTCTGCGAACAATTTTGGCTATACGAAAAAGCCGGAAACGCAGTGAGGGTCGGTCCCAAAGCCCGCTATGGAGGATCCCAGGTGCGATCCCGGCTGGAAGCCAGGGCCTGCGTGAAATGCTCCTTCGGTCCCTCAGACCAGAAGTTCGCCGCCGATCTATTCGCTCGGGGCATCCCGTTGGAACAGATCGACCGGGCAATCACCTTGGGATGCTACCGGAAGTACCTCGGGCTGCGGAACGGCGCGGACAACGAACCTATTTTTAGGCTTTCCTATTTTCGCGACCTCATTCAAGAGGCAGGCAAAAAACGCGCTCCGATTGTTCGTTTTGGGTGGTTTTAGGTGGTCTTTTGGTGTCATCCGCTGCTCTGCATGTTGTTGAGAATACGTTGCTAAGTGCTTTCGAGTCCTACCTTAGGAGCCAATAAATCAATAACTTACAGTGGTAGATCCGATTGTCAACCCCACAAAGCCCACGACAAGACCTGGCCTGCTAGAAGTTGTCAGGGGGCCTCTATCTTTTCTTGCAGCATGACCGTCTGCGCAACTTTGGAGTTCCCTTCACGCGTCGCTCGCAAATTGGCGGTGCCGGATACGTGCTTATCGAGCCCGTGAACGAATCTGGCGGTCAAAGCGGAAAACATACCGCAGCAAGCCAGCGTTGGTACCAAGGAGGATGGTTGAAGCCGCGGCTGCGGGGACCAGCGTCCTGATCGCACCGCTCAACAGAGCCTCCATTGATACGGTCAACAGCCAGAGTTGGATTACAACAGTTGTTGCTACCAGGAAGAGAATCCCGGTAAAGAGAACGGTGCCTTGTTGCCTTGTGCTCACTAGGCCTCCCGCTCAGTAGCATAGATTTGGCCGCCCGATTCTTCCAGCCGAATGCGCGGCAACGGCCGGGTGGGCGGGCCTGCAATCGGAGCACCTCGCTCTAAATTGAATCGCCCATTGTG
>JBEKTB010000090.1:0-15056 GCA_049516495.1 Occallatibacter sp.
CAGTTTATCCAAACCTACCTGATGCAGTGGACCGGCCAGAAGCTCATGTTCGACCTGCGGCGCGACATCTTCCGCCACATGCAGCGCATGCACATCGGCTTCTTTGACACCCACGCCGTGGGCCGCCTGGTGACCCGTCTCACCTCCGATGTGGACGCCATCAACGAGATGTTCACAGCCGGCGTGCTGGCCATTGTGGACGATTTTCTCAACCTCACCATCATGGCCGTCCTGATGCTGACGATCAACTGGTGGCTGGCCCTGCTGGCTTTCTCCGTTCTTCCGCTCATCCTCATCGTCACGCGCATCTTCCGCGACCACGTCCGCGAGAGCTATCGGCGGGTCCGCACCGCTATCGCCCGCATCAACAGCTTCACCCAGGAACACATCTCCGGCATGAGCGTGGTGCAACTGTTCAACCGCGAACAGCGCGCTTTCGATGACTTTGAAGACGTCAACCGCCAGCACATGATCGCCTTCAAAGACACCATTTTCGCCTACGCGCTTTTCTATCCGGCCGTCGATCTGCTCTCTGCCGTCGCCATCGCCCTGGTGGTCTGGCGCGGCGGTTTCGGCGTCCTCTCTGGCGTCGTCACTATTGGCGTGCTGAATATGTTCGTCCAGTATTCGCTGCGGTTCTGGCGTCCCATTCAGGACATGAGCGACAAGTACAACATTCTGCAGTCCGCCATGGCCGCGAGCGAACGCATCTTCAAACTGCTCGACACTCCTTCGGAGATCGTGAATCCGGTACGGCCGCTCCTGGGCGACGGCAGCAACCGGATTGAATTCCGCCACGTCTGGTTCACTTATCAAAAACTAACTGGGGGCCAGCAGGCCGCCGTGGACCAGGCAATGCGCGGCACGGCTGCGGAATCGCTTCTTCCGGCCAATGGCGTTAAGCCGGCGAAGAACGCCAGCGGAGATGGAGTTCAACCGCTCCTTGCAACTCCGGGCGCAGGCATTTCCGCGCGGCTGGGGGCTATCGACGGTATCGACTGGATTCTGAAGGACGTTTCCTTCACCATCGAGCCCGGCCAGACGGTGGCCATCGTGGGCCACACCGGCGCCGGCAAAACCACCCTCACCAGCCTGATGATGCGCTTCTATGACGTGACCGCCGGCCAGATTCTGCTCGATGGCATCGACCTCCGCGAGCACGATCTGAAGTCTCTCCGCCAGCACTTCGCCGTCGTCCTCCAGGACCCGTTCCTCTTTACCGGGACGCTGGCCGAGAACATCCGTTTCGGCAACCAGGAAATCACCCCGGCCAGCCTGCGCCAGGCCGCGCGCGACGTCAATGTGCTGGATTTCATCGAGAGCCTGCCCAACCAATTCGACGAGCCGGTGCAGGAGCGTGGCAACTCGCTCTCCACCGGGCAGAAGCAGCTCATCAACTTCGCCCGCGCCCTGGCCTACAACCCCCGCATCCTGATTCTCGACGAGGCTACGTCCAGCGTCGATACCGACACGGAACTGCGCATTCGCGGCGCCCTGGAGCGCATGGTCGAAGGCCGAACCAGTGTCCTGATCGCCCACCGCCTCTCGACGGTCCAGCGCGCCGAGACCATCCTGGTGATGCACAAGGGTCAGTTGCGCGAGATTGGTTCGCACCAGCAACTGCTGGCCCAGCGCGGACTCTACTGGAAGCTCTACCAACTCCAGTACAAGGACCAGGAGATGAACGGTCTTCCTGCTCCCGCCCGCGAGCCCTCCACAGCTTCCGCCGATTGATCCGGGGCAGCCCCCCCAACAGTGTCCCTTGCTTTGAGCCAGCGTTGGGTGGGATCAACACATTCCAAAAGGCCTTGAAGCATAACGTCTTCGCACCCTTCCGCTCGGTATACACTTTCCATTGATGGAAACTACGGGTTGCGGCACAGCAATTGTTACGCCTTTTAGGGCGGATGGATCGATTGACGAAACGGCGCTTTGGGCGCTGGTGAACTGGCAAATCAACTCTGGCATCGATTTTCTGGTGGTCTGCGGGTCGACCGGTGAGGCGGCCACGCTGGACGAGCAGGAGTGGCTCCTGGCAGTCCGCATTGTGGTGGAAGCCGCCGCCGGCCGCGTGCCGGTGTGGGCCGGCTGTACCCACAACTCCACCCGCACGCTGGTGCGCCAGGCTGGGCTGCTGCGCCAGATCCGGGGCCTGGATGCGGTGCTTTCGGCCAATCCCTACTACAACAAGCCCTCGCAGGAGGGGCAGTTCCAGCACTTCCTGGCCCTGGCCCAGGCAGTCGCCCCACTGCCGGTGGTGCTCTACAACGTGCCCGGACGCACGGCCGTAAACCTGGAGCCTGAGACCGTGGTCCGCCTGGCCGCGGCCGCTTCCAACATTCAGGCCGTCAAGGAAGCCAGCGGCAAGCTGCCGCAAATCTCCCAACTGGTGCACACGGCGCCGCGCGGCTTCAAGATCTTCTCTGGCGACGACAACCTGGCGCTTGCGTCGATTGGGGTAGGCGTTCACGGTCTCATCAGCGTAGCGGCCAACGAGGCTCCCGCCGAAGTCAGCCGCATGATCCGCGCAGCCCTGCGCAACAACTGGATCGAGGCTCGCGAACTGGAGCGCCGCTACGGCCGCCTGTTCGAGGCCAATTTCTGGGAGGCGAATCCCGGACCCGTCAAGACGGTTCTCAGCCTGATGGGCCGCTGCACGGACATCGTACGTTTACCGCTCGTGCCTCCCATGGCCGTCACCCGCACCCGGCTCGAACGGCTGGTGGGCGAGCTCGGTCTGCTCAAGCACGTTCCCCCGCCCGACGGTCCTTCGGAAGTGTTTTGAGAACGCTGGCCGACCGACCAATCAGTTGCGCTTGAGTTGGCCCGAAAGCAATGCGTCCTTGTCGGCGGGCTTTTTGCCGTCCGCGCAAGAAGCAGGCTGGTAGTTGATTGCGCACGGGTTACATTCCGGGCCGGAATTGCTCTGCCCGTGGCTTAGTTTGGGTTGGCCGGCGCGCTTGCAGGAGCCTCTCCCGCCAGCCTCGGTTGCGAGTGGATTACCTGAATGTCGTACATGACCTCGGTCCACCACCACGCGCCAAAAGACACCACGGTCAGGATTCCCGCCACTACGCACGTCCTGAAATACGCCGCTGCCTCCTTGGCCTTCGACACCACGACAAGGCCGCCCATGCCCAACAGAAGCAGCACAGTTTCCGCCAGCGGCGGATCGGCGTAGATGCTGCGCGAGGGATGGACGTAGTGGTTCAGGATCAGCGAATAGAGGCCATAGGCGGCCACCGCGGCGGCGGGCACAAAAGTGAGAGCTTTCAGAATGGGATGCGCAATCCAGCGCGCCCTCAAGGTTCCCAAGCTGCCAAATGCGCACAAGGCGAACAGGATCAACCCGTTCAGAGCCGCCCCGCGCAGAATGTTGATCTGGTCGAAATACTGCTTGAGCCTGTCCACTTTGTCCTGGCCCTGCAGCAGCAGCGCGCTCTCCTGCAGGCGAAACAAGTCCGTAACCCGCTCTTCAAATCGCTCCGGCGTATCCATCTGAACCGTGCCGGGGCAGAATCCAAATTTGTGCGCCAGAGCAGGGTCCGGCTTGAAGGGAAGCGACAGGTTTCGCACCAGGTGCTCGGTGCAGTATTCGTTTTTATACACGGCCTCGCGAATCCTGTCTTCCGTCGGCAAGTTCCCGAACAGTTCGTCGTTGAAGATATCCCGGGAGATGCGCGAAACAACCGATCCAAGAAGATATCCAAACGCCAATACGACCGCTGCGGATACGGCTGTCTGGGCGGGCTTTGGCACAGCCGACAGATCGAAATGCAGGCCGGAGCCGGGGCGGGTAGGAAACATGCGATTCAGGACCGTCAGCCACGGCAGCGCCAGCGCGCCCACAACCAGGATCTCAAAGGCGAATTTCAGAGCGTCCGACATTGGGAGGGCAGTATAACCCAATTCGAATTCGGCCGCGAAGCGATTTTTACGCTGTCGGGGAGAGCCATGCGAAGCTCATCTCTCGCCGAGTTTACAGCCTGCCGGTGAGCTCTTTTTCGCTTCCCAGCACCGCGCCACGCCCCCTGCCTTTCACTACGTACATCCGTGTGTCGGCAGTCCCGATAACCGCGTGAACGGTGTCTCCGTCTGCGGGGCTCGTTGCAACTCCCACGCTGGCGCTCACCATGAGTTCGAGTCCGTTCTTCATGCGGAACCTGGTTTTCATCAGCGAATCGTTCAAGGCAGTGGTCTGCACGAGCGCGTCTTCGACGCCGGTTTCCGGCAGCAGGATTACAAACTCGTCGCCCCCATAGCGGAAGCACCTGTCCTGCTTGCGGCTCAGTTCCTGGAGCCGGCGGCCGGCGTGGGCCAGCAACTCGCTCCCGATCAGATGGCCGTGCGCATCGTTGACCAGCTTGAAATGGTCCAGGTCGAGGAATGCCAGGCTCACTGGCAGCCCCAGTCGGCCGCACCGTTCCAACTCCCGGCGCAGCACATCGTAGAGGTGGCGCACGTTATAGAGCCCAGTGGTGTCGTCGGTGATCGTGAGCTGCTGGATGCGCGAAACGTCCTGCGCATTTTCGATTGCGATGGCCGCCTGGTCGGCCAGGATATGCAGAAAGGCGATGGTGTAGTCGGTCATCTGCTCGGCGCGGGGGTTGAAAATTTCGATCACCCCGTGCGTTCCCTTGCGGCCGCGCAGAGGCAGAGCGATCACCGAGCGCACTGAACTTGCCTTGCCAGAGCTCAGTTTTGCGCCCCGAAGCTTTTTTAGCCTTGGATCGTCCTCCTGCGCTTCGGGAACAATCAGCGTTTCGCCGTGCTCCACCACCCAGCCGGCCACGCCCTCGCCCACTTTCACGCGCAGATCGCGCAGCGCCGCTTCTTCTCCGCCCGCGGCAATCGCGTAGTATAGCTCCTGCCGAGCCTCGTCCAGCATCAGCAGCGTCCATAACTCCGCCGAGACGAAGCGCTCCATGTGCTCAATGATGGTGCGCAGAATCGTATCCAGGTCGAAGCTCGAGGTCAGCGAGCGCGCCACCTGGTGGAAGACAAGAAGGTCATCGAGCGGGATGCGGTGTTCCGTCTCTTGTGTCATCGGGAGACCGATCTAAGAAGTCTCTTCGCAATTCTTGCACACCGCACGGCCCACGCAGCGGCAAAGCGTCCGACCATCTGTCTCACATCGTGACTTTGCGGGCTTCGGCAACGTTACCGTGAGCGGATGGAATGGATTGCGCCTTCAGGATGATTTGTTCGTTTGCGTGATTTGGAATGTTGCCTCGAACTTACTACCGGCGAAATGGGCCAGTTGCTGCAGCCGCCTGAGGGCTAACTCGCCAGTCTGACGCAAAGGGCTAATCTCCCAAGCCTGCGCGGCATTTTCCGCGTTTTTGTTCCTGGATTTTCTGACTGGCAGAGTTATCGAAGATCTCACTTCTGGAATACGGCCGACGAGCATGGCTCCATTTTGCATTCCATAAGAGCGTGTCAGCCGCCGATGTGCACCATCGACCGCGAAGGCTTCAGAAATCCCGGTTCGCCGATGTGATGGCGAGCCTCCTTGCCCTCAACCGTTCGCACAATGTATTCGCCGAGTTCGGCATCGGTGGCCCCGGCCCGCAGCCGTCCGTAGAGGTCGTGCTCCACCTGCGAAAACAGGCAGGTGCGGATCTTGCCGTCCGAGGTAAGCCGCACCCGGCTGCACGCCCCGCAGAAAGCCTGGCTCACCGGCGCGATGATACCGATCTCGCCCATCCCGTCCGAAAAGGTATAGCGCCGCGCCGTCTCGCTGGCCTCGCGCGGAGCCATTTCTGTCAGCGGAAGAACGCGACCGATCCGCTCCACAATCTCCTTCAGCGGCACCACAATTTCGGGTGTCCAAAGCCGGCCTTCTTCGAGCGGCATGAACTCGATGAATCGCACCACCACGCCTTCCCGGCGCGCAAACCAGGCAAAGTTCTCGATCTGGTCGTCGTTGAAGCCGCGCAGCAGAACGCAGTTGATCTTCAGCGGCGTCAGCCCTGCAGCGAGCGCTGCGCGAATGCCGCTCAAGACGGTCTCGAAGCTGCCTGGAACCCGCGTAATGCGTTCAAACGTCGGCGCGTCCACGGCGTCCATACTGACCGTCACCCGGTTCAACCCCGCGGCCTTCAGCGGCCCAGCCAGCCCGTCCAGCAGATGCCCGTTGGTGGTGAGGGCCAGGTCCAGCGCTCCGCCCTCGATCGTTCGCAGGCCCGCCAACTCCCTCACCAGTTCGATGAGCCCGCGCCGCAGCAGCGGTTCGCCCCCGGTGAGCCGGACTTTGGAAATACCGAGCTCGACGAAAATCCTGATCAAGCGCAGATATTCGCCGATCCCCAACTCGGGATACTGCGCACCAGCCTCGCCCGTGCGGCAGTAAATGCACTTGTAATTGCAGCGGTCGGTAATGGAGACGCGGAGATCGTGAATGACGCGCCCATGGCTGTCAGTCAGCCGGGCGCCGGAAGTCAGCGGGGAAGGGCTTAGCGAAGCGGTGGCCATCGGCAACTCCTAGGCTAGCGCATTTTTTCAGTTTTTTGGGTTTTTCCAGTGCTTTTGTAAGCCGGGTGACAGTCTTGGGGCGGACTGTCGCAGCAAGGTATTGGGATGAGCGATTAGCCGATAGTGCACGGTGAGCGACGAAAAAAGTAACGGAAAATTCCAGACTTTCATACAGTTCTGAACTTGTACAAGGGTTTTGTATCTTAATACCAAGGTACATTCATACAAACGGGTGGACTGCTTCTTTGTCTGTTCTCACACGCACGGACGCCACAACATGGGAACATGTCGTTGCGTCAACACAATAACGTGCAATTAATTCAATGGGTTAGCAGGGATGGTGGAAGGCGCCGAGCCTCCGGTACGGGCCAGCCGGAGACCGCCGCCGAGCTCTTAATCGATGCGCGGAGTACCGCGGCGGAGCAAGAAGCCGGTAATGCCGAAGACCAGAATGATCGCCAGCGCTATCGCAAAGTAGTAGGCGATTGGATGCGCCCAGCCCGGCGAGTAAGTCAGGTCCTGGCCCACCCACAGCAACAGGATGGTCGCGATCACCGCAAACTGGCCAGCGATGACCAGCAAAGTGTGGCCCAGATCGCGGCGCTTATCCAGCGCCTCCACCTGGTCGGGGTTAAGGTGGCGCTCTTCGGGGGGAAGCAGGGAATTAGCCATCGTTGTCTCTCCTGGCGGGCCGCAAATTCTGGCCTCCGGGCCCGGCCGCTCACTCTCTCGATTCAATCACATGCCGCAAGAGCAGCGCCAGTGCGTTGTGGCCGGGGCGCAAAGATGCACGGGCAAGCGGGACATTGCGGCGGATACATGCAAAGACGTAGCTCGCACCACAATTCACTGCCGAACGGACCGACTTACCTGGCGATGGGCTTAGGCAAGTGCATCAGTCGGTCAGAAAAGCCAGCGACTGCAACTGCGTAATATCGAAGGGCTTGCGGCAGCGAATGTTGGTGCAGGCCAGCTTGTCGTCGCGTCTTACCATGTAAGACTGCGCCTTGGCAAAGCGGGCGCGGTCGCGCTCGTCAGCGTTGCGGGGCAGTTGCGTCCGCTTGCGCCGCACGACCCAGGTGACCTTGTACTCGCCCTCTTGCCCGCACTTGGGGCAGATGAGAGTGTGGGTGCGTTGTTCCGTCGTCTCGTTGAAAAAATCCCGTTCTTCCATGGTCTTTCGGCTCTCCATACCGGCGACAAAACCTGTGGCCGGGAAACCGTGCCACTTTCGCAACGGCGAATTCTATTCCATACTCATCCTTGCCATGACGAAACGCAAGCAGGACAAATTCTCCGCCACCAAGGCGGTCAAGGCCAACGCCAGAGAGCGCGTGGGGCAACCCAAACCCGCGCGTGTATTGGACACCGGGCCGCGCACGGGCCGCGACATCAAGCACAAACCAAGTCTCGACCAGATCATCCAGCAGGAGGAATAGAGATGGCCAAAGCCGTTGGCGTAGGTGGGGTTTTCCTGAAGGCCCGCAATCCCCAAACCCTGTCAGCCTGGTATGCCGCCACTCTGGGGATTCAGTCCGGAGCGGGTGGCTCCCTGGTTTTTGACGGCCCCGCATCGGCCGGAATGACCGTCTTTGCCCATTTCTCGCAGACTACGGACTATTTTGGGGACCAATCGCAGCAAGCGATGGTCAACTTCCGCGTGGACGATCTGGACCAGCTCCTGACCCAGTTGACCGCTGCCGGAGTGACCATCGACCCCCACCGGGAGGATTTCGCCTATGGCCGTTTCGCCTGGATCTGGGACCCGGAGGGCAACCGGGTCGAACTCTGGGAGCCCGTGCAAGAGAAGTAAGACACTCTGAAGCCCCACCCTCGTAGGACGGGGCTTGGCGTCTAACGGCGTCTGCACAATTTTTTGCAGCCCGTAAGACATCCCGTGGACGGCCTCTGGCGATGGCCTGCCTTCCCGTCGCGCTACCGATTTTTTGTCTTACCGGATGCCGTAGACCGCGGCAGGCGCAAAGATGGAGGGCAGCGTGCAAGACAGGATTCGGGCAGAAAAGGGGCTTTGTCTTACGCTGTCTTACGCTCCTGAAGCCCGATGTCTTACGGCCGTAAGACGTCTGTCTTACAAACGCAGGACATCTGTAAGGCATTTGCCTTGCGGGCGTCGGACAGGGATTCGCCGTAAGACAAACCGGCCCAATGCCCCAAAAACGGCAGCTTCGTCCAGGCCCAGGCGCAGACTTCCCACCCCCTCACGCGGCTCCCCTTGGTGACCAATGTCACATCCCTTTCCTGCTCCCGCGCCTAACTTCAAGATGCTGTGCGCTTTGGTAACCGGTTGGGTTGCGGCACATGCAAGGAGGCAGGTCAATGAAGAACCTTTGCTTGCGCGTTTGGTTGGTTGCGGCCCTTGTTGTTTTGGCGCCGGTTGCGCTTCTGGCCCAGGAGAGTGGTCAGGGCATCATGCTCGGCAATTGGAAGTTGATTGTCGCCAAGAGCGACTTCGGTTCCGGCCCCAAGCTCATGGCCATGACCGTCAAGGTAACGTCCGATGCCCCGGAACTGATCCAGTTCAGCGTCGACGAGGCCACCGGCACCGGCTTCCAGGCCTCCTACAGCTTCAAGGGAGCGGCCGATGGCAAGGAATATCCCATCGCCGGCAGCGCCACCGTCTATTCCTACACCGAGGAGCCGGGCGTGGTGCATGAGACGCAGCGCGACCCCGACGGCACCATCACCAAGGGCGACTTTACGGTGAGCGCCAACCACAAGATCGGCACGTGGCTCTACACCATCACCAGCCCCGACGGCACGGTCGTAAAGCAAAAGCTGATTTTCGAGCACACGGTCTGAAACTCGGCCAATCTCAAAACCGAGTTACGTGCAATTGATCTGGCCCGATGCGAAAGAATCGCATCGGGCCAGATTTTTTGATTGCTTCGGGGTTTGGATTCGTCACCCTTCGACGCGCACGCTACTTGGTGGACGAAGATTGCTGCGCAGTGTAAGGTCCCGGAAGCTGCGGCGCGGCGGGCTTGTCTCCCGTTTGCGGCTGATTGCTGACCGCGGTGCGATTGGAGAAAATCCGGAACTGCACCACCAGGTCCAGCAGCACCGGGACGGGCTTGCCGTCCTTGACAGCCGGCTGGAAGCTGGCCTTTCTGATTGCCGCCACGGCGTTCTCGTCCAGCCCGAAGCCAATGGGCCTGCCCACCGCGATCTCGCCTGCCTTGCCGTCAATTCCAATGACGGTGTGGTACAGGGCCATGCCCGCCACGCCGTTTGCCTGGGCGAATTCATTCGAGTCCGGTTCAAAGGTTGTAAGCAGCCGTGCCTTCTGGTCCACCGTATTCTGGCGGAGAATCGCCGGGTCGCTGGGCCGGTAGTCGGTCCGGGCCGCGACTGCCTGGTAGTAGAGCTTCCAGAAGTCGGGCATGGTGGCCATCATGCGCTCGTCGAGCCCCGGGGCGAAGATCTGGTCGAGCGCGTCCTTGAGCACGCGGGTGGCATGCGCAGGCGAGGTGGTGGTGGTCACGCTACCGGGGTCGGCCGGCCGCTCGGCTTCGGGCGCGGCGGCGATGGAAGCCTTCACTTGATCGGCCGGGCTCAGCTCTGCGGTTTCGGCAGCCGGCTGGGCGGGAGCTGCAGCGTTGGCGGCCGGCGCCGCTGGATTTTGCTGGACTCCCGGCTGGGGCTTCCCGTCCTTCCCCTTGCCTGACGGCTTTTCCTTCTTCTTCTTGGGGTTCACCACGATTTCCCGGTCGATGGTGATCCGAACCATTTTCTTCTTCGGCGTAATTCTCACCCGGTCCACGCTCTTCGCGGGGTCTTCGTAGGCGAGCTGGCCGACAAAGTGGAGGCCATATCGCACGCCTTCCAGTTCCACCTTGTGCTTGGTAAGCCGGATCTTGTCGATCTGGACGGCGCTGAGCGTGTAGGAGCCCTGCGGCGAGTGCCCGGTCAAGCGGCCGTGCTCATCGAAGGCCAGGCTATTGTCGAGGTAGCCCCCGCGCAGATAGAGTGCTTTCCCGGCCAGCAGTTGCTTCAGTTCCTCTTCGGTGATGCCGCCGACTGCCGGAGCTTCGGGTGCAGCGACTGGTGGGGCGGCAACGGGAGAAGGCACTGGAACAGCGGGCGTCGTCTCAGTTGTCGAAGTCGCGGCCGCGGGCGGCTGGGCCGGGTCGGACTGCGCAGGCGGGGTTGTCGGCTGTTGCGCCAAGGCACAGAAACTCAAGGCCAGAGCCAGGGCGATGGCGCACACTGGCGCGAAAAGCCGCGACGAAGCCACGACGGAACACACTCGGTGGGTCCGAACGAGAGCGATAAGCATGAGGGGTCCTTGAGCGCCACTTTAACAGGAATTCGTTCCCGAGGCGTGAAAGAGACGTGCGTGCCGCTCAATAGGACTTATCGTCACTCCCGGGCTTCCGCTTCAATCGCCACAGAACGCGGCGGAAAAGCCCCATGGTGCGGCGCGCGTCGGGCTCGGAGAGCGCCAGCCGCCGCAGCATCAGGCGCAGGTCGTGGCGGTTGGCGGCCTGCATCGAGCGCGGGGAGTAGCCGGCAGCCCGCATGGTCTCCTCCACCAGCCCGGTCAGCAGGTCCACGGTGCCGGAGGGTGCACAGGGTTTAGGCGCCGTCTCTTGCGGACTGAGGTCGGCCTGGCAGGCGCGCACCGCCAACTCATAAAGGCAGACAGCCACTGCCTGGCCCAGGTTCATGGACGGCTGGCGGACGTCGGTGGGGATTTCGACCATTAGATGGCAATAGGAAAGATCTTCGCGGGTAAGCCCGTGTTTTTCCGGACCAAAAACCAGAGCGATGCGCCCTCCGCGCGCCAATTCACCGGCAATCAGCGGGGCAAGCTCCGGAAGCCGAACCACCTCCTGCTCCGGCTTTCGATAAGTCAAGGTTCCGGTGCCCACTACCAGGGTGCATTGCGCCACGGCATCGGCAAGGGTCGCCGTCTCGCGTGCGCGGGTCAGCAGTTCCGGTGCTCCCACGGCCGAGCGCGCCTCGCGCCAATGGGGCGCATAGGGCGCCACCACTGTAAGCCGTCCAAAGCCAAAGTTGGCCATGGCCCGCGCCACCGCCCCTATGTTGAGCGGGTTGCGCGGCGAAACCAGCACCACTTCCAGCCGTTCGCGTTGATCTTCAGTTAGCAAGAGATGATTGTAGAGCGGCGGCCGCCCGAGAGATGGAGAGAGTTCGCCAGCCTTGCGAGCTGTTGCTGTTCACGTTTCATTCCGGCAGCCAAACCTTCCCTGTGGGTGAGTTAAGGGGCGGCTTGACTCGATGGATTTCTTCGCGGGAAAACTCATTCAGAAAGATATAATGCGAGCGAATCGGGGGAAATCCCCGCGTGACTGGGTGTCAAGCACGGTCGATTCATCCTGTGCTTCTCAGGGGACTGCATCATGCGAAGGTTGCTGCCGATTTTGCTGTGGACCGCAGGAAGCCTGCAGACGCTTGCGGCAAACCGTGTCACGACGGCGCAACTGGAGAATATTGTGGCCGCTGCTCGCCACAAATCAGACACAGAAGTTGCGCGTCAGATTTCAGGTCTGGAACTCACGGAGCGGTTAAGCACAAACAAGCTCTCAACCTGCGTAGCGAACTTGCCTGGGCCGCACGCAAAGGAGGCGCTGCTGGCGCTCGCCGACATGTCCGCTTTCCTCGATCCACCCGCCTCCGAGGTCCCCAATCTGGCCGAGCCCGACCCCGCCACCCAACGCAAAATCATGGCTCTTGCGGTGAACTATGCCGAAATAACCATGCGCAATTTACCGAATCTCTTCGCAATTCGGGTTACCACCACTTTTCAACAGACCTCGCCGCCCGGCAAGTCCCTTCATCCATTCGGCAAATATCGGGCGCGCGTACTCTACAGGGACGGCGATGAAAGAGAGCAGCCCATCGGACGCAGCATGGTGGAGAAAGGGCTGACTACCTCGGGCGAGTTTGGACCCATACTTGGTACGGCCCTGCTCGACGCCGCTCGGGGAAATCTGGCTTGGAGTCGCTGGGAGCAGAGCGCAGCGGGGCCTGAGGTGGTGTTCACTTACGCAGTCAACGCGAAACAGTCGCACTACAAAGTGGAGAATCGAACCACCGCCTACCAGGGTGAGATTGCAATCGACCCGTCCAATGGAACGATACTTCGCATTGCCCTGAGGTCCGACCCAGCGACTGACAATGTGCTCTCCAGGGCCGCGGACATTGTGGTGGAATACGGCCCCGTGGAGCTTGGCGGCAAAAGATACATCTGCCCTCTAAGAGGAGTTGCCCTTTCACAAGGATGGCAGGATCTTTGGCTGAATGATGTCGTCTTCGAGCAGTACCATCTGTTTCGCTCAAACATGCGCATTCTGCCGGATTTCGGTCCGGTTCAGTGAAATCTCCACAGCCGTCTGGTGGCTACTTCCGCCTTGCCGCCTGTGCGTGGATTACCGGTTGATGAACATCCGGCCCGCCTGGGCAGGGGAGATACTTGTTCTCTATGCATCCGGTTCGGAGCAGGTCGGGCCACTTTTGCAGGCAGCATAATTCCGGAACAGGCGGCAGGATTCGGCTGGAACATGTCGCGGTATTTGCCAGGAGGAGTAATCAACTCCATCAAGTCCGCTCGACCTGCGGTCGAGCCGGCGAACAGCTTCGGGCTCCTTTGCGGCCTCATGCCGCGAGTTCGTCCTTTGGCGACTGAGGGCAATATGCTTTAGCCTCAAGCCATGATCTGGACCAACCCTGCTGAACTGGCGCTCAACGAATTGACCAAGGCGCCGCTGGTGCGGTTCTCGGTGCTGGCCCTGAGTTCGATCTTCTTTCTGGTCGATCCATTCGCCGCGATTCCCTCGTTTCTGGCCATTACGGAGTCGGCCGATCCCCCGCGGCGCAAACGCATGGCGCGCAAGGGCGCGCTCACCTGCTTCATTGTGCTCACCAGCTTTGCCCTGGGCGGGCAGCTCATCTTCCGCATGTTCGGCATCACACTGCCCGCGTTCGAAGTGGCTGGCGGCCTGATTCTGCTCCTCATCGGCCTCGACATGCTGCAGGCCAAACGCTCGGCCACCCAGGAGGCCACGGGCGACACCGAGGAGGCGGCCGCCAAGGAAGACGCGGGCATTGTGCCCCTGGGCATTCCCATGCTGGCCGGGCCGGGCGCGATTTCGTCTGTCATGGTGCTGGTGGGCCAGGTGCCGTCCCTCCTGCACTGGGAGATGGGGGCCATCCTCGGCTCCATCGGGGTGACCAGCCTGGCGAGCTACTGGGTGCTGGCCGGGGCGGGCCGGGTGCGCCGCGTGATGGGCGAAACCGGCATCCGCATCCTGGTGCGTATTATGGGTCTTCTTCTGGTGGCTTTGGCCATGCAGTTTTTCGTCAATGGACTCACAGACTTAGGTCTAATCGCGAGACAGTAGGGTACGGGTTTCCCACAGAACTGGAGGCTTTCCACAGGCAGGGAGCTTGCAATCGGGCCGAGGGGTTGATATTGTTGGGAAGTTGCAACGAGGTGAACACGGCTTAGCCGGGCTAGCCGCTTGCAAACGAAGAGTGGTTATGCTACTCTTTGAAAGTTGCAAAGTGGAGCTAAGTAAAACAAAGCAAGCCACTTGCAAACAAAGATTGGTTATGCTAATCTTTGAAAGTTGCAAAGCGGTGCTGAGCAGAACAGAGCGAGGCGCTTGCAAACAGAGAGCGGTTATGCTACTCTCTGAAAGTAGCAAAAAGTGGCGGCAAGTAGAACAAAACAAGCCACTTGCAAACGAAGAGTGAACGTGATACTCTTTGAAAGTCGCAAACAGAGCGGGGCGGTTGAAAGCCAACGCGGTTTGCAAACGGGAATAGCCTGTGCTACTCTTGTGAAGTTGCAGAAAAGCAGTAGAGCCTCCCGGTGGCCTTGTGGCCTGCCCGATGAGGGAAGTGGGAAGCAGTTATAAGCTGGTTCGCTGGGTCAGGTGAGGCAAGAGCCCCTGAACCCCTGTAGGGAAACCCTCAGAGAACAAGCAATTGCACGACCCAGGAGTTATCTCCTGTGAGCCTTAGTGGCTCAGGCGCGGTTTGCTGGTCGATCTTTGATATTTTGCGCTGTGCGAGGTTTCTGAAGAGGGCTTTCTCTTCTCGGCCGATCGAAATCAGTCAGTGAGGATCTACCGCCAACAACGAGTTTGAGCGGCCTCCTGAAGAGAAAAGATCGAGCTTGACACGAAGATGAAAACCTAGTAAATTTAGAAAGTTCGCGCAAAAACACCGGTAGATGCGGTTAAACGCAGAACCGGTAAGCGCAACAAGTTCGAGGACAACCTGGTGTAACAACCGGGCCTCGATCCAAAAGGGCGCCGCTTAGGCGGGTAGCTCTCACGGATCTTTGACAATTAGGTTGAACATGCCAGTCGTGAGAAAAGATCAGGTTTGGCTTGATCATTCTCACTAAATTGCATCGCACGTTTTCGAGCGTAGCGATGCCGCTGAACCCATCCGGCCTCCGTCGGTTTGGGGGAAGCAATCAGGTTTCAAACGAGAGTTTGATCCTGGCTCAGAATCAACGCTGGCGGCGTGCCTAACACATGCAAGTCGAACGAGAAAGGGTAGCAATACCTGAGTAAAGTGGCGCACGG
>JBEKTB010000091.1:0-20170 GCA_049516495.1 Occallatibacter sp.
GGCCCTTCGTAGGCGTCGGCAAACACCCCGCCCACAAACGTGAGCAGAAACGGCAGCGCCCACAGCCAGGGAGAGCCGGGAGCGCCCGTCAGAACCAGGAGAAAAAGCACCCCAGTGCAAAGCAGCGGGGCCGTATTGCCGAAGTACCACGATTTGCGCTGCCCTAGAAACAGCGCCAGGGCTCCAGCCGCAGCCACCGTAATGCCGGCGTTGCCCAGGGTGGAGAAGAACCGCCGCGCCGGATCCAGCGAAATCCAAACGAGGCCCGAGGCCGACCGGAAGAGGTAACTGAACGCGTCCGGCGAGAAGCCGTAGCAGGCAAACACCACCACCAGCGCCCCGGCCACAGCCACAATCACCACCGGCAGCACCTGGCTCCGGCGCCCCTCGGCCACCCACAGCATGGACGCCAACCCCAGCAGCGCCACCACCGGCAGGGCGGCAATGTGCGCGGCCGCCGCCAGCCCAAAAGCCGCTATGAGCAGCACGATCCGCGGACGCCACTTCCGCCTGGGGCCTTGCATGGCATGAGCCACGCCGATGGAGGTGTAGACGCCGCCAAAGACTCCCAGCGCGGCCAGCACCTCGGGGCCCGGAGCGATGCAGGCACGCAGCACGGCCGGAGAAAAGCAGTAGAGAGCCAGCGCTGTGTAGCCGCCCAGGTTGCCGTAGAGCCGCCGCGTCACCCACCACAGTCCGCCGCCCAGCAGGCACCCGGCCGCCAGAAACGGCAGCCGCAATAGCAGCAGAATGTGCGTGAGCTGATGCCGCAGTTCCCAGGTACTCAGCTCTGCACCACCCGGATCGCTCCCGGCTCCCAACCCGGTTTGCACCACCCGGTCCTCGGGCTTGCGGAAGTGATCCATCCAGCGCTCGGCCAGCAGGTTCACGGTCAGCGGCAGCCCGGCCACGCGGTAGGCCAGGACTCCGTCGTGAATGTTGCCGCAGCTGGTAAAGTAGCCAGCCAGGGCCGACGGCCGCTCCCACATTTCGCGCCCGCAGCGCGCATATTGGTAATCGCGGTCGGCCAGCGTCTGGTGTCCTGTGAGCCACAGCCCCTGGACCAGAAACAGCGCCAATAGCCCGGCGGCTATGCGCTGCGGCAGATTGAAGCGAAAGCGACGAAGGATTCCGAACCGGTGGGTCATTGCGTTCCTGGAGACCATACCAGTCTAAACTCTGGCTCGCCGGAGGTTATCGCGTTTCACAAGCGGACGACCCCTCGGTGCTATCCTCCTTTGCAAGGACTTGCGCATGAGCAGCTTCTTCACCTGCGGCCATTCCAACCACGCCGTCGAAACCTGGCTTGCCCTCCTCAGCCAGCACGGGGTTGAGGTGGTGGTCGATACGCGTAGCTCTCCTTACTCGAAATACGTTCCGCAGTTCGACAGGGAACTCATGCAGCGCTCGCTGGAACAGGCGGGAATCCGCTATCTCTACTTGGGCGCGGATCTGGGAGGCCGTCCGGCGAACCCGGCTTACTACGACGCCAAGGGCCGCGTCCTTTACAGCCGGCTCCGCGACGACCCCCGATTCAAGGCAGCCATCGCAAGGCTTGAGACCGGCATGGAGCGCTACCGCGTTGCCCTGGTCTGCGGCGAAGAGGACCCCGCCCACTGCCACCGCCGCCTTCTCATCGGGCGGGTGCTAACGGAGCGCGGCCACACCATGCTCCACATTCGCGGCGACGGCCGGCTGGAATCGGACGACGCGGTTGCCGCCGAGGCCCACAAGCCGCTGGTCGGCACACAGCCCGCACTCTTTGCTGAACTCGACGAGGACGAATGGAGATCTACAGCATCGGTTTTACCCAAAAAAGCGCCAGCCAATTCTTCGGCACATTGAAGGCTCACGGCATCGAGCGCCTGCTCGACGTGCGCCTGAATAACACCTCCCAACTGGCCGCATTCGCCAAACAGGCTGACCTGGCCTACTTCCTCCGCGAGATATGCGCTGCGGATTATGAGCACGAGCCTCTTCTCGCTCCCACGCAGGACATTCTCGATGCTTACAAGAAGCGCAAGGGAGATTGGGGCGTTTACACGGACGCATATCTCGCCCTCATCCGTTCTCGCAAAGTGGAATCGGCCCTGAGTAAGGAAAGCTTCCTGAAGAAAACCGTCTTGTTATGCAGCGAAGCCACAGCGGAACACTGCCACCGCCGTCTCGCGCTCGAGTATTTACAGCAGCGATGGGAGGGTGTAACAATCCGTCATCTTTAATTCACATCCTGGAGGTAAGTCGAACTCCATGGGCGTCAACCGGATTCTCTGCCTTGCCAACTCCTACAAGCACGAGAATCGCTGTGTGGCCGGAATCAGCCTTGTCACAAAGCAATGGGTCCGGCTCGTTGGCAAACAGGTTCCCGGCTGTTTGACCCGAAAGGAAGCAAGCTATCCCGATGGGAAGGAAGTCGCGCTGCTGGATGTGTTCGAGGCTGAACTCGGGGAGAAATGCGGCTCCAATTCCCATCCTGAAGATATTTATGTTACCGGTAAGCCATGGCAACCGGTGCGGCGATTCGACGAGCGTTCCGACGCCCAATTTCTTGCAGCTTATGTGAACAAGGACCCCCTTGTCTTGCAGGGATACTGCGACAGAATCCTCGCTAGCAGGTTCGAAAAGACTCCGGCGCAGTGCTCCCTGGGACTTGTTCGCCCGGAGGACCTGTGGTGGTGGATTCGAGAGGAGAACGGCAAGCGAAAGAATCGAGCCGTCTTCCGTCTCGGTCACGTTGGTCGCATTCGTTACGACCTGGCGGTCACCGATCCCAAGTGGCTTGATATGCTCAACCTTTTGCCGGCCGGCATTTACCCCCATGCGCTCTTGTCTGGCAGCAAGTGTGCTGAAACCCTGCTGACAATCAGCCTCAGCGAGCCCTTCGAGGGCTTTCACTACAAATTGGCTTGCGGCGTGGTCTGTCTGCCGGTCACCTGAGATGCCAGCACACTGGCCCCCGTTGTATCGTGGTAAGTAATTTCGGCGGAGGTTCCCCAGTGCTCACCACCCCCGACATCCTCGACATCCTCAAGCGGGTCAAGTGGAACTCCTTCCATTCCCTCGTGTCCTTCCACAATTTTCTCGCGCCCCTGGCCGCATCGCTCGTTGAGGTCGTGCGACGGGGAGTCAAACGCCGCAACGCCCGTCTGGCGCAGCACTGGCCCGTTGCTGAGGGGGCAGTTCAATCCATCGACGTGACTGCGGGAACCAAGTTCTTTGGCAGCGCGCGGCGATTCAACGCCACATTCAAATACTCCTATGACGCCCAGGAAGGCGGCGAGACCCACCACCTTTCCGGAGATTTTTCCCGTCCCTTTCCAGACAAGGAGCGGGCGTGGGAGTGGCTGGAATTGCTGAAGAACAAACGAATCCGCGTCCACTTTCAACCCGCGCATCCCGAAGTTTCCATCGTCCTGGCCACCGATCTGGACGCTCACTTCTCCCTTCCCGCGCGAACCCCGGACGACTTCGTGCTGTCTCCTTCGGCAACCCACCCGGAGTAGCGCTGCGATTCACATTTTGCCCCTGCCGCCAACAACCGCTACACTTCTCCACAGCATGGCAATCGCACGCGACAACACCCCGGAACGTCTGGTCAGCGCCTCGCGCGCCGACGAAGAGCAGGGTTTTGAGCTGAAACTGCGCCCTCGCTGGCTTGGCGAGTTCATCGGACAGTCCAAAGCCAAGGAACAACTGGCCATTGCGCTCGAAGCCGCCAAATCCCGCGGCGAGGCCCTCGATCACGTCCTCCTCTTCGGACCCCCGGGGCTGGGCAAGACCACTCTGGCCACCATCATCGCCAATGAACTCGACGTGGGCTTCCAGCAGACCTCCGGACCGGCGCTGCAAATTCAGGGCGACCTGACCGCCATCCTCACCAACCTGCGCGAGCGCCAGGTGCTTTTTCTGGACGAAATCCACCGCATGCAGCCGGTGCTCGAAGAAAAGCTCTACACCGCCCTTGAGGACTACAAACTGGACATCATCATCGGCCAGGGCCCGGCGGCGCGCACCCACGTGATGGAGATCCGCCCCTTCACCTTTATCGGCGCCACCACCCGGCCCGGCCTGCTGTCCTCGCCCCTCCGTTCGCGCTTCGGCATTCTGCTGCGCCTGGAGTTCTACACCGAGGACGAGCTGCGCTTCATCGTCACGCGCTCCGCAGAAGTGATGCAGATACCCATCGACCAGGACGGCGCGGCGGAGATCGCCCTGCGCTCCCGCGGCACACCGCGCATCGCCAACCGGCTGCTCCGGCGCGTGCGCGACTATGCGCAGGTTCGCGGCTCGGGCGTGATCGATCGTCCCACGGCCAACGCCGCACTCACCATGCTTGAAGTGGACGCCCACGGCTTCGACGAGATCGATCGCAAGCTGCTGCTGGCCATCATGCAGAAATACGACGGCGGACCGGTGGGCCTGAGCACCCTGGCCGCCACCCTGGCCGAGGAGCAGGACGCGCTGGAAGAGGTCTACGAGCCGTTCCTCATCCAGATAGGATTCCTCGACCGCACCCCGCGCGGCCGTGTGGCCACGCGCCTGGCCTACGAACATTTCGGCTTGACCATGCCCGGACGCCAGGCACCGCTGTTTTAGGCGGCCGGAGGCCAGGGCCGGTTTTACAAACTGAGAAGTTTGCTCACTCACTCTCGGAGGACAACCATGGCACTCACTGAATCCACCATGCTGGAACTGGATACGACGGCGCCGGACTTTGCCTTGACCGACGTCGTCTCCGGCAGGATAGTCCGTCGCGACGATTTCCGCGGCCGGAAGGCCCTGCTGGTGATGTTCATCTGCACCCACTGCCCCTACGTGAAGCACGTCGAAAGCGGCCTGGCAGCGCTGGGCGTCAATTACGCGGGGCAATCTCTAGGCATTGTTGCCATCAGCAGCAACGATGTAGCGACCCACCCCGAAGACGGGCCCGAAGGGCTGAAGGTGCAGGCCGAGACATTCGGCTTCACCTTCCCCTATTTGTATGACGAAACGCAGGCCGTGGCCCACGCGTATAACGCCGCCTGCACGCCGGACTTTTTCCTCTTCGATGCCGACTTCCGCCTCGTCTATCGCGGCCAGTTCGACTCCAGCCGCCCCGGAAACGGCATACCCGTGACGGGGGAGGATCTGCGCATCGCCATCGACATGGTGCTGCTGGGCAAGCCGCGGCTCAAGGACCAGCGCCCTTCGATCGGCTGCAACATCAAGTGGAAGGCGTAAAAAGCGGAGCTAGCGGGGTTAGCCGAGTTAGCGGAGTTCGTTTCCGGCTAGCTCCGCGAACCTCGCTAACCCCGCTAACTCCGCCTATAAGGAACTCGCGGAACTTCGGGCCCAGGTCGCTGCGCTTGAGGGCAAATTCGACCGTAGCCTGCAGCATGCCCAGCTTGTCGCCGGCATCGAACCGCTTGCCCTCGAACGTGTATCCGAAGACTTTCTCTTCTTTCAGCAGCGCGAGAATGCCGTCGGTAAGCTGTATCTCGCCGCCCGCGCCGGGCTTGGTATTGCGCAGCAAAGCAAAGATGCGCGGCGTGAGGACATAGCGGCCGATGATGGCCTGTGTGGACGGCGCATCTTCAAACTTCGGCTTCTCCACCATGCCGGTGCAGTTATAAATTCTCTTGTTATTGACGTCCTGCGAGCCGGCCAGCACGCCGTATGCGCTGATCGACGGACCTTCAATGGTCTGCGTCGCCAGCACTGAGCCGCCCCGCTCCTCGAAAACGCCGATCATCTGCTTGAGGCATGGCACTTCAGCGTCGATCACGTCGTCGGGCAGAATCACGGCAAACGGCTCATCTCCCACCAGGTCCTCGGCGCACAGCACGGCATGGCCCAGGCCCAGCGGCTCCTTCTGGCGCACA
Organism: Occallatibacter sp.; assembly: GCA_049516495.1. GTDB lineage: Bacteria > Acidobacteriota > Terriglobia > Terriglobales > Acidobacteriaceae > Telmatobacter. Next base: position 5,862 of record JBEKTB010000091.1, read on the forward strand.
TAACTTATCCGCGCCAGCGCAGACACGCCGCGCGACAGCGCCAGCAGTTCACTCTTGCCACGCTTCTCAAGAGTCGCATCCAGTTCGAAGCTATGGTCGAAGTGGTCCTCCATCGTGCCCTTGCCGCGCCCGGTCACGATGATGATGTGCTCGATCCCTGAAGCGATGGCCTCTTCCACTCCGTATTGAATGATGGGCTTGTCCACCAGCGCCAGCATTTCTTTGGGAATCACCTTGGTGGCCGGCAAAAACCGTGTGCCCAAGCCGCCCGCTGGAAAGACCGCCTTCCGTACGTGATTGCTCATTCTTTCTGCCTCACCTCAAGTTTTGCCGCCGAGTAGACGCGGCTTTGAAACTCGCAGCCATCTTACAAGGTCGCCCCGACTTGCGCTCTGCCTCTTGCGTGGGATACGGCAGAAAACAACGTCTCTGGGTGCTCCATCCTCGCCGCGTCTTTGTTCTTGCGGCAAGAGTGGGACGCCGCGCAATCACAGTGTCGGCGAATCGTCCCCCATGAGCGCTTCGCGCACAATCTTGACGGGTGGAAATCCCTGGCGCAGGAAATCGTTGTGAAACTGCTCCAGCGAGAAAGCCGCGCCCTGCTTCTTCTTCAGGTCCTCGCGCAGCTTCATGATTTCCAGCTTGCCCAGCGTGTAATAGAGGTAGGTCGGATCGCCGGTGCCGCGCTTCGTTTCCACCGTGGCCGTCTCTTTCGACTGGTAGCCCTCCTTCTGGAAGAATGCGACGGCCTCGTCAAAACTCATCTTGCCGGTGTGCATTTGGATGCCGACGATGAAGCGTGCGTTGCGCAGCAGCGCGTCCTGCAACTGGCCGAGGCGAAGGAACTTCGATTCGCGCTCATCCCTGGCTCCTGCGCCGGGCTGGCCGTAGCCCTCATCCAGCATCATCTGTTCGGTGTAGTGCGCCCAGCCCTCGATGTCGGTATTTGCGCCCAGCAGTTTGCGCACCCGGCTCGGCGCCTGCGGCAGCCACAGAAACTGGATGTAATGGCCCGGATACGCTTCATGCACCGCCGTCGAAATCACCGTGCCCACATTGAACGAATGCATGAAGCCTTCCACTTCGGCAGGCGTCATTGAAGGATCGGGCAGTGTCACGTTGAAGTACGCTTCCGTCGCGTGCGTCTCAAACGCTCCCGGCGTGTCCATGCTGGCGAAAGTGGTAGCGCGCATGAAAGGCGGCGTCTCTTCCACGATGGGCCGGACTGTCGAGGGGATTGTGACGATATGATGCGTACGGATGAAACTGTCCAGCCCATCGAACGTGGCGCGAAATGCATCCAGCAGATGATCGGGCGCGGGATGGTTCTCGCCTAACTCCTCCAGCACCGCGCTGGGCTCTTTGTTCGGTTCCAGTTCCTTCGCGACTTGCTTGAAGTGCTCCTGATTCTTGCGCAGGTCGGCCCAGCCGATTTCGAGCAGTTTGTCGAGTGGCAAATCCACCATCTCGTCGTATTGAAGTTTTTTCGCAAACGCATCCGCGCCGATGCGGTAGTCTCCGTTGGACTGTGGCAGCAGGTCCGTCTTCAGCCAGCCGAGATAACTGTTCAAGGCCGCAATCACCGCCGCATTGCTCTGGGCAAACTCCGCCTTGAGCGCCGGATCCTTGGCGTCGGCGAAGGCCAACGGCACATCGTGTTCAAAGAAGCTCACGATGCCCGGCAACTGCTCGATGGCAATCTCGGTATAAATGCGCGGCGGATTCTTCAGGTTCACGCGCGCAGCGCTGAGCAGCGCCGGCATCTGCTTTTCCCGCGCGATCACCGACCGCAGCCGCTCGTCCGGCGAAGCAAACTTGCGCTCCATCAGCGTGAACGCGCCATTCGCGCAGGTGCTCGAATAGTTGTCCGCATTCTTTTCCCACGGACGAATTGTTTCCAACGTCAGCAGTTGCGAGCGAATGTTGGCGAGCACAATCTCGCGGTCGCTGCGGGGAACAAAATCGGCCGCGGCTGCATCGGGATGAATCGCCTCGATGCGCGTCTCGAAAACTTTCAGCGCGGCAATCTCGGCGTCGATGCTCTTGCGAGAATAATCTTCCAATTGCGCATCGTACTGGTGATAGCCGGTCAGCGTCCCGTTTGTCGGACCGTAGTGAAAATACACCTGGTCAAAATACTCGTTGGACACCTTCTCGAATTGCTGCTTCCAGTTTTCATTCGCGGCATGGCCGCTGATCGCAGAAGACATGCAAGCTCCCATCGCTAACAACGCAAAACTCTTGTTCATCGTGCCTCTCTTGATCGAGGTTAAATTTTTATGCAGTAACCGGCGCAGGCGCGAGGTCGGCGATCAACTCGTGAATCTCCAACAGAACTTCGTCGCTCCGCGTAGCAGCCAAAGGATACTTCAACAGGCCCTGCGGCGTGAACTGCGCACCGCGCTTGGCGTTGCGCGCAACCAGCCGCATCAGTTGCCGCGGATCGACGGTTGCGTTTTCGGTGAAACGAATGTGCACCTCGGCGCGCTTGCGATCCACCTGGGCAATGCCGATTCGTTCGCACTCGAGGCGCACCATCGCCGCCTCCAAAAGATAAACCGTCGCGTCCGGCGGCGTCCCATAGCGGTCTTCCATCTCCGCGCGCACCTCGGCGACGCCCGCTTCGCTTGTTGCGCCCGCGATTTTTTTGTAGAGCCGCAGGCGCTGATTCTCTTCGGGCACATAGCTCTCGTCGATGCGCAGCGCGATGCCCAGGTTGAGCTGCGTGGTGGGCCTCTCTTCGCTGCTCTCTCCCTTCATCTCCTTCACGGCGGCCTCCAGCATCGAGGTGTATAACTCGAATCCCACCGCCTCGATGTGCCCGCTCTGCTCGCCGCCCAGCATGTTACCCGCGCCGCGTAACTCCAGATCGAGCGCGGCGATTTTGAAGCCCGCGCCCAGGTCGCTGAACTCCTTCAACGCCGCCAGCCTTCTGCGCGCAATATCCGTCAACTCCTGCTCCGGAGGAATCAGCAGATACGCATAAGCGCGGCGATTCGACCGGCCCACGCGGCCTCTCAGTTGGTATAACTCGCTCAGCCCGTGCCGGTCGGCGCGGTTGATGAGCATGGTGTTCGCCAGGGGAATGTCCAGCCCGTTCTCGATGATCGTGGTCGCCACCAGCACATCGTACTCGTGGTGCATGAAGGCCAGCATCACGCGCTCCAGTTCCGCCTCGCCCATCTGACCGTGGCCCACTACAACCCGCGCCGCGGGCACCAACTCCTGAATGCGCGCGGCAATCTCATAAATCGACTCCACGCGGTTGTGCACAAAATAAACCTGCCCGCCGCGCTCCAGTTCCACCTCGACCGCCGAACGCACAATCTTCTCGTCGAACTTGGCCACCACGGTCTGAATGGCCATGCGGTCCTTGGGCGGCGTCTCGATCACGCTCATGTCGCGCAGGCCCACGAGCGACATGTGCAGCGTGCGCGGAATCGGCGTGGCGCTCATGGCCAGCACATCGATCTGTTTGCGCATCTGCTTCAGGCGCTCCTTGTGGCGCACGCCGAAGCGCTGCTCCTCGTCCACAATCAGCAGGCCAAGGTCCTGGAACTTGATGTCCTTCGACAACAGGCGGTGCGTGCCGATCAGGATGTCGACCTTGCCCGCTTCCACGCGCTCCACGATAGACTTCTGTTCCTTCGCGGTGCGGAAGCGCGAGATCATATCGATAATGATGGGAAACTGCGCAAATCTTTTCTTGAATGTTTCGAAATGCTGAAAGCTCAAGATCGTCGTCGGCGTCAGGACGGCGACCTGCTTCCCATCCTGCACAGCCTTGAATGCTGCGCGCATGGCGACTTCCGTCTTGCCATAACCCACGTCGCCGCACAGCAGCCGGTCCATCGGCGTGGTCGATTCCATGTCGTACTTGATGGCCCGGATCGCCGATAACTGGTCTTCGGTCTCGTTGTAATCGAACGAGCCCTCAAACTCCCGCTGAAATTCATTGTCCTTCGAGAACGCCGTTCCCTCTGCGGTGGCCCGTTCGGCGTATAACTTCAATAACTCCTGGGCCATGTCCTGCATGGCCTTGCGCACCCGCGCCTTGGTCTTGGTCCACTGCTGCGAACCCAGCCGGTTCAACACCGGAGCCGGCCCCGCATCCGTCGAGCGGTACTTCTGTATCAGATCCAGGCGAGTGAGCGGCACGTATAACTTGGCCTGTTCGGCAAACTCCAGGATCATGAACTCGAGCGAGAGTCCGTCCTGCACAATTTCCTTCAGTCCCTGATATTGCGCAATGCCGTGCTCCACGTGGACCACGTAGTCGCCGATTGTGAGGTCGCGGAAATCGGAAACAAACGCAGCCGTCTTCGATTTTTTGGGCTCGGGCCGCGCAGCCACGTCAGCATCGTCTGATAGGTCGTTGGCGCCGAACAGAATCAGGTTCGAGTCGCCGAAACTTACGCCCGCGGCCAGCGGAGTGCGCACAATTACAGGCACGCGCAGGTCGCCGGCCAGGTAACTGCCTTCGTCCAGCATCGTTTCGCCGGGACGCGGACTGCGGCTGCCCAGCCGGTAAGGAATCTGGTACTCGCGCAGCACCGTGGCCAGCCGCTCCACGTCGCCCTGGTGGGTCGCGGCCAGCACAATCCGCGTCTCCGCCGCCATCAGCGCGCGCAACTGCTCGGTCAGCGCCGGAATGGACCCATGAAACCTGAGCGTCGGCCGGGTGTTCAACTCGATCTCGCCCAGCGTGTTGTCGTCGTCGAGCACGTCCACCACGCCCAATTGGTCAAGATCCAGACCCATGTGCGAGTCGAGAGTCGCCTGCAACACCTCCGGCCGCACATAGATGTCTTCGGGCGTAATCAGGGACCCCATCGCCGACCGCTCATGCCGCTGCTCGACCTTGTTCCACCAGCGATCAACCTGGTTGCGCACCATGGCCGGCTCCTCGATGAACAGCGCGCACTTGGGGCAAAGCGACAGCAGCGATTTTTCCGCCCCGGCCACCGCGGAGAAAAACTCCCAACCCGGAAACACGCTCACGCCGCCGGCAGCCGCGGCTTCAATCGCCATCTCCTGCTCGTCCGCGCCTTCCACTTCCACACGCTGCCGGTTCAGGCGTCCATGCACTGCCGCCAGCAGGTGCTCGGTCACCGGCGTCTCGGTCAGCGGCAGCAACTGCGTTTCGTCCAGCCCCGACTGCGAACGCTGCGTCTCCGGATCGAATTTGCGGATGGTCTCGATCTCGTCGCCGAAGAACTCGATGCGCACCGGCCGGTCGGCCTCGGGGGAATATACGTCCAGAATCCCGCCCCGCCGCGTAAACTGCCCCGGCATCTCCACCAGGTCCATCTGCGTGTAGCCGACACTGGCCAAGTGCCCGGTCAGCACCTCCACGTCCACTTCCTCGCCGCGTTTGAGCGTGACGGCAAGGCCGGCGTAGTAATCGCGGTCAAACAGCTTCAGCGCCGCCGCTTCCACGGGCGCAATCAGGATCGAGACCGCGCCGGTGGCCAGCTTCCACAAAGCCGCCGCACGCTGCTCCTGGACGTCCGGATGGGGAGACAGATTTTCGAAAGGAAGCACATCGTGGGCCGGCAGCCGCACTACCAAGGAGGGATCCACCGCGCCGGTCAGCTCGCAGCCGGCGCGCACCATCGGCTCCAGCGCCTCGGCAGCCTTGTTGTCGGCCACCACCACAATCACCGGCTGCCGTGCCGCGCGCGCCATCAGCGGAATATAGAGCGCCCGCGCCGTAGCCGTCAGCCCGGACACACGTCTCCGTCCCGCACCCAGGCTCAGATGCCTTCGTACGCGTTCAAACCCCGAAGAGTGCTCCAGCTCCGCGAAGATTTCGCGGACAAACGGGAGAATCATGTGGTTCCAGTTTAGCAGCGACAGGCAACGGTTCCATAGACCGCCGACATCGATGGGTGGAGAAGAAATGAGGAGGAGACGCGAGGTTCGTGGTGCCCACCATCGCCAATCAGACGTACGTGCCCGGCATCATCCGCTGGTGCAATACGCGAACGACCAGCACCCCATCCGGCTCAGTCAGATAGAACACCACATGCTCGCCGATCTCGAAGCGTCGCAAGCCGGCACGAATCGCGTCGCAGGATCGGCCAATGGAGGGATTCTGGGCAATGATGTCGAAGCCGTCTTCCAGTTTGGCCAGGTATTGGTTCGTCTGCCGCCATCCCCACGTGCTCGTCGTGTAGGCGGCTATGGAATCAAGGTCCGCCTCGGCCTCGACTGAGATCCGGAATGGCGGCACGATCAAGCCTCCCTTTGCGGGAGGCCGTACTTCTGGCGGATGCGGGAGAAAACCCCGGGCTCGGCGATTCCGCTGTTCATCCCGGCGTCAATAGCAGCCCGCAGCGCGGCCATCTTTTCCTCGTACTCCCGTTCGTCTCTCTCCAGCAGTCGCAGGGCCGCGCGCATCACCTCGCTGGCATTGGCGTACAGCCCAGCGTTAACCTTGGTGGCGACGAAACGGTCCAACTCCGGAGTCAGGTTCACGTTGCGGGTCGGCATGGGGCACCTCAGCCAGAGTATAAGCAAATTGGCCAAGTTCGCCAAAAAGGAAAAATGGCCTGCGAACGGGTGCGGCTCACTCTCAGCACAGCCGCTTCAGCCCGAGGTTGTGCCCCCTTCAGCGCCGAAACCGGTTCGGCCGAAGCGTAACTCCAGTAGACTGGATGCGTATGCGACTCGGAATCGATTTCGGAACGACCCGTGTGGTGGTGGCCGCGGTGGATCGCGGCAACTTTCCGCTGGTGAATTTTGAAGCGCCGGACGGGCAGGTGCGCGACTGGTTTCCGCCCGTCGCGGCGGTGAACGGCGGCCAGCGCCTCTACGGCTGGGAAGCGGTGGCGGCGCAGGAGGACGAGAACTGGACGGTTCTGCGCTCGCTCAAGCGCCACCTGCGGAGCGCCGGCCCGCATACCGAGGTGAGCGTCGCAGGCCAGGCGCTGCCGCTGCGCCTGCTGATGGCCGAGATGATGGCCGCCCTCAAAACGCAGCTTCTGGAGCACTCCAACCTGGGCGCCGATTGGGCCGCCGGCCCGGGCGCGCAATCGGAAGAGCCGCTGGAGATCATGCTCGGCGTCCCTGCCAGCGCCAACAGCAACCAGCGATTTTTGACCGAAGAAGCGGCGCAGGAAGCGGGCTTTACGGTGCTTGGCCTGCTCAACGAGCCTTCCGCTGCGGCCATCGAGTTTGCCCACCGCAACGGCGCCGAGCGTAAGAGCCGGGCCGGCAGCGGGCTGGTGGTGTATGACCTGGGCGGAGGCACGTTCGACGTTTCGCTGGTGAACCTGGGCGAGTCCGAGCACACGATCGAAGCATCGGACGGCATTCCCGGCCTGGGCGGCGACGACTTCGACGATACTCTGGCCGACCTGGCGCTCGAAACCCACGGCGAGCACACCGGGCTGACCGCGTCAGAGCGGTACCGTTTGCTGGAAGAATGCCGCGAAAAGAAGGAGTCGCTCAACCCTAATACCCGCAAAATCACCGTCGATCTGGAGCGGGTGCGCGCGGGGTGGGAGCAGGTAACTTTGCCCGCTGAGGCCTACTACGAGCGCTGCCGTCCGCTGATTGAGCAGACTCGCGGCGTGGTCGATCGCCTGCTCGCCGCGCATACCGGGCGCTTGCTGGACACCCTCTATGTGACCGGCGGGGGAGCGGAATTGCCGCCGGTGGCGCGGATTCTGCGTGAGAGCTTTGGCCGCAAGGTGAGGCGCTCGGCCTACATGCGCTCGGCCAGCGCGATCGGGCTGGCCATTCGCGCCGCAGCCGACGACGGCGCGTCCGATCAGCTTCCCGACCGCTTGCAGGACCAGTTCAATCGCAACTTCGGCATCTGGCGCGAGACCGACTTTGGCGGAACGATCGTCTTCGACCTGATCTTTCCCCGCGGCGTGCGCCTGCCTGCGTCCGGCGAGCCGCCGCTGCGCTTCGAGCGCGTCTACCAGCCGGCGCACAACATCGGCCACTTCCGCTACCTTGAATGTTCGCAGCTCGACGAGCACGGCCAGCCCACCGGAGAAATCACCAACTGGGACCAGATTCTGTTTCCCTTCGATCCCCAGCTTGAGCACCACCCGGACCTGGCCTCTGTTCCCGTGGCAATGCTGGCCAACCCGCACGGCATGAGAATTCGCGAGGAGTACACCTGCGACGCCAGCGGCGGCCTGCGGGTCCGCATCTCCGCCAAGCCCTCCGGCTACACGCGCGATTTTTCGATTGCTCAGCCGGCAAAGAGTTAGGTCGCGAGCCTGAATTACTCCACTCGCCCCAGGCAGACGACGAACCACTTGCGCGCATCCGTCCAGGTCTCCACGGGAGCAAAGCCCGCCGCGGTCAGCATCGCTTCCGCCTGGCCGGGCGTGTACTTGTAGCTGTTCTCCGTGTGAATGGTCTCGCCCTCCGCGAACTCGACTTCAAGATCCAGCGCAGACAGCCGCACCCGCTGCTTGGACAAGCTGACGAGATGGATTTCGATCCGCGACTCCTGCCCGTTCCACCTTGCCCGGTGGGCAAAGGCCTCCAGGTCGAAATCCGCGCCCAGTTCACGGTTCAGCCGCGCCAGCAGGTTCAGGTTAAAGGCCGCCGTCACTCCGGCCGTGTCGTCATACGCGGCCAAAAGGGTGCGTATGTCCTTGGCCAGGTCCACACCCAGCAGCAGCGTGTCGCCTGGTTGAAGCCCGGCACGAACCCCCGCCAGAAGCCGCGCCGCCTCATGTGGGTCAAAGTTGCCGATGCTCGAACCGATGTAGAGGACCATGCGCCGCTCGCCCGGCCCGCATGGCTCCAAATCCAACCCGTGCGTGTAATCCATCACGCGCGGGGCAAACCCGACTCCCGGAATCTCCCGCTCGATCCGCTCCTGCGCCGCTTCGAGCGCGGTGGCAGAAACGTCCACAGGCTCATAGACCACCGTCCCCTGCCGCTCGATTGCCGCCTTCAGCAGCAGGCGCGTCTTGTCCGCCGAACCGGCTCCCAGTTCCGCAATGCGCAGCCGGACAGGCCCACTTCCGTCCCCGTCTGCCGCCTGGGCAATCATCGCGCCCGCCTGCGCCGCCAGAATCCCGCGCTCGGTTCGTGTCAGGTAGTATTCGTGAAGTTCCGTGATTCGGTCGAAGAGCCTCGACCCGGCCTCGTCGTAGAACAGCCAGGGCGGCAGCCGCTTCTGCCGGGCCGAAAGCCCTTCCCGGGCCGCCGCAGCTACCTTCAACTCGTTTTGCGTGCCAGTGGCAGGTAGAACGATTCCTGTCATTTAGCGGTTGGATGCGCATCTCGTGAATGCGGTTACAATGTTGCCAGCCGAATTCCGGAAAACTGCCAGCGGGTCTCCGGCGGGAAGAAATTGCGATAGGATGCCCGGATGTGCGCCGCGGGAGTGACGCAGGAGCCGCCGCGCAGCACCATCTGCCCGCTCATGAACTTTCCGTTGTACTCGCCCAGCGACCCGGCCAGCGGCTTGAACCCCGGATAACCCAGGTAGGCGCTCGCAGTCCACTCCCAGCAATCCCCAAAGAAGTGCGTCGCACCGTTCTCGTCCTGGAGGGGTTCCGCCTCCGCCGGCATCAGCCGCCCGGAGTCCAGCAGGTTCCCGGCCAATGGCTGGCTCTCTGTCGCTGCTTCCCACTCGAATTCGGTCGGCAACCGCAGGCCTGCCCAGCGGGCATAGGCGTCGGCTTCGAAGTAGCTCACGTGGCTCACCGGAACATCCGCGAGCCGTGCCAGCGGCTGCTCCCCGCGCAGGGTAAAGATCCTCCAGCCGTCTTCGGCCTGGGTCCAGTAAAGCGGTGCGCGCCAGCCGTTGTTCTCGACCGCATCCCAACCGGCTGAAAGCCACAACTCGTGCCGCCGGTAGCCGCCATCGGCGATGAACGCGGCAAACTCCCCACAGGTCACCAGCCGGTCGGCCAGAGAAAACGGCTCCAGCCAGACCCGGTGCCGCGGCAGTTCGTTGTCATAGCAGAAGCCTTGGCCGTCGTACCCAGCCTCGTGCAATCCGCCTTCAAACTCTTGAAAACGCAAGGCGCGATGGTCGCTAATCCTCAGGTCGCAGCGGGGATCGATATCCTCCCAGGTCTCAGAATCGAGACCTGGGGCATCCGGGCTTGACTCCCGAGTTGAGAGACCTGGGGCGTCCGCGCTTGGTTGGGACGACTGGAGATCCCGAGCATTCGATTCCTGAATGCCGGTTCGGTAGGCCGGCCGCAGGGGATTCGAGAAAAATGCGTGGAGGATGTCGGTCAACAGCAGTTCCTGGTGCTGCTCCTCGTGGTTCACGCCCAGTTCGATTCGCCTCAGCGCCTCGGGCGCCGGGTCTCCGGCCAGTAGGCGTTCCACCGCCTCGTCCACATGCTGCCGGTAGCGCAGAATCTCGTCCAGCCCCGGCCGCGAGAAGGACGCTCGCAACCGCTTCTCGGGGAACGCGGCAAAGCTCCGGTAATAGCTGTTGAAGAGCCAGGGGAAATCCGGGTTGAAGAGGCGGTAGCCGGGCAGAAAATCCTGGAGCACAAACGACTCGAAGAACCAGGCTGTGTGGGCCAAATGCCATTTGGCCGGCGACGCCTCAGGGCACGATTGCACCATCATGTCCTCGGGCGTCAGGGTTTCGCAAAGGCTGAGCGTCCGCCGGCGCGCATCCAAAAACCGGGCGACAAGTTCCACCAACGGTTTACATCCACTGGCTGTGGTCATGGTCGACCCTCCCGCATGGGAAAAAGTGTACCCCACCCAAATGCTTCCGCCACCCTCGCCGGGAAGTCCCCTCTGCCGGGCGTCGCGGCTTGTCTACAATTAGTCGCCACTGGCGCTCGTTTGGTGGTCTAATTTAAGCGTAAGATGAGGCCCGTTGAGCGCCCCGATTCCTTCGTGAGGAGGGAATATGCGCAGAAGAGATGAACGCCGCTGGCTGCCGGCACTTGCAGGTTTCGCAGCCCTGTTGGCCGTGTCGCCGGCCGCCGTTTTCGGACAGGCCGCACCCGCGGCAGTGGTTCCCGCTCCCCAGACCCAGCCGGCCGTGGCCGCGCCCAAGGTCCCGCCCACTCCCGAAGAGTTGGGCGACTCGCTGATGGGCCATCAGCGCTACCAGGCCGCCATAGAAGCCTACAAAAAGGCGCCCCGCGACTCCGCCGTGGTTTTGAACAAGATGGGCATCGCCTACCAGATGATGTTCAACCTGGAAGACGCCTCCCACTGCTACCAGGCTTCCTTGAGGCTTGACCCCAAGAATGCCCGCGTCTACAACAACCTGGGGACCGTCTACGACTCGCTCAAACAATATGGCAACGCCGAGCGCATGTACCACAAGGCGCTCAAGCTGGAATCCGATTCCCCGGTTATCTTGAAGAATCTGGGCTCCGATCTGTTGGCCCAGCACAAGTACAAGAAAGGCTGGGAGGCCTATAAAGCCGCCCTGGCCCTGGACCCGACCATCTTTGAAAACAGCACCAGCCCGCGCGTGGAAAACCCGGCCTCGGTGCAGGAGCGCGGCGCCATGAATTACTACATGGCCAAGGGTTGCGTCCGCGCCGGCCAGAACGACCGCGCCATCGAGTATCTGCGCATGGCGCTCAATGAGGGCTTCACGAATCCCAAGAAGATCATTGCCGACAGCGAGTTCGCGAGCCTGCGGGGAATTCCGGCTTTTGAGCAGCTTCTGGCTGCCCAGGGCACCCCGTAGAAGGTCTGGCGGCCGGCTTCTGGTCGGTCGATCTCCCCCGCAATCCTTGCGCCCGCCCTTTTCCTTTCATTCCCTTATCCCGGAATGGCCTTAGTCCCCCGCCTGTCTTCCAACGTCTATCTTGCCAGGAGTTGTACGTTCGACCCATTGGAGTTCTTATGAATTTGCGTTTGTTGTCTGCGGTTGTCTTCAGTTTGGCGCTCGGCGCCGCTTTTGCTCAGGACGCACCTCCACCTGCCGGCCAAGCCCAGTCTCCCGGCGCAGGCGGCGGGCAGGGTCAACGCGGCGGACGGGGCGGCGGAAGCGGATTTGGATTTGGAGGCCGGGGTGTGCTGGGGACAGTGACCGAGGTGGCCGCCGACCACTACGCCATCAAGACCGATGCGGGCCAGACCTACATCGTCCACTTCAGCGCCAATACCCGCATTCTGAAACAGCCAGCCCAGCATCGCGGCTCTGGCGAAGGCGGCGGCAATCGCGAGCAATCCGCTCCGCAGACGCTCAAACCCTCGGACATCAAGGTGGGCGATGCGATCACCGCTGTGGGCGAAGTGGACGATGCCGCCAAGTCTGTTGGCGCCGTGGCCGTTTTTCAGCTTGACCCCGAGCGCGCCAAACAGATGCGCGAAATGCAGGCCAACTTCGGCAAGACCTGGCTCATGGGCAAGGTGACGGCCATCAATGAAGCCAAAGTCACGCTGATGGGTTCGGTGGACTACACCCCCCACGCCTTCCAGGCCGACGAGAACACCACTTTTCGCAAGCGCCGTGAGCCCATTACCCTGGCCGATATCCAGGTGGGCGACTCGGTGCGCGTCGAGGGCGCTGTGAAGGATGGGGTATTTGTCGCAACCGCGGTTTCCGTGATGGGCATGCCTCCGGGAGGAACGCCAAACCTGCCGCGCGACGCCCCACCCGCCCCCCAGCCCAAATAGCCCGCGCGTCCCAACCAGTCGAACGGGTGCCCCATGTATGACAGCGTCTCCTCCTGTCAAGCGAAAAGAGGCACAAGTTCCTGCAGTGGCCGGGGCGGTGTCAAGGGCGCCGTTCTTTGGCGTTCATCTTGACCCTTGACACCGTCCCGGCCACGTCCACCATTGGCATGGGTTCGAATCTCGGACGTTCTTTCTGAGATTCGAACCATAGCTGGAAACCTGTCTTTCATGGCTAAACGACCCAAGCTCGCGCGTTGAATCTCAATCAGCTTCGATGGCAACCCTTAGGTTCCATCAACCATGTATTCGGTCCGGCAGTGCACCATGATTTCCTGTTCAACCTTCCCCGCATGGGGGAAGGCGGGGTGTCCAATCAGGTCCTCGGTCTCGAACCGCGACCACTAGGGCACACGGACTGCCCCGCATGCGAACCGCGCTCCACAATCTGTTGGTATTCCTCGCCGGAGCGCAACATCCAATACAGCCTCACCGCCAGCTTGTGCGCGATGGCCAGCTTGGCCACCCCGTGGTGCTTGTGCATCGACAGCTGCACATACTGCCGCCGCCAGCCCGCATCGTACCTCTGGGCAATCGTTGCCGCCTGCACCAGCAGCCAGCGCAGCATGGGGTTGCCCTGCTTGCTGATATGCCCCAGCCGCCGCTTGTCGCCGCTGGACTCCTCGGCGGGAATCAAGCCAAGATAACTGGCCACCTGCTTGCCCCGCGGAAATCTCCGCCAGTCGCCGATCGTCAGCACAAAGGCCAGCGACACCACCGGCCCCACTCCTGGATGGGTCATCAGCAGCCGTGCCTGCGGATCCGCTTCGGCCGCCGCGCGTACTGCTTGTTCCAACGGCCCGATCCGCTCCTCCAACCCATCCAGCAGCACCAGCATGTCTCGCCGCCGCGCCGCGTACCAGCCTTCCAGTTCCAGCGCCTCCACCGCGCGCCGCCGTTTGGCCGTCCAACCCCGGCTCTCCACCAGACCTTCGTTCTTGCCCAGCGAGTCCAGTTGGTTCTCCACCCGCGTGCGCATCCGCACCAGGCTGGAGCGGTGCAACAACAACTGCCGCAGCCGTTCGTTCGCTGCTCCAGGCTGCCACACCGCCGGAAACCGATCTTCCACCAGCAAACGCAAAATATGCCGGGCGTCCCGCTTGTCGGTCTTCTGCTGGCGCGGATTCGAGGCTCGAATCATCGTCGCATCACCCAGTACCAGTTCATGGCCCAACTCGCCCAGCAGCCGCCGGAACCAGCCGAAGTTCCCCGTCGCTTCCACACCCACCCGTACTGGCCGACCCGGCAACGAGCGATAAAACTCCTCGGCCTCAACCGTGTGCAAAAGGCGGCGTTCTCCGTACTCCCCCGTCTGCGTATCCACAAACGCGATCTGCTGAAAACGGGGATGAAAGTCACATCCTATAATCATCATGCTCGGCTCCTTCTCCCGAGCCCATGGTCGTTTAGCCGCAACCACTCAACTCAGCTTGAAGGAGCCGACGCTGTCATGCAATCAGGTCTCGCTTCTGAGACCTGGGAAACTGTGAACCTATGTGCCGAGTGCGAACCCGCGCGCCGACTCCAGCAGCCTGGCCACCGATTCCTTCGAGCAGGACTCGGTGTAGATGCGCAGCAGGGGTTCGGTGCCGCTGGCGCGCAGCAGAATCCAGGTTTCCGCGGCGTTGGGCTTGGTGGCGGCCTCGGGGTTGTCG
>JBEKTB010000092.1:0-14878 GCA_049516495.1 Occallatibacter sp.
GACCTCACAGCCGGCTCCACCGAGCCGGCTCGATTGTGTCGGGACGTGGCTCAGCCTGGTAGAGCACTCGCTTGGGGTGCGAGGGGTCGGCAGTTCAAATCTGCCCGTCCCGACCATTTAAACTCCGCAATGCAAAACTCAAGACACCGGCTCTGCCCGGCACACGACAGGTGTGCTTTGAGCGAGCCGGACGCCCACAGGAACCTGTATATTCTCGGCGCGCCCCTCGGATTTTGCGCGGCTCCTTTGCGCGTCAGCAGTGAACCGGGCGCCGCTGCGCAGCCCGCAAGAAATTTGGCATTGAACCCGTTGTAGCTGCGGTACCATGCAGGCGTGGACAGCCGCCAGCGGGCGGGAGGATTGCATGCCTGGAAACCAGACGGACAGCGGCATTGTGCGAGACCGGGTGACGGCCCGAACGGACGGGCGCGCGTTTGTCGTGTTTCTGATCGGGATGCGCGTGAACCGTGTGTGGGCGCTTGGCCGATGGATACGCGTGTTGATGGCCATGCCGCCGATGCTGCGCGAACTCGACCGCCATCCCGGACTGGGGTTTCTGTCTGCGGAGTTCCTGCTGAATTGGCGGGGCGTGACGATGCTGCAGTACTGGCGCTGTCTGGACGATCTTGCGGCCTACTCCAACGCCCGCGATCATGCGCACTTTCCTGCCTGGCAGGAGTTCTATCGCCGAGTCGGCAGGGACGGGACCGTGGGCATCTGGCACGAGACCTACTGCATTGAACCGGGCGCCGTTGAGAGCATTTATATAAATATGCCTCCCTGGGGACTGTCCCGCGCCTTTGGCCGCGAGACGGTGGTCGAGGCCAAGGCTACCGCGCGGCAGAGGCTGAGCGCCGGCAAAGTCTAGGACGGAAACAGAGTGCCCGACGCCGGCGGCATGGTCGCCAGGCGAGAGCGGCGGCGAGGCGGCTTGGGATCGGGCGAAGCCAGCAATCCGGCAATCTCGCGCAATTCAGTACGCGCATGAGCGACGGCTGTGGTGATTTCATCCTGCTTCTGCTCAGTGTCGCCGGCCAAAAGCGGAAGCTGCGACTGAGGGTCCTGCCTGGCGTCGGGCCGGCGGTGTCCCTGTTCCAAAACCTGCCGTGCGCCGGAGAGCGTGTAGCCCTCGGTATGCACCAGGTTCTTGATCTTCAGGGCCAGTTCCACATCGCGGCGGCGGTAAAGCCGCTGGCCGGTGCCGCTCTTGTTGGGTTTGAGTTGCGGAAACTGCGTCTCCCAAAAACGCAGGACGTAGGTTTCCAGCCCGCAGATGCGCGCCACATCGCCAATCTTGAAGTAGAGGCGATCGGGGATCGCGGGCGAGTCGAAGGCGCGCTGCTGGGGAAGTTGCATGGCCATGGCTATGTTGAGGAGGACACCGCAACCGAGGTGCAACCCTGCTCTAAACGCAGTATAGGCCACGATTTGCACTCTTTGTGAAGCAAAATCTGCGGATCGGCGTTACTTTTCCTGGGAAGGCGTCAAAGTGCACGCCCGAATCGGCAGAGAACCGGTCCGGGCCTGCTGTAATCTACGCGTTCTCGGGTCGTGTGAGCGGCATGCGGGCCGGCGAATGGTGCGGCGCAGCGCGCAGGTACTGCTCCGGCCAACTGGCGAGTTCTCCCAGGGCATCCGCCGCGTGGAGTGGCCAATACGGATCGCGCAGCATTTCGCGGCCGAGGAAGACGAGGTCGGCATCGCCCCGCGTCAGGATTGCATCGGCCTGCTCGATGCCCGTAATCAAGCCAACAGCGGCCGTGGGAATTCCGGCCTCGCGGCGGATTCTGGCCCCAAGCTCGACCTGGAATCCGGGGCCAACGGGAATCCTGGCATTGGGAACCAGCCCGCCCGAGGAAACGTCCACCAGGTCGGCTCCATGCTCGCGAAGCAGGCCGGCCAGTTGAACGGATTCGTCGAGAGTCCAGCCGCCCTCAGCCCAGTCCGTGGCCGAAATGCGGACAAAGAGCGGCAGGTGCGCGGGCCACTCTGCGCGGACCGCGTCCACAACTTCCAGAACCAGGCGAACCCTGCCTTGGAAGCTGCCGCCATATGCATCAGTGCGCAGGTTCGAGAGCGGTGAAAGGAACTGGTGGAGCAGGTAGCCGTGAGCGGCATGAATCTCAACCAGGTCGAATCCGGCGGTGAAAGCGCGGCGAGCGGCCTGCACAAAGGCCTGAACCACGGCCGCAATGCCGTCCTGGTCGAGCGCCTGGGGCACAGCGTAGGCCGGGGAAAAGGCCACGGCGCTGGGAGCGACCGGCTGCCAGCCGCCCTCGGCCGGGAACAGCAGCCGTTCCCCGCCGAAGGGAACCGACATCGACCCCTTGCGGCCGGCGTGGGCCAGTTGAATGCCGACCCGAGCGCCCTGGGAGTGAATGAACCCAGCAATCCGTTCCAGCGCGGGAATGTGAGCGTCCTTCCAAATGCCAAGATCGCCGGACGAGATGCGCCCCTCGGGGACCACGGCCGAGGCTTCCAGAATCACCAGGCCGGCGCCGCCCTGTGCGCGGCTGCCCAAATGGACAAGATGCCAATCGGTAGCGAAACCGTCCTGCGAGGAGTACTGGCACATGGGCGATACGCCGATGCGATTGGCAAAACTGACCGAGCGGAGTTGAAGAGAAGAAAACAGAGGACGACTCATGTACTTATAGATGCCCTTGAGCACAATGGGACTCAAAACGGACCATCTGAGGCGTGCGCGACAGGCTTTCAGTTTCAATACGTATCGTAGAGATGACGGCAGGGAATATGCTTCCGCGAGACCCCGCACAGAGTATGATGAACGCGACTTCTCCAGGAGGACAAGTTCGTGCCTGCAATGAAATGGAATGCAGTGTTATTGATCCTGTGCGGCCTATCTTCGGCTCTCTTACTTTCCCAGGTTCCAGCCAGACCGCTTGTTATCCAGGAAATCGATGAGACAAAGCTGGTAACACTGCACGGGAGCGTGCATCCTTTGGCCCGGGCCGTCTCGGACCGCGGCGCGGTATCCGATTCGCTTGTTGCGGGACGCATTCTATTGCTTTTGAGCGCCCCTCCGGAACGGCAGGCCGCGCTTCAGCAGTTCTTGCAGACGGCTCACACGAAGGGTTCGGCCAGTTATCACAAATGGCTCACGCCCGAACAGTTTGGCGAGCAGTTCGGCCCTGCGGATGCAGACATTGAATCCGCGGATGGATGGTTGAGTTCGCACGGGTTTCGAGTTTCCCGAGTTACCAAAAGCAAGAGAATGATCGAGTTTTCCGGGACCGCTGGCCAGTTACGCAAGGCCTTCCATACCCAGATTCATGAGTACAACGTCAAGGGCGAGACGCACTACGCAAATGCGAGTGAGTTAAAGATTCCGGCGGCGCTGGCAGGGCTGGTGCGCGGTGTCTCGCCGCTGAACAATTTCCGTGCGCAGCCACAGTTGAAGGTTGAGGGCAAGGCGCTCTATTCGCGCAACACAAAGAAAACCACTCCGGAGTGGACATCGCCCAATCAATATGGCACCGCGAACCCGTACGAATTTACCGTGGCGCCGGAGGATTTCGTCACCCAGTATGACCTGGCTCCGTTGTATCAGGCGGGAGTAACTGGCACGGGACAGACCATCGGTATCATCAACGAATCCAATATTGATCTCAGCCTCGTGCAGGCTTACCAAGGTCTCTTCGGGATTGCCGGGACCACGCCGCAGGTGGTCATCGATGGAGACGACCCGGGCACGCTGAATGACGTGGACGTTGAAGCCTATCTCGACGTGGAATTGAGCGGCGCGGTTGCGCCAAAGGCCACGGTGAACCTGTACATTGCAAGCGGCAGCGCATTGCAGGACCCGCTGGCGCTGGCGGCCCTTCGCGCAGTCGAGGACAACCAGGCCTCGGTGCTAAGCGTGAGCTTTGGCGAATGCGAGTACGCTCTTGGCGAAGCCGGAAACCAACTCTGGGCAGGATTGTGGGAGCAGGCGGCGGCACAGGGGCAAACGGTGTTTGTTTCTGCGGGAGACAGCGGATCGGAGTGCAGCCTTGAAGAGGAGAACACCGTCAGCGGCCTCGCCTCGACCCCGTGGAATGTTGCCGTGGGTGGAACGGATTTTTATTACTCCGACTACGCAACTGGGGGCGCCAGCGCGACCACCCTTTGGAATACCACGAACGATGCCAACCTGGGCTCGCTGAAGGCCCCGTTGCAGGAACAGCCATGGGACGATCCCTACGGGTTGAATGTGATCGCCGACGGCTACCAGCGCGGTGAGCGCGGCGCAGGCGGCGGAGGGGCGAGTAATTGCACCGTGCAGAACTCTTCCACCCTGGCGTGCATCAGCGGCTATACCAAACCGGGCTGGCAGACCGGCCCCGGTGTGCCAGCGGACGGAGAGAGGGATTTGCCCGACGTTTCGCTGTTTGCCTCCAATGGAGCCAATCTGAGCGCCTATGCCATCTGTGCCGCCGAAGGCGAGTGCGCCGTGGGATCGGGCGGCAATGCTGAGGTCTTTCTGGTCGGCGGCACCTCAGCCTCCTCCCCGGCGATGGCTGGCATCCTGGCGCTGGTCAATCAGAAGTATGGAAGGCAGGGCCAGGCCAACTTCACGCTGTATCCTCTGGCACAACAAAAGCCGGCAGCTTTTCATGACATCACCGTCGGCAGCAACAGCGAAGTATGCGGGGGCGTCGCTGACCCTCCCATCTGCGTTCTTCAGTGGAACGGAATTTATGGCACGCCTCAATACTCGGCGGGACCTGGCTACGATCAGGCCAGCGGGTTGGGCTCAGTAGACGCCAGTGTGCTGGTGAATAGCTGGAACTCCATCACATTCAAACCCACGACCACCGCACTTGAACTCTCCAAAAGCAGTGTTCCCCACGGCACGCCACTCACCCTCACAACCACCGTGGCTGCGGAATCCGGCTCAGGATCACCCACGGGCGATGTGGCCATCCTGACGAATTCGACGCTGCCTGCCAGCCAGTCGCAATTGTTCATCCCATTGAGCGGCGGCGCCGGTTCCAGCAGCGTGGATTTTCTGCCCGGTGGGAATTACGAAGTTACTGCCAGCTACGGTGGAGACGGGACATTTGCCCCGAGCACATCGTCGCCTGAATCGCTCACAGTAACAGCGGAAAAATCGAATATCAACTTCTCCGTCAGAAGCTCCAATTCCCCGATTACTTCTGGAGGAAGCGTTGCGTATAACGCGCCCCTGACCCTCTACATCCAGCCCACGGGCATGAGCGCCGCCGCCGGAACAACCAACGGAAACGCCACGGGGACGGCGACGTTTACGGTCGACGCGACCACCGCGACCGTCGCGCTCAACGGTTCCGGCGTAGCCAATTGGACCCCTCCCGCACTGTCCGTTGGCAGCCACACCGCGAGCGCAACCTACTCCGGCGACGCCAGTTTCGCCTCCGCTTCGGCGACCTCGGTTCCCTTCAGCGTCACAAAGGGAATGGTCAATCTCAACTCCAGCCTTGTCGGGCCCTATTCGGCGACTTTGGTGCCAGGGATCTTCATCAACGTTGGCAGCACGCTGACAGTGGGAGTTACCGCGCAGGGCTGGGATACGTTCGGCGCCAACCCCGCTCAGGTTCCACTGGGCACAGCCGCCCCAACCGGCACGGTCCAGGTTTGTCTTGGGCTCAATGGAAGTCTCTTCAGCATCTGTGCGAATCCGGTCTATTCCCAGACAGTAACGCTTACTCCCTTAAGCGGGGACCACGCTCAGGAATCAATCAGTTCTGCGACCTTTCCAAACCTTGCCGCTGGCGATTATTATTTGACGCTTTCTTACGTGGGGGATTCCAACTGGGGAAGCGAGGGACTGTTCGATACGCAAACGATCTTTGTCCAGTCCATGCCGTCCTCCGCTACCACTACAACGACCTTGAGCATGACGCCCACAAGCATCTCGGGCGCACAAACGGCACAAGTCACAGCGACCGTCACCGGATCGGGCGACCCGGGAACTGCGCCGACAGGTGAGATCGATTTTTATAACAACGATACGTTTCTTACTTACTGGCTTTTCCCGGCGGGCGTAGCAGGCACCACCAGCACCATTTCTTTTGAAGTGAATCCGTCGTGGTTCCTGAACAGTGGGGCGAATCAACTTACGGCAGTGTTCGCGGGGGGCGGGGGCAACGGTCCGTCCGTGAGCAACGTGGTGAACTTTACGGCGAGTCAGCTTGTCGGCGACTTCACGTTGGCTCCCCAAACTCCGCAAGTTGCCGTGCAGGCCGGAAGTTCTGCAACCGTAGCGTTGAACCTGGCCTCTTTGAGCAACTTCAACGGCACAGTGACCGTGACGTGCACGCCTTCCTCCACGCAGTTCGGTTGCTCCATGAATCCCGCATCGGTCACTGTGAATGGCGCGGCAACGGCGACGCTGACCATCAACGCCGTTGTGCAAACGGCGTCGCTTTCTGAGCCAGCCCGGCAAAACCGATCTCCGTGGCCCATGGCCGCGGGTATGCTCGCAATCGGACTGTTGATGGGGGTAAGACGCGGAAGGCGCGCATTCAGGCAATGCCTTTTTGCCGGCGTCTGTCTGTTTGCGGCCATGCTGACCATCAGTTGCGGGGGCGGCGGCGGATCCACGACGAAGACCCCGCCACCGGGCTCTTCTGCCGCGGGGACCTATACCGTGCTGGTTACCGGAACGGCCAACGGAATTATCCACAACGCGAAGATCACTGTGGTGGTTCCTTGACCGGCCGGAACAGCCACAGGTTGAGCAGGGTGAAAAGCAGGGCGCCGACAGTGAACTTGAGCCAGACCGGGGCCTGTGAGGGGGAGAAGAACCCCTCCAGGCAGCCCGCAATCACCAGCAGCGGGATAATGCCGGAGACCAGCCGGGTGGCCTCAATGCCGCCGCGGGCCACCGACTCCTTCCAGCGCAGGGCGCCGGGAAAGAGCATGGCGTGGCCCAGCCGGAATCCCGCCGCGCCGGCGATGATGATCGAGGGTAATTCGAGCGCCCCGTGCGGGGCCACAAAGCTCCATAAGGCCACCGACATGTCGTAGTGCTGACAGGCCGCGCCGATCACTCCCAGCATCATGCCGTTCACGTAGAGATACCAGAACGTCCCCAGGCCGAAGACGATCCCCGAGGCAAAGAGCATAAAGCTGACGGAGAGGTTGTTGGTCATGATGGCGCTCGACTCCATCGGCGCTAAGCTGACAACGGAGTGGGTCCACATCTGGTGCCGCTCCATGGTCGCGATCATCGCCGGGCCAACGAAGTGGCGCATGAACTCCGGCCGGGCGTTGGTGAGCGCAGCGCCCAGCAGACCCCAGGCCGCCGAGACAATCAGCGAGGCCACGACGTAACCGATCTGGCGCTGGAACACGGCGGGATACTCATCTTTGAGGAAGCGGAACAGGGTGAGCAGATTGGTCTTGCGGCTGGAATAGATGATATGGTGGGCGCGAGCCAGCAACTGATTCACATGCAGCGCGTAGGTGCGGGAAGTCGAGTCCTGACGCAGCACCGAGAGATCCGCCGCCACCTGCCGGTAAAGCAGGGCCATCTCCTGCAGCTCCGCGCGCGAAAGCTGACCCAGACCGCTCGAGTCCGACTGGGCCAGCAGCGAGGCCAGCCGGTCCCAGTGGGGTCGCCGCTTGAGAATCCACTGGTTGGAGAGGATTTGCGCCATGGACTTGAATTCAGAGCAGCTTAATCCAGACCAGCTTAACATCGATACGCCTGAGCTGGTTGGCATCGAAATGCCGCTGGCAGGTATCGGCAGCCGGTTTATTGCTCTGCTGGTCGATTACCTGATCTGGGGCGCGGGCCTTTTCGTGCTGATCTGGCTGGCGATCTTCCTTTTGCCGAGTATCAGCGCGTTTTCAAAAATCTCCGAACAGTGGGCCGCGGGTATCTTCATTTTTCTCGTTTTCCTTTTCAATTGGGGCTACTTCACACTGTTTGAGGCGTTCTGGAACGGGCGTACGCCGGGCAAGCGGGTGGCGCGGATTCGCGTTATCCAGCGCTCTGGCCGGGCCATCGGGCTGTTTGAATCGATGGCCCGCAACCTGGTGCGCTATGTGGACCAGCTCCCCTTCTTTTATGCGGTGGGGGTAGTCGCCATGTTCGTCACCAGCCAGCACCAGCGCCTGGGCGATCTGGCGGCCGGCACCCTGGTCGTCCGGGATCGCGAGGAGGAAGCGCCGCTTTGGGGCGAGTCGGGAGCCAGGACTTTTACCGCGCAGATTTTTGCGCCCAGCGCCCCTGCCGCGGAACCTCACACGGCCTTCTCCTTGCCCGCCACGGGTATCGCCAAGCTCTCGGCCGCGGACCTGGAAGTACTGGAGGGCTTCTTTGCCCGCCGACTCGACATGAGCCTGCCCACCCGGCAGACGCTTGCCCAGCGCATCGCCTTCGCCATTCAGGCCAAATCCGGGTTGGAGCCACCCCCCGGCGCCAGCGTCGAGACCTTTCTGGAGGCCACGGCTCACCAACTCCGCGACCTGGCCCGGATGAAATAGAGCTCTTTCGTAACGAGGCCCCCGGCGCGACCGGGGAACAACCGGCTTTGCGGCATACGGCAGCCCCGGTTTCAATTCAACCGGTTCAGAAAAACGATTTCTCAGAAGGGGCCGACGGGAGCTCATTTGCGCATTCATGTCTCAAAACTGTCGCGAAGCGGACATCGCTCCGGCCAGACCCTTATAACTTCTTTATTTTATTGGCGTTCTAAGGTTCTTTTGCAGCTTCGCAATCGATCCGCAAGCCAGCCGGAGGCAGACGATAGAAAAATGCGCTTGACAATCGTTTGTCCTAGGGATTTTAATTTGCCCGGTTCAGTGGTAGGAGTCTTTTGCGCAGCGAGCTAAAACGTTTGAGCACGAAGATTCCAAAAAATGTAGAAAGAGCATTTCTTTCTTCCATACCACGGAGAATCTGGACTATTCCGAAGACGGTGCACAGTTGCACGTGCCGGGAATCGGAGTCCGGAGCCAAGAGGTTGCCGGGATTGAAGAGGAGCACTCCGGCATGGAAATGAACGTAGTAGAAACCCCGCAAACCGGCAGCATTGGATGCCGGTGGCAGTTCCCGGAGATGCTCCGGGAATCCGCGAAGACGGGCAAAGGCAGACTGAGGAATTGCAGGTAAATTGATTTTCTTCTTGACAATCCTCGATCTGCTCGCATTGAATGGCCGGGCGCGGCTCAAAGGGCGCTGGTAAATCGATGTATCTGACAGAATCCAGTTCGGAACTCCCGCAGATGTCCCCGAAGCCCATTCAGGTTCCGGGACAAGGAAGTGTGTCTTTGAGCGCGGCGAAAGCGGCACTTAAAGTGAACACGATGTGGGTAGGACCCAGCCCTGAATCGACGCACCGGCAACAGGATGCAACGCAGCCGGCTTCGTTCCTGCCAGACGGGGACTCGACTCCACAACACAACACAAGCAGCAACAACTTTGAAAAGGAAGGTCATATGAGACTAGCGAGAAACAGGTTCTTCCTGTTGCCGTTGTTCTTCGTGCTGGCATGCGTGGGAGCATTTGCGCAGGCCAATTCGTCGGTCACCGGCATCGTGACAGATCAGACCGGGGCAGTCGTATCGGGAGCGAAGATCAGCCTTACCGATCCAGCCACCGGCGTAACGAAAGTAACCGTCAGCAGCAGCACCGGACTGTATGAGATTCCCGGCCTGAACGCCGCCAACTACAACATGAAGGTGGCCGCAAAGGGCTTCGAGGCATTCGCGCAGAATGGCATCGTCGTCAATATTTCCAACACGTTCCGCGTGGACGTCAAGTTGACCGTCGGCGCCGAAACGCAGACCGTCACTGTCGAGGCAGACGCCTTGGCGGTGCAGGGCGACTCAAACGTAGTCAGCACTCTCATCAACGAGCAGCAGATTACCGAACTGCCCACCAACGGCCGTAGCGTAATCGGCCTCGCCGCACTGGGTCTGGGCGTCAGCGGCAACCTGCCCGACATGGAAAGCCCGTTCTCTGTAACCGCCAGCTATGCCATCAGCTTCAACGGCCTCAATCAGGCCCATAACGTCTGGATGATTGACGGCGCCGAGGCATATGACCGCGGTTCCGGCGGCAAAATGTCCGTCATGCCTTCTCAGGACTCGCTGGGTGAATTCCAGGTCCTGGCCAGCAACTATCCTCCCGATTACGGCATCGCCTCCGGCGGCACCATCACCATGTCCATCAAGAGCGGCAGCAAGAAGTTCCACGGTGAAGCGTGGGAATTCGACCGCAACGACGCACTGGATGCGCACAACTGGGCCGACAACAACAACGGACAGCTCGCCAAAAAGTCTGAGCTGCGCTACAACGTCTTCGGCGCCAACGGTAGCGGCCCGGTCTTCATTCCTCACGTCTACAACTCGGCCAAACAGAAGACTTTCTTCTTCTACAACGAAGAATGGCGCCACGAAGTCACCGGCGTCTCCACCAACTCGATCAAGACTCTTCCCGCAGCCGATCTGATCACATCCCCGGCGAATTTCAACTACGTAATTCCCACCTACAATCCCGCAACCTCCGTCGTCGTGCCTGCAGTCGCCGATCCAGTTTTGGCTGGGAAAATCGCGGCCCATGGCCTGACACCGGGCCAGGCCTTCCCGAGCAATACGATTTACTCCGACCTGTTGGATTCCAATGCCCTGCTCTTCAACGCTTCTAAGAATCTTCCAGCATCGACAAACGCGGACGGCAGCTACACCCCGACCGGCGGCCATCTGCCTGTCACAGTGCGTGAAGACCTCTTCCGCATCGACCACAACATCAACGACAAATGGCAGCTCCTCGGCCACTACATCCATGACGCGATGGACACCGTCGAGGCCACTCCCGAGTGGCAGGGCGACAACTATCCTACCGTCGGCTCCAACTTCAGCAACCCGGCCTACGCAGCAGTCGTCAAGTTGACCGGCACGCTGACGCCCAACGTGCTGCTCGAAGCGGCATTCAACTACAACGGCAACAAGATTGCCATCATTCCTGTAGCAGCCGGTGGCGCGAGCTTCGTCAAGCCCTCGGGCTGGAACACCGGAACCTACTTCGCGCCTACGAACGACGTAGGTAATCGTCTGCCCGACATCGAGTGGAGCACGGTCGGCACCACCTGGGGCCCTGGAAACGATCCCTGGACCAACGGCGCTGAGGACTTCGCCGAGGTCTATGGCCTGTCCTGGACCTATGGCAAGCACCAGATGAAGTTCGGCGGCGGCTACAACCGCTACACCAAGAACCAGGTCATCGGCAAGGATTCTGAAGGCGACTACCGGTTCGATGACAAATGGATCGCGGCCACATCCACAGTCCCCGGCCATCCCGAGGGCAACCTCACAGGCGATTCCTATCTTGACTTCCTGCTCGGCCTCGCCAACGGCGACAGCGGCAACTCTGCTTTCTCGCAATCGAACGCCAATCCCATCAACCATTACGTAGCCAACACCATCTCGGCCTATGCCGAAGACAACTGGCATGTGAACAGCCGGTTGAGCATTCAGTACGGCTTCCGCTACGACTTCATGCCCCACACCTGGGAACGCAACAACCAGGTTTCCAACTTCAATCCGGCGCATTACCAGCCGGGTCTCACAACCGCAGCCAGCTTCAACTCAGACGGCTCATTTGTGGCCGGCGCTTCCGGTCTCCAAACCAACTCGATCGGCACGTTCTACATGAACGGCGTCGATATCGCCGGCCAGCAAGGGACACCGACGGCACTGGTCAAGAACGACTACAAAACGTTCATGCCCAGGGTTGGCTTCTCGTATGACATCTCCGGCAACGGCAAGACAGTGGTCCGTGGCGGCTTTGGCACCTTCTACGAGCGCATCCAGGGCAACGACATCTATGATGCGGCCGGCTCGCCTCCTTTCATCAGTACACCGGCTGCCGGGACCGTCGAATTCACCAACCCAAGCTTCAACTGGGCGTCCGGCACGCAAGCCTCCACTCCGACCTTCACTCAGACCTTCAACTCGCTGAACCCTTACTATCCCGATCCCGCCGTGGCGCAATTCAGCCTGGGCGTGCAGCATGAAATCGCTCCGGCGCTCATCCTGATCACTCAATATGTCGGCAACCTCGATTGGCACCAGAACGTTTGGATTCCGGTCAATAACTACCCGACCAGCACCCCGCTGTTGACACGCTTGGAATCCGCTGGGGATTTCACTGACGCCCTTTGCCTTTCTACCCCCAGTTGCGTGGCTATGAACCCCAAGAACGGCGGTCCTGGTTTTGCGACCGTCTCTAACCTGGTAGACAAGACCTATCCGGGCTTTGGGAATATCAGGCAGCAATCGACTACGCAGACCGGCACCTACAACAGCTTCCAGGCAGGGCTTCGCCAGCAGGGTAAACACGGGCTGAGCTTCGAACTGGATTACACCTATGCCCACCAGATCGATTCCACACCCGGAAGCGTTGATGTGGACAACAACAACCCGACCTTCAACCCCTGGAACCTGAAGTACGACAAGGGCTCCGGCATCCTCGATCGCCGCCAGGTTTTCAGCGGCAACTACGAGTACAAGCTACCCTTCTTCAATCACTCCAGCGGCCTGCTCAAGACCGTCCTCGGTGGTTGGGAAGTCTCCGGCACCGTCGTCTCTGAAGCCGGCTTGCCCTGGTTGGGCAATGTCGCTCCCAAGACGTCTTATGGAGACACGGTTGGTCTGGGCGGCGATTACTCGATCCGTCCCGATATGGTCGGCAAACCGCAGTACGTTCGCAAAACAGCAACCTACCAAACCCCCGATTCAACTCAACCCGGGGGCTTTCGCACCGTCAAGGGCTATCAATACGTGAACAACGGCGCCAGCTCGGCTGGTTCCACTCCATGGCTTGTAGCTCCCAAGGCAAGTTGGGATGGCGGATCCAACCTGGGCTTCGGCAGCATGGGCAAGGACGCCCTGGTCGGCCCTGGCCGCACCAACTTCAGCACCGCGGTATACAAGTCGTTCGCCGTCAGCGAGAGCGCTCACTTCGAGTTCCGCGCTGACAGCTTCAACACCTTCAACCACACCCAGTTCAACGGACTTGGCGACAGCAACCCGGCGGATCCTGGCTTTGGATTCGTAAACGGCGCGCAGGACCCGAGAGTCTTCGAGCTCGGTGGCAAGTTCGTGTTCTAACTTCAACCATCAACCGGGGCGCGGCAGGCTTTCCTGCCGCGCCCCTTTTCTTTGCCCAAAGCAAAACCCGACCGGCACTTTCCAATAAGATTGAGGAAGAGATTCCCGTGAGACGAGCGATACAACTGGGCTTCGGACTGACTCTCGCCATGGCTTCCGCCTGTTGCGCTGCCCAGACTGCTGCGACACCCGATCAGCAGCGCCAGATGGCGCTGGCGCTGGAGCAGGCGGGCAAGAATTCCGAGGCTGAAGCGGCATGGCGGGCTTTTCTGAAGGCGCGTCCGACGAGCCCCGAGCCCTACGCGCACCTTGGCCTGCTGGAAGCCAGGCAGGAGCACTACAAAGAGGCTGTGCCGCTCTATCGCAAGGCGCTGACGCTCAATCCATCTTTCCCCGGCTTGCGGCTGAATCTCGGTCTCGCCCTCTTCAAGGCCGATGAGATGAAAGAAGCCATCCAGACGTTTCAGCCGATGCTGAAGAGCCAGCCACCCTCCTCGCCGGAGGCGCAGCGGCTGACGATCCTTCTGGGTATGGCCCATTATGCTTTGAGTGAGTTCACTGAAGCTGTTCCCTATCTGAAGCAGGCTGCCGTGAACGATCCTGGAAATCTGGGGCTGCGCCTGAGCCTGGCGCACAGTTGCATGTGGTCAAAGCAGTACCAATGCGTGATGGATACCTATCACCAGATTCTCCTTTTGAACGCGGAGTCCGCCGAGGCCGACATGCTGGCGGGCGAGGCCCTGGACGAGTTGAAAGATCATGCCGGAGCCATCCAGCAATTCCGGGCCGCGGTTCAGGCCAATCCCAAAGAGCCGGAGGTCCACTTCGGCTTGGGCTACCTGCTGTGGACGCAAAGGCAGTACCCGGAAGCGGTCAGCGAATTTCAGGCGGAACTGGCGAATAATCCGTCTCACATTCAGGCCTTGACCTATCTGGGGGACGCGCAGATGCAGATGAGCCACCCCGATGCCGCCGTGCAGATTCTGGAAAAGGTGGAGCAGACCGACCCGGCGCTGTTTCTGGCGCACCTCGATCTGGGCATTCTGTTTACAGATGCCGGCCGCCCGCAGGACGCGCTGCGGGAGCTGAGTGCGGCTGCGAAGCTGAAGCCGGACGACGTGAACGCTCACTGGCGACTGGGACGGCTTTACCGGTCGATGGGCAAATCGGATTTGGCGAAATCTGAGTTTAACAAGGCCAGCAGCATCACCAAGGCCGCCGACGACGCGCTCATCGACAAGATAAGCGGCCCTCACGCAAACGGCAAGGGGGCAGAAGGGCCGGCGGGGGCGCCGACACATAAATGACAGGGGTTCGAAGGCAGGTCACTGCGGACGCTCTTCAGGTCAGATGGGCTTGCGAGTCGATGACCTTCTGCACTTCCAGCAGTTCCGCCAGCGCCCTCTCGGGACAAATGTGCCGAGCCTCGAGCCGCTCCAAATCCCTCTCCGCTTCCACGGAAGAGGCGATGGTCATGAAGCAGTAAAGGCAGCGGGTGTTGTATGTCCCGTTCTCGTTCTGGGTGCGGCTATACATCGTTCCTCTGGAAACCCCGGCAAGACTAAGTGATGTTAGACGGCCGCAATTTTCTCCAAAGTGACGTGCATCACCAGGCGATGTTTGCCTTCCCCAACGACGAGATGCTTGAATCGGGAAACTTGCTAGAGAGTCGTTCCCTGGTTGGGATTGCGGCGCAGCTGCCAACAGGGAGATTGGCCCGCCTGGGGAAACAGCGAGACCGAGCAGGGCACATCGACGGAGCCGAGATAATCGA
>JBEKTB010000093.1:0-20881 GCA_049516495.1 Occallatibacter sp.
TCTCTACCTCACATTCTTCCTTGGCTCCAAGCGAAAAATCCTGCAAGGGATTCTTTTCGCCGTCGCGGCCGTCGCCTCTGTGGTAGGAGTTGTCTTCCTTCTGGAGGGTTGGGCCTCGTGGGGCAACCAGACCTTCCTAACTCTCGGGCTGCAGACTTGGGGCTGGGTGGACATCGCCGCGCTGCCGCTTCTCTTCGCGGTTTTCAAGTTCCGCAAGACCGTGCTTCCCGTTGCCGTCGCGATCGTCTTCTCGATTGCCCTGCCCTGGTGCCAGCGCATTTGGAGTGAGTACAACTACTACTACGCCGACGGCTCTCCCCGGTATTTTGTTCGCAATGAGCCCAACCTCGCCGCCCACGCTCTGGTCGCCGCCTTCTGCGTCTTCATCCTCTGGTGGGGCGTACGGCAAGCCAGCAAGGCGCTGGTCAACCTGGGCATTGTGGGGTTCGCCGTTGTCGTCGGATGGTTCTACTTCAGCGACATCTTTGACAAGGTGGGTCGCTCGCTCGGCCTCATCGGCCTGGGTGTGCTTTTCCTCGCCGGCGGATGGGCTCTTGAAAAGACCCGGCGCGGCCTGCTCACTCACATGGCGCAGGGTGACGAACCCTCAAAGGAGGCGCAATGAAGCTCTCCAAAACCTCCATCGCTCTGCTTCTCGTCCAATTGGCGCTGGTCTCTTCCATCGCAGCCAAGTATCTTTACCAGCGTTCGACCTGCCCCCGTGTCTGGACGAGAACCGTAGCTTTTGATCCGAATCTTGTGATGCGCGGCCGCTACCTGAGCCTGCAGTTGACGGTGGACGGCTGCCACAGCACTCTTCCCTCGGCAAAACAGGCCCAGTTCCCGCGCAACATCGACGGCACCACCAGCCCCAACGGATTTTCAGTCACCGCGCCTCTGCCCGTTCAATTTCGCGCCAATCTCGCGGTGCAAGGCAACAAGTTGGTGGCCATTCGCATTCCCGAAGCCGACCTGCGCTCGACGGGCGTGATGGTGACCGCGGGGCCCGGCTCCGCGTGCGACGCCCTGCGCCTCAGCCAGCCGGTCGACTTCTACATCGCGGAACACGCGGCCAGTCCGCTGCCCGTACAACCGGGCCAGGAGCTATGGATTGAAGTCACAATTCCGCCCAAAGGCCCGCCGCGGCCCATCCAGCTGGCTCTGAAGCAGGACGGCGCCTGGAAGCCGCTGGCGTTCGAATAATGGGTTCTCGCAAGTGTTAGCAGGAAGCTGGGTGCCCCATCCTTGAATCGCTTTTTGATTCAAGGGTGGGAACAAAAAGCACTCATCTCGATCGTAATCTGGAAGGCCCAACGGATCAGGCCGTCGCCGCGTTCGCTTCTTTTTGCAGCCCCCGCGCCTCAATCTCGAACTCGCGAATCTTGTACTTCTGGATCTTGCCCGAGAGCGTGGCCGGGAAGTCGTCCACGAAGCGCACATGCTCGGGAATCTTGTAGTAGGCGATCTGTCCCTGGCAGAAGCTGCGAATCTCTTCTTCGGTAGCCTCCTGGCCCGGCGCCAGCCGTACCCAGGCCGCCACAATCTCGCCCAGCCGTGCGTTGGGAATGCCCACCACCTGCGCCTCGTCCACCTTGGGGTGGGTGTAAAGAAATTCCTCCACCTCGCGGGGATAGATATTTTCCCCCCCGCGAATAATCACGTCGCGGGAACGTCCCGTCAGGTGAATGCAGCCGTCCTCGTGCATGATTCCCAGGTCGCCGGTATGCAGCCAGCCGTCGGCGTGGATCACCATCGCCGTGCCTTCAGGGTCGCCGTCGTATCCCTTCATCACCGCGTAGCCGCGGGCGCAAACCTCGCCCTGCTCGCCCACCGGCAGGGTCTCGCCGGTCACGGTTGAAGCAATCTGGATCTCCGTCTGCGGCATGGCCCGGCCCACGGTGTTGACCCGGATCTCAATAGTGTCGGCGGCATCGCTCATGGTCACCACCGGCGAGGTCTCGGTCTGCCCATAGGCGATGACCAGTTCGCCGCAGTGCATCTCGTTCAGAACCCGCTTCATCAGCTCCACCGGGCAGGGCGCGCCGCTCATCATGCCCGTCCTCAGGCTGGTCAGGTCGTAGCTCGCAAACTCCGGCAGCGCCATCTCCGCCACGTACATGGCCGGAACCCCGTAAACCGAGGTCGCCCGTTCGTCGTGAACCGCCTTGAGCGTGGCCCTTGGATCGAAGGTCCAGTTGGGCAGAAGGATCGCAGCGCCGGTATTCACGGCCGTCATGGTGCCGATGACGCAGCCGTAGCAGTGGAACAACGGAACCGGCACAACAATGCGATCCTGCTCGGTGTAGTGGAAGCCCTGGGCCAGGAACTGCCCGTTGTTCACAATGTTGTGGTGCGTCAGCATCACGCCCTTGGGCAGTCCCGTCGTCCCGCTGGTGTA
Organism: Occallatibacter sp.; assembly: GCA_049516495.1. Lineage (GTDB taxonomy): Bacteria > Acidobacteriota > Terriglobia > Terriglobales > Acidobacteriaceae > Telmatobacter. The sequence continues at coordinate 2,399 of JBEKTB010000093.1, forward strand.
CTGAATATTGGCCACGTCGTCCACGGCCACATGGTCCGGAAGTTGGCCGTCGGCGTCCAGCAGCGCCGGCCACTCCGGCGAATCGAAGTAAATCGTGTGTTCGAGCTCCAGCGACAGCCCGTGCCGCGCCCGGCCCAGAATCTCCTCGTAGTCGGCCCGTTTGTCCTTATGCCACAGGAACAGCGCCTTCATTTGCGACTTCTTCAGCGTGTACTGCAGCTCGTGCGAGCGGTAGGCGGGGTTCACGTTCACCAGCGCCGCTCCAGCCCGCGCGCAACCCATGTGCATCACGATCCACTCGATGCAGTTGGTGGACCACAGGCCCACGCGGTCGCCGCGCCGAATGCCCAGCGACCAGAGCCCCCGCGCCACGCGGTCGGCCTCGGCGCTCAGTTCGGCCCACGTGAGCCGTTTCGACTGGTGACAGGAAGCGACGGCGAGGCGCTCGGGGAAGCGGCTGGCCGTGCGGTCGAGCAGTCCGCCAATCGTCAAATCGAGGAGCGGGCGGTTGGGACCGCGCGTGTAGCTCAGGGTGCAAAGGTCTTCTTCTAGGGACATAAGTGATTCAACAGGCATAGGCGATTTTGAAACAACGAATGGCAGTTTACACCCCCGCACCCCGCCGAGAAGTGTGATTCAGCACACAAACCACGGACTTCTTCATCGCCGGAACCAGCGCCCTCGCCGTTCTCCGCCCCGATCGAAACCGCGCCGGTGCGATCCTCCGCGGCGTTTGCCACCACCGTTGTAAGCTGTTCATACCAATGGTTAAGCCGGGCGCCGGGGCGGAACATCCACAATTGTCGTAGCCGCACAGAATCCACGCGGGAAGGGAACGGATGACTGGTTTGAATGCGCTGGACCTGGCCGTGATCGTCGCCTATCTCGTGGGCGTCACCCTCTTCGGCCTGCGCTTTCGCCGCAAGCAGCGCACTCTCAGGGACTACTTCCTGGCCGGCAACACCATTCCCTGGTGGGCCATCGCCCTGTCCATTGTGGCGGCGGAAACCAGCACGCTCACCATCATCGGGGTTCCCGCGCTCGCCTACGACAAGGATTTCCGCTTCCTGCAACTGGTCGCCGGCTACCTCGTTGGCCGGGTCATTGTCAGCTTTCTCCTCATTCCCCAATACTTCCGCGGCGAGCTGGTCACCGCCTACCAGCTCATCGAGCGCCGCTTCGGCCAGCGGCTCCGCTCTCTCACGGCGGGCCTGTTTCTGGTCACCCGTGCGGCTGCCGAGGGAGTGCGCGTCTTCGCCGTGGCCATCGTGGTCAAGGTCGCGTTGGCCGGTGCGCTCTCCGGCCTCAGCGACGCCGGCCGCGACGTCTCCTCCATCGCCATCGTCACCGTCCTGACCCTCGTGTACACCTTTGAAGGAGGCATGGCCGCCGTCATCTGGACCGACGTCATTCAACTGGCCATCTACCTTGTCGGAACCCTTGCCGGCCTTTTCACCCTCCTGCATCTGATCCCCGGCGGTTGGCAGTCCGTCTCCACCATCGCCGGCCACGCGGACAAGTTTCGCGTCCTCGATTTCTCCTGGAACCTCACCGCGACCTACACCCTGTGGGCGGGCGTCCTCGGCGGCGCTTTCCTCACCACGGCCAGCCACGGCACCGATCAACTGATCGTGCAGCGGCTGCTCTCGGCGCGCAGCCAGCGCCAGTCCCAAATCGCCCTGCTTGCCAGCGGCGTCGCGGTCCTGTTTCAGTTCTCGCTGTTTCTGCTCATCGGCGCAATGCTGTTCGTCTTTTACAAGCTCTTCCCGCCCGCCGTCGCTTTCAGCCGCTCGGACACCATCTTTCCCACCTTTGTTGTCACGCGGTTGCCCCACGGCGTCAGCGGCCTGCTCATCTCGGCCATCCTGGCGGCGGCCATGTCAAACCTGAGCGCGGCCTTGAACTCGCTCTCCTCCACTACGATTGTCGATTTCTATGCCCGCTTCGCGCCCGGCTCCTCGGAGGAGCAGCGCGTGCGGCTTTCGCGCATGGCCACCATCGGCTGGGGTGTGTTGCTATTCGGCCTGGCGCTCGTGGCGCGCCATGGTGGCAAGGTGCTGGAGATGGGACTGTCCATCGCTTCGGTGGCCTATGGGTCGCTGCTCGGGGTCTTTCTGCTCGGCGTCCTGACACGCAGAGCCTCCGAGCGCGGCGCCATGGCCGGCATGCTGCTCGGATTCACCCTGAACATTTACCTGTGGCTTTTCACCGGTGTAGCCTTCACCTGGTACGTCGTCTTCGGAAGTACGGCCACCTTTGTCGCCGGTTACTGCGCCAGTTGGTGGATGCCGCGAAACGATCCTAATCAACAAAAGACGCACGCTGGTTAAGTGGATTGCATGGCTAGGTCTCTGACCGCTTGTTCTTGTACCAACTGCGGGTGCCCCAGGTCTCGCTTCTGAGACCTGGGATACCACGAACTCAAACTACGAAATCACGCGGTCAGAGTCCTGGGAGCCTCGGCACCAGTTCAACTGCGATAGGTCCAGTTTTGCAGGGGCTGAAGCCCGGTTGATTCTATTCGGCTTGCGGCACGACTGAAGTCGTGCCCTGTTACAAAGCAGCCTTGTGCACAGATTCCCAAAACAGGCTCGTGCAGAGTTTCCCTGACTCAATGACTTAAGAAATGCAGGCGGAGAATCATGACACTAACTCGCTCTAACTTGCAGTTGTTCTTGGCTGCCGCAGTTATCCTTGCTTTCCAACCGGTTCTTGAGGCCAACGCCCAGGAATCCCGCCCGCAGGCCCCCGTCGCAACCGAAAGCGCGAAACTCGACGCGCTGCTTGCTCCCATCCTCCAGAAAGCGGTCGCGGACGGCAACATCCCCGGCGCCGTCGTGCTCATTGGCCACAACGGCAGGGTCGTCTATCGCAAGGCGTTCGGCTTCCGCTCGCTTGAGCCCGAGCGTGAGCCCATGACCCTGGATACCGTCTTCGACCTGGCCTCGCTGACCAAGTGCCTGGCGACCGCGACTTCCGTCATGAAACTGGTCGAGCAGGGCCGCATCCGGCTGAATGATCCCATCGCCGCCTACCTGCCCGATTTCGCGCAGAACGGCAAGGGAGACATCACCGTCCGCGAACTGCTGACGCACTACTCCGGCCTGCCGCCCGATCTCGATTTGAAAGCGCCATGGCAGGGCCGCGACACGGCCTTCAAAATGGCCATGGAAGCCAAGCTCGACAATCCGCCCGGCGCGCGCTTCGTCTACAGCGACATCAATTTCGAGGTCCTCGGCTTCCTGGTCGAAAAGATCACAGGCGTCAGCCTGAACGACTATGCCGCCGCCAACGTCTTCGCTCCTCTGGGCATGAAAGACACCCGCTTTCTGCCGCCCGCCGAGTGGTCCGCACGCATCGCCCCCACGCAATACGACGAGCAGGGCAAAATGCTGCGCGGCACCGTGCACGATCCCACAGCGCGGCGCATGGGAGGCGTCGCCGGACACGCCGGGCTGTTCTCGACCGGTGACGACATGGCCCGCTTCGCAGAAGATTTCCTCAGCGGTTTCACGGTGCTCAGCCGGCCCGCGGTCGAGAAGATGTCCACTCCGCAGCAGCCGGCCAACGCAGCCAGCCTGCGCGGGCTCGGCTGGGACATCGACTCGCCTTTTTCCTCCAACCGCGGCGAACTGCTGCCCGTCGGCTCCTTCGGCCACACCGGCTTTACCGGCACCTCGCTGTGGATCGACCCGGTCACCGACTCGTACATCATTCTTCTTACCAACGCCGTGCATCCACGCGGCGGCCATTCCGTCGTCTCCCTGCGTTCCCGGGTCGCCACCGCCGTGGTCGAGGGGCTCGACCTCACCGTCGCCGAGCAGGACAAATTGCGTCTGGCCCGCATCACCGGCTACAACGAGTCGCTGATGGCCGCGCATCGCCTCAGTGCGCGCAACGGCGAAGTCAAGACAGGGATCGATGTGCTTGAGGCTCACGGCTTCCGCGAACTCCATGCCGATTCCGCGCATTCCGTCAAAGTTGGCCTGGTTACCAATCAGACCGGCATCGATTCGCTCGGCCAGCGGACAGCCGACGTGCTGGCCCATGCGCAGGGCGTTCAACTGGCGGCGATCTTCAGTCCCGAACACGGCATCGCCGGCCAACTCGATACGACCGTCATCGGCAACTCTCAGGACGCCGCGACTGGAGCCCCGATTTACAGCGTCTACGGCGCCACCGATGCCCAGCGCCATCCACCGGCCGCGGTCATCGCCAGCCTCGATGTACTCGTCTTTGATATTCAGGACATGGGCGTCCGCTTCTACACCTACGAGAGCACCCTGGGCTACTTTCTTGAAGCCGCCGCCCAGGCCGGCAAGCCGATCGTCGTGCTCGACCGCCCCAATCCCATCAACGGAGTGTATGTCGAAGGCCCGGTCGCCGATTCGGGCCGCGAATCCTTTGTCGCCTATGAGCAAACTCCCGTACGCCACGGCATGACCATCGGAGAACTGGCCGCGCTCTTCAATGCGGACCGCAACCTCGGCGCGAAGCTCACGGTCGTTCCCATGCAGGGCTGGATGCGCGGCGACTGGTTCGACTCGACGGGCGGGCTTTGGATCAATCCCTCACCGAACATGCGCAGCCTGACTGAGGCGGCGCTCTATCCGGGCGTCGGGATGATCGAAGGCACCAACATCTCGGTTGGCCGGGGAACGGACACGCCCTTCGAAGTGCTCGGCGCGCCCTGGATTGATGCCCCGGATCTGGCCCGCTTCCTGAACGCCCGCGAGATCGCCGGCGTGCGCTTTGTTCCGGTCAACTTCACGCCAGCAAGCTCAACTTACGCCCAAGAAAAATGCGGCGGCGTGAACATCGTCGTCACCGATCGCAACGCCGTGGATGCGCCGGAGTTGGGAATCGAGATTGCTTCCGCTGTCCAGAAGCTTTATCCCGGCCAATACAAGATCGACAAGTTGGATGCCCTGATGGTCAACAAGCCGAGCTTCGACGCGCTGGCTGCGGGTGAGGATCCGCGCCGCATCGCCGAACAATGGCGCGACGGCATCGAGCAGTTCAAAGCGCGCCGCGCCAAATTTCTGCTCTACTAGGGCGCTTTTCGGCTCACGTGCTAACAGGACGCTGGGTGCCCCATCCTTGAATCGCACTTTGATTCAAGGGTGGGAGAGTACAAAGATCCATCTCGACCGTGAACAACTAAATCGAGATCGCTCTTATCGCTACAACCACAGCACCGTATGCCCGGGGCAGGTATTCGTCGCCTGCATGGTAATCTCCTCAGCCAGCCCAAACCCATAGCGGGCAAAGAAATAAGCCGCTCCGTATACCCGCTCCTGCAGCGTGCCGCCTGGATAGAGCGCCTGGCAGATGGCCTCGGCATGGCGTCCCAGCGAGGCTTCGCGGGCCAGTTGGAAGTTGGCTGCCAGCCTGCGCAGGCGATTCATCTGGTAGCGCATCTTGCTGGCCGCGGTCTCGGCTGACCGGCCCAGCCCCGCGTCCAGCGTGCCCATCCAGTCCACCAGCGTCGTCAGTTCGGCATCGAGCGCCGTGCCCGCGGAGGCCAGCTTCCGCTTGCCCTCAACAGGCATTGCCCGGGCGGCTAGCAACTGCGCCAGCGACGCCGGCGTCTCGCCGAACACCCGTTCCACGGTCAGCTCGTGCCGGTGCAGCAGTTCTCCCACCGCCGGTTCGACCAGCGTGGCGGAAAAGCGCGGCAGCGCCGGCGTCACCCGCCCCAGAATTCGCTCGTAGAGCACGGCGGATTGGGCAAAGTAGGCCACCTCCGCCGGGCCGCCGACAATCTCCGAAGTGGACAACAGAAAATCCTGAAAGACCGGCCGCAGCAATGCGGAAGGCGAAATACGCTCCGGCTCGTCCGCCAGAATGCCCACCAGGTCGGCGGTCGAAAAATTCTGCCGCCCTGCCGTCCACAGCCCATCGGGCTCGCTGGCCGTGGGCGTTGTCCGCTTCAAAGCCAGCCGTGCGCCTGTGCGCTCGTCCAGCAAAAACAGCAAACTCGACTGCGGAACGACGGCCACCTGGGCGTGATAGCCAGCCGCCACCAAGGCGCGGTCGCGCTCAAGCAGCGCCGCGTGCAAATCGTCGGCGCGTTCAATCGCGGCCTGCAGCACCGGCGCACCCATGCGATGGAACTCCCGCCCGCCGGCGTCCAGCACCAGCAGCCCCTGTGCCGCGAAAACCTTGGCGTAGAAATCCCTGAAAGCCTGGGCGAAGGTGCGGCCCGGCTGGTAGGCGGCGGCCAGAGCCTCCATTGCGTCCGAAGACCCGAGCAACTCCCACGCCTGATCGACCAGGGGAAGAATCGACCCGTCCAGAACCACGCCGCCCACCGGCCTGGCCGACTCGGGCATTGCCGAGTATTCCAGTCTGCGCAGCTCGCGGCGCGCAGGAAACACCACGTGGTTGATCTCGGCAAAATCGTGGTCTTCACTGGCCAGCCAGAAGATGGCCGCATGGGGCTGGCCGGCCGCCGTGGCCTGTCGCGCGCGCTCGAGCGCCGTGGCTGCTTTGAAAGGAGTGAACAGCGGTCCGCCGAACAGCCCTACCTGCTGCCCGGTCACCACGGTTCCCGCTCCCTCGCTCAAAGAATGCAGCGCCGCAGCGGCCGCCGGTGAAGGCGCCGGGTTCTGCTCGCTCAGCAGCCGAACCAGTTCAGGCCAATGCGTCGGGACCGGCGGCCGCGCCATCCGTACTGAATCGGAAGGCAGCGAAGGATAAAACGGACGCGCCGCGGCATCGCCGGCGCAGTAGTCCAGAAACAGCCGGTGCAGTCCCGGCGCTACGGTAATGGGATGACAGTCTGTGGTCAACAACTCATTCTCTTCGAGCGAAACCAGAGCAACGATGCCCTTGGCGAAGGTGGCTTCCTCCTTGAGGAAGAAGCCACGCGGCGCAGTTGCCTGAAGGGGACGGCGACTCTGGTTTCGCTGGGTCGATCTCGCAGCCCGGCGGGCGTTCAATTGCACGCCCTTCAAAGAAATGGAATGCGGCTGTGTTAAGGATGCCACGCCGGGCCGAATCGATGCACAACACTGCTTTCCTGCCCGGCGCAATCCGCCGCTGTGCGTATACTTCTTCTGATTGTGCTTTAGAGGAGAGAACCAGGAAATGCCCCAGAAAAAGAAAGCCGTGAAAGCCGCCAAACCGAAATTAGCCAAGGCCGCCAAGCCAAAAAAAGCTGAGACTCCCAAACCCAAGAGCAAGAAGGTCGCCGGCCCCAAGGCGGCAAAGGCTCTCAAGCCCAAGGCAAAGAAAGCTCCCAAGGTGCTGAAGCCCGAGGTTGAAGAGAAGGCGCAGGTGCTCGCTTCTGAGACCGTTTTCGAGGGCTCGCTGTTCCGCATCCTGCGCGACCGGGTGATCGAGCCGGGCGGCAAGGAGGGCACGCGCGATGTCATCCGCCACAATGGCAGCGTGGTCATCCTGGCACTGGACAACACCAAGAACAAGCGCGACCCCTGGATCGTGATGGAGCGCCAATACCGTCATGCCGCCAATCAATTCCTCTGGGAACTGCCTGCGGGCAAGCTCGATGAAGGAGAAGACCCGCTCACCGGCGCCCAGCGCGAGTTGGAGGAGGAGACCGGCTACCGCGCAAAGAAGTGGAAGCCGCTGGTTGAGTACTACGCCAGCCCCGGTTTCCTCGGCGAATCGATGAAGGTCTTCGTCGCCGAAGGCCTGGTGGCGGGCGATGCCCATCCGGAAGACGACGAGGAGATCGAACTGCGCCTGGTCAAGCTTTCCGAGGTGCTCAAGATGATCAGCAAGGGCGCCATTCTCGACGGCAAGACGCTCACCAGCGTGCTTCTCTACGCCCGCCAGATAGCCGGGAAACACCGCAAGTAACGGCCCGCGCGCCTTCGATCCCATCGAATCAACAAGTTCCATCCGGAGCCGGCGATCCCCGCCGGCTCCGTCTCAATTCGTGAAATTTATCTGAAAAGATCCAATCAACCTTTCGTCGTTTTCTGACGTCATAACTTATACCGGCGTGCATTCCCCCCAGTTCATTTGCACGCCGCACTCCCCATGCACGGCGCAAGAAAGTAGGAGCCTGTGGCTCAGCACAAAGGTAAGGTCAAGTGGTTTAACAACGCCAAGGGCTACGGATTCATCGGTCGCGAAGACGGGCCGGATGTATTCGTCCATTACTCCGCAATCCAGTTGGACGGATACAAGACGCTGAAGGAGGGCGATGACGTGGAGTTCGACATCGTCCAAGGCCAGAAAGGTCCCCAGGCGGATGCGGTTATCCGTTTGCGGGACGCCGCCCACAACGCAGCCTAGAGGCGCGGAATATCGGGCGTGAACTGAAGACCACCGCCAGGTGGTCGGCTTGAGTTGCGCCCGTTTTCCTTCACCTTGTCACACCGCTCAGCGGACCTTCCTGGCCTTCTGTTCGCGATGATCTGCGTTGCAGCAATGAAAATCGTCATGTTGTTTTGATTGGGGTTAGCCGTGCCGAACGTTCGAGCCGGGTTCCTGACCCCTGACCCCTGATCCCTGCTTCAGTCGAACACCACCGTTTTGTTCCCGTAGCAGAGAATGCGGCGGTCCAGGTGCCAGCGCACGGCGCGCGACAAAACCACGCGCTCCAGGTCGCGGCCCCGCGCCACCAGGTCTTCCACCTGGTCGCGGTGGGAGATGCGGGCCACGTCCTGTTCGATGATGGGGCCGTCGTCGAGGATTTCCGTGACATAGTGGCTGGTGGCCCCGATCAGCTTCACCCCCCGCTCATGGGCCGCATGATAGGGCTTGGCCCCGGTAAACGCGGGCAGAAACGAGTGATGCACGTTGATGATCGACCTGGGGAAGCGGGTCACGAAGCCGGGTGAAAGAATCTGCATGTAGCGCGCCAGCACCACCAGCTCAATCCCTTTGGATTCGAGCACTTCGAGCTGCCGGGCCTCGGCGTGGGCGCGCGTCGTCGCGGTCACCGGAATATGTTCGAAGGGGACGCCGTAAAAGCCGGCAAGATTTTCGACGGCGGTGTGGTTGGAGACAATTACGGGAATCTCGCATACCAGCTCGCCCGTCCGCCAGCGGTGCAGCAGATCGGCCATGCAGTGCAGGTACTGGGAGCAGAACAGGGCCACCCTGGGCAGTTGCCGGCCGGAAGTCAGCTTCCAGCGCATGTTCAGCTCTGCGGCCAGCGGCGCAAACTCCGCCCGGAAGGCCTCCAGGTCGAAGGGTTCATGGCTGTCATCTGCGCCGTGCGCAAGGCTTTCCGGGACGCTGGAAGCGGTGCCGGCCGCGCCGTTCAGCGCCCACTCCACCCGCATGAAGAACAGGCCCAGGTCGTGGTCCTGGTGCTGGTCGGCGTGCAGGATGTTGGCGCCGTGCTGGTAAAGCAGCGAAGAGACGCGGGCCACCAGGCCCTTTCGGTCGGGGCAGTCGATAAGCAGAACGGCAGAGTCTTTCATGCTGGGGCCAGTTTATTCCATGGGGCGCAGGGTCCTGCCGGAGCAGTCCAGCGGGAGGGGCAAGCAGGGCGTTGCCGGGGAGAGATGAAGGGCTGAATACCGCCATCGAGGTGGAGAGTAACGCCCCAGCCAAAAAGTAACGCCGGGGCAATGGTCGCCCCGGCGATGCGCGTGCAACGCAAAATCTTCTTTGCCCGCTGGTCTGCGGGAACTCGTTGAACCCGCGCCTTTTTATTGGCGCGGTCGCAGCCGAAGGCAGTTGGCCCCGGCGATGCGCGTGCAACCCAAAAACCCTCTCTACCCGCCGATGTACGGAAACTCGTTGAGCCTCGCGCCTTTTTATTGGCGCGGTCGCAGCCGAAGGCAGTTGGCCCCACCGCAGGTGGCGCGGGAGATGCTGAAGGCAGTTGGCCCCGGCGATGCGCGTGCAACCCAAAAACCCTCTCTACCCGCCGATGTACGGAAACTCGTTGAGCCCCGCGCCTTTTTATTGGCGCGGTCGCAGCCGAAGGCAATTGGCCCCACCGCAGGTGGCAGGTGCTCAGGCGGCGGTGTCCCGGCCCTGGAGCGGCGCGCTCAACTGTTGGCGGAGGCTGCCGGCCAGATCGGCGACCATGCGCAGCTTGTCGGCCACCAGCGGGGGCACTTCGCTGCCCGAGAGAGCCAGTTGCGAGTGAAGCAGCAGGCCGGCGACAGTCGATTTGAGCTCGCTTTCGATGGCTGCGGCAGCGGCCCTGCGCGCCAGCATCTGCTCCCGGTCGCGGCGGTGCAGGGCGGCGCGAATCTCGCGAATGAGCCGGGCCGCGCCGGAGAGGGCGAAGTTGACTTGCAGGGGAATGGCCAGGCCGGCCTTCTCCCATATGGCTTCGGCGGCTGCCGGGTCGCATTCGGCCATGGTTTCGTCCACCACCACGGCGGCAAACTCCCGGCGGCGCAGCGCGGCCAGCGCGGTTTTGCGACCCTCGGCCACCTCGACCTCCATGCCCAGTTGCGCTGCCACTACGGCGGCGCAGTTGCGGGCGCCTTCGATTCCGGTCACGATCAGAATGCTCATCCCAGCTCCTCGTTTGCTCATCCGGCCAGCGTAGGACCGGGGCGGTTCGAAGTCCGAAGCGGCGCTCCCGCTTTGAACTTGCAGATTTCTTGGGCAGACGCCCGCAGGCGAGCCCGGTTCCGGATCCACAATTCAGGTGCCCTTCCGGGCATCGTGCGAGGGGACCTTTCCTCGAGGACGATGTCCCGGACGCGGATCGTTTTTGGGTGTTTGCAAATGTGAAGCCGCTCGATTGTGGAAGCGCTCGGGTCCCGGCTTCCGTCCCGGCTACTCTTCCCTGAGCGGGTCGGCGATGCCGTATTCCTTCAACTTGCGGTAAAGGGTGGTCTTGCCGATGCCCAGAAGCTTGGCCGCCTGCAGCTTGTCGCCGTTGAGGGCGCGAATGGCTCCCAGGATGGCCTGGCGTTCCATGTCCGCCAAGGTCATCAACTGCGGTGCGGCGCCTTCGGCCGCCGGCTCGCCCGCCGAAGCCGCCGCGCGCCTGGCCTCCAGGCCCTGCTGCTGGAGCTGCGTGGGCAGGTCGCCCAGATGGAGAATCGGCCCGGAAGAAAGGGCGCAGGCCCGTTCCACCGAGTTTTCCAGCTCCCTGACGTTACCCGGCCAGTCGTGCCGCATCATGGTGCGCAGGGCCTCGTCGCTGAGCGTGAACTTGACGCCGTGCTCGCGGCTCAGGCGATCCAGGAAGTGCGCCGCCAGAAGCGGAATGTCCTCGCGGCGGTCGCGCAGCGGCGGCAGGCGCAGGTTGACCACATTGAGCCGGTAGAAGAGGTCCTTGCGGAAGGCGCCATTTTCCACCATCACCGCGAGATCCCGGTTGGTGGCGGCCACAATGCGGGCCTTGATGGGCACGCGATGGGTTGCTCCCACCGGGCGAACCTCTTTCTCCTGCAATGCGCGCAGCAGCTTGGCCTGCAGGTCGAGGGAGAGTTCGCCAATCTCGTCCAGAAAAACCGTGCCTCCCTCGGCCGACACCAATAATCCATCTTTGCTGCGGTTGGCTCCCGTGAATGCGCCCTTGACGTAGCCGAACAGCTCGCTCTCAATCAGGGTGGGCACCAGCGAGCCGCAGTCGACCGGCAGAAACGGTTTCTGCGAGTTGGGCCCGTAGGCGTGGATGGTCCTCGCCACCAGTTCCTTGCCGGTGCCGCTTTCGCCCAGCACCAGGACGGGGTGGGAGCTCTGCGCCACTTTGGACAAAATGCGGTAGAGCTTTTCCATCTCCCCGGAGCGGCCGATCATCGCGCCCAGCCCCTGCGAAAGCCGCAACCGCTCGCGCAACTGGCGGGTGGCCGAGTCGGTTACCAGGCTGGCCGAAGCGCGGTCCAGCACCGTCGACAGCTCGTCCATGGCGAAGGGCTTGGTCAGGTAGTCGGAGGCCCCGCAGCGCATGGCCTCGACGGCTGCGTTCACCGAGCCCGAGGCGGTCATGGCGATCACGGCGGTCTGGGGGTAAAGCAGCTTGACCTCGGAGACCAGTTCCAGGCCCTCGTTGCTGCCCCGGGCCAGGTTGACCAGCAGGATGTCGGCCGCCCGTCCGCGCAGCAGGGTCCGCGCCTGGCTCAGGTCGCCCGTGCTCTCCACCGCATAGCCCAAACTGGCGGCGATCTCCGCGCAGGCCGAGCGAACCGCCGGGTCGGCGTCCACCACCAGCAGGTGCAGGCGCACCGGCGGTTCCACGGTTTGGGGGATAAACTCCATGACTCTCGTGTTCAGAACTGTTTCGAGCATTGTATTCGCCTCACGCGCAATTGGGTGAAATGGTTTCTTCCTCAGCAGGAGCAGGCGGGCAGCAGGATCTCAAAACGGGCTCCGCCCCGGGCCCGGTTGGCGGCATGAATGCTGCCGCCTGCGGCTTCGATGATGGAGCGGGTGATGGACAGCCCGAGCCCGCGGTGACCGGTGGGCCAGCCGCTGTTGCCGGACGAGCCCTTCGAGGAGGCGGCCTGGCTGGATGCGCCGTCCTCAGAAGAGGCTGGGCTGGACGCGCCGTCCGAGCGGGTGGTGTAGCCGGCCGTAAAAACCTCGTCCAGTGCGCTCAGGGGGATGCCCGGCCCATTGTCTTCGACCGTGAGCACCAATCCCGGGGCGGTTGCCAGCGTGGCCGGGCGCTCGCCCAGACCGAGTTGGATGCGGCCACCCTCGGGCATGGCCTCGGCGGCGTTCTTGACCAAATTGACCAGGATCCGGGTCAGGTCCTCGCCCGTGAGCCGCACCGCCTGGGAACCGCCCTGAATGTCCACCGTGAGTGCAATCGAGGGTCCGGCCAGGGCTGCCAGAAGATTGCGGTTGGCGAGCAATTCGCCGGCCAGGTTGTCGATCGGCACGGCGGGCAACGGATCCCAGCGGCGGTTGCGCGCCTGCCGGATGGCTGCCGGGAACGCGGCATCTGTCCAGACCGCATCGCCGCTGCGCGGCCCGAAGACGTTGGCTGCCGGGGTCGGGCTGGCGATCCCGGAGACATGGACAATCCCGGTGCGCCCGGATCCGTTCGCCTGGCGGGCGTCGAGAGCCAGCAGCTTTTCCACCAGCCGGCGGCTGGCCGCGGCCACCAGCCGCAGCTCGCTGGCGTAGTGCGCAAAGGGAGCGCCGAGCACGCCGTCCTCATCCAGAAGATCGCAGTAGAGCCCCAGCGCCGTGACCATGTTGCGGGCGTCATGCGCAACTTCGGCCAGGCTTTCGCCCTCGCCGCGCAAAGTGGCCAGGGTTTCGACCACCGCCTCGACCCGCTTGCGCTCGCCCCCGGTTCCCCCGGTCACAGCCAGTCCCGCCGGGCCCAGGTCCGCGGCCACCAGCCTTGTCTCGATCACACCCGTCGCTGCCAGCCCTGTTTCGTTCCGTTCCGCCGCCGCCAACCGGGTTCCGTTCAAACCTCGAGTCCGTCCCATCTGCTGCATCGCCTGTGTCCTTTCCTGTTCCGCCTGGCGCCTGTCCGGCTGCCGCGAGTGCCTTCTTGTTCCCTTTCCGGCTCGCCAGAGCCCGGGAAGTTCCAGCCCGGTTCCGGATTGGCCTTCCCATTTCTGCCCTCTGGCGTCGGGAACTGCCCTTTCCTATTACACGTAGCGTGCCAAACTAGGACACAAACGCTAAGTTCCTGATAAGGGAAGGGTTTACTGTCCAGTTTCAGTACAATCGCAGGAGGCCCAAAAGCACGGAAATGTCCCAAAATGGGACTGCGGCTTCGGCGTGCATTCATGTAAGTAGCTTATTAAGCAATCACTTGTCTGGTAATTCCCGTTCCGGGTTCGGAAAAGCCCTGTTTCCCATCCTGGAACCCGCGGCCCGTCCCGGAACGGCGTTCGCCCTTGAAGCCCATTCCCGTACAATTCCTCGTATGCATGCCCCCGAATCCTCCTCCTTCTTTCGCCCCGGCGGCCGGACTCCCGTCCAGCTTCGCCCGCTTGTCCTGACGCCCGGCTTTGTCCAGACCGCGGAGGGCTCGGTGCTGGTTTCCTTCGGCAACACCCGCGTGCTGACCAACGCCACGGTCGAGCAGGGCGTTCCCGGCTGGCTGCGCAACTCCGGACGCGGCTGGGTCACGGCCGAGTACTCCATGCTGCCCCGCTCCACCGTGACTCGCACCCCGCGGGAGAGCGAGCGCGGCAAGATCGGCGGCCGTACGCACGAGATCCAGCGCCTGATCGGCCGCAGCCTGCGCTCTGTCGTGGACATGAAGGCCTTGGGGGAACGCACGGTGATCCTGGATTGCGACGTGATCCAGGCCGACGGGGGAACGCGCACGGCGGCCATCACCGGAGCGGCTGTCGCCCTGGCCCTGGCCCTGAACGCGCTCGTCACGGCCGGGACGCTCAAGCAGTCGCCGCTGAAACAACTGGTGGCCGCGACGTCGGTGGGCATTGTGGGCGGAACGCCGCTGCTGGACCTCTGCTACGAGGAAGATTCCCAGGCCGAAGTGGACATGAACGTGGTGATGACGGCCGATGGCGGCCTGATCGAGACCCAGGCCACAGCCGAGAAAGGCAGCTTCTCCCGCATCCAGCTCAACGAACTGGTCGATCTGGCCGAACTGGGCCTGAAGGAGATTTTTGCCGCACAGCGGGCGGTCCTGGGGCTATAGCTCCGCGCCGGAATTCTGCTGTTTCAGAGAACCGCCCTGTCTGTCTCTGATCCCGCTTTCCCGAGGCGAATGTATGCGGGGATTGTCCCGAATCAGCACTCTTCATGCACGCGTCTGGGGCTGAGTGCAGGATAATCCCGCGCGCGGCGTGTTTTTTGCGCGCATCCGACATACAATTGATAAGGATTTCACGCGGGATCGGGTGGGGCAAGAGCTGTCGATGGGAAGCCGTATATTCACTTTTTTATTTCTACTTGCCTGTTTGCAAGCCAGTTTTGCCGAGTCTGGCGACCCGCAGCGTCCTCTCTCCATCTACATCGTGCGCACCGGCGAGCAGTTGCAGGCGCCCCACGTGCTCACCTATCGCATGTTCGAGTATGCCCAAATGCGCGGCCGGTGGATTTTTCCCGATGTTGGCTATTACGACAGCGGGCATGCGAATGACGCCCTGTGGTTTGCCGGCGCGGGCGGGGAAGTCTACCGCGGCGAGCGCATCACCTGGACGCAGGAAATCTATGCGGCCCAGGAGGCCGGTTCGGCCGCGCACAACCAGCGTTCCCTGTGGCTATGGCCGGTGCTCGATCTGCGTTTAACTCCGCGGCTGACCGCCCAGGCCGTCGCGTATCCTACCGTGCCGCTTGACCGGGCAGCCCAGTGGGGCTTCAGCGTGGATCGCGCCAAGCTCGAGTACGCCGTCCGGCCGCACTTTCAGGCCGGCGCCGGCTACAGTTCCTCAAAATGCGCGGGCAATCCCTGGCAGAACAAGCCCTTTGTGACTTCCACGGTGATCAATCGGACCGGTGCCTGGGAATTCTGGATGCAGCGGATACCGGGCGGCGCGCAGATCCAGTTGCGTTACCAGCTCATGCGCCGGGGCTTCTGACCGGCAGAAGATCGGAGAGCCCGCGGGGCATGGAAGTACTCGTTCCAGGCTGCTGAAAGTGTCAGGGCACGACTTTAGTCGTGCCATAAACGCCGTAGAATCAGCGCGGCCTTCAGGCCCTGCGGTACCTTCTTCGGGCTTTTCGCCATTCATTCAGGGTTTTTCCGCAGCCTGTTTAGCCCCTGGGATCGCTTTTTGAGAAGGCTCCCTCAGAATTGCCTTCTTTCCGCAGGAGCCTCAGCCCAGAACCGCCGACAGAATCAGTGTTGTCGCCAGTCCCGCAATCGACAGCACCGTCTCCATCACCGACCAGGTGGCCAGCGTCTCCTTCAACTCCAGCTTGAAGAACGACTGGACAAGCCAGAAGCCGGAATCGTTCACATGCGAGAGGAGCAGGGAGCCGGTGCCGGTGGCCAGCACCAGCAGCTCGGGCCGTACGCCAAGGTGGGCGGCCGTGGGAGCCAGGATCGCCGAAGCCACCGCCATGGCCACCGTCGCCGAACCCATCGAGACGCGTACCACGGCGGCCAGAACCCAGGCCAGCACCAGCGGCGGCATGTGCGCGCCCAGGGCCAGGCCGACCGTAGCCTGCGCAGCTCCGGAATCGCGGAGAACGCCGCTCAGGCCCCCGGCCGCGGCCAGAATCACCAGCACGTTGGCGATGGGCGCAAACGACTCAGTGGTCAATTGGCGAAGCAGCTCCCGCCCGTGATGGCGGCCGGTCTGGATGCGGCTGCCCAGCGTGACCAGCGCAGCCAGCACGGCGATGAGCAGGGCTACGTCGGGGCTGCCAACGAAATGCAGAACCAGGTTGAGGGTCGAGCCGTGAGCAGCCAGCGCGTCGCCCCAACTGCCCAGGAAGATCAGCGCCACCGGCAGCAGAATGGCCGCGGCGGCGCGAATCGGACCGGCGGGCGGTGGAATCTTCTCGCTGGGGACGCCCGGCGCAGCTTGAGCCGCTGGCTTTGCGGAATCGCCGCTGGCCGTTTCCTCCGGCCGGGTCGTCTCCGCGGGCGCGTCGAACAGCACCGTCCCCTCTTCGACAGCCGGCAATTTGCTCGTGCGCCGTTCCCAGCGGCGGATCAGGAACCAGCCCAGGACGGGCCCGGCAAGAGCCGCGGCGGGCAGTCCGGCAGCCAGTCCCCACAGGATGGTGCGGCCCATGTCGGCGTGGTACTGGGCCACTGCCAGCATGGCCGCCGGATGCGGCGGCAGGGTGCCATGGACGATGGAAAGCCCGGCCAGCAGCGGCAGGCCAACAAGAATCGGCGGCCGGTGGTCGCGGCGTGCGGCGGCGGCCACAATCGGCATCAGCAGCACCAGGCCGACCTCAAAAAACACCGGCAGGCCCACCAGGATACCCAGGGCCACGAACGCCCAGGGCAACCCCTTTGGCCCGCACCGGTCCACCAGGGCATTGCCCAGCGCCGCGGCCCCGCCTGAGGAGGCCAGCAGCTGGCCCAGAATGGCGCCCAGCCCCAGCACGATGGCGATGCGTCCCATCAGGTTGCCGACGCCCGCCGTGAAGGAGACCGGAACCTGTTGCAAGGGCATGCCCGAAGCCACGCCCAGGGTGAATCCGGCGATCATCAGGCCCAGCGCCGGATGCAGCCGGACCCGCGCGATCAGGATCAGGAGCAGCACGACCGTTCCGGCGGCGCAGGCCACCAGGAACCAGCTTGCATGGGCTGAGGCTGTAAGAGGCACGGAGGGATTATTCCACACGCCGGTTGCCGTTCGCCCGGTGAACTCTCACAACTGCACTGCGCCCCTCTTGTGCCGATGAGCACAGTTTCCGTTTGCGCGGCAGTGCTACCATAAGGACGATTGCAGTTCCTGCCGCCCTATTGGCCGTTCTATGGCTCGTCAAGGGCTGAGCGCAGAGGCGGCCGGAGCCAACCCCAAAGGAGAATTTCCTTATGTCTCTAGTCTCCACTCGGCAGCTTCTCGACGAGGCCGCCAAAGGCGGTTACGGCGTCGGCGCGTTCAACGTCAACGACATGGAACAGATTCAGGCCATCATGGAGGCCGCGAAGGAAACCCAGTCGCCGGTCATCATCCAGGCCAGCCGCGGCGCCCGCGCCTTCGCGCAGGACAACTACCTCTATCACCTGATCCTGGCCGCCAACGAGCTCTATCCCGAAATTCCGATCGCCATGCACCTGGATCACGGCAACAGCTACGAGACCTGCGAGAGCGCCATCAAGCTGGGCTTTACCAGCGTCATGATGGACGGCTCGCTGAAGTCTGACGGTAAAACCCCGGCCACCTTCGAAGAGAATGTCGAAGTCACCCGCAAGGTTGTCGACTACGCGCACGAGCGCGGCATCGCGGTCGAAGGCGAAATCGGCGTTCTGGGCGGCATTGAAGACGGCCACGGAGCCGGCGGTTCCGGCCTCGATCACGTCACCGATCCCGACCAGGCTGTCGAGTTTGCCGAGCGCACCGGCGTCGACTCTTTGGCCATCGCCATCGGCACCAGCCATGGCGCTTACAAGTTCACCAAGAAGCCGGACGGCTCGGTTCTCAAGATGGACCTGCTCATCGCCATTCACAAGCGCCTGCCCAATACCCACCTGGTCATGCATGGCAGCTCGTCCGTTCCCAAGGACCTGCAGGACATCATCAACCAGTACGGCGGCAAGCTGAAGGAAACCTGGGGCGTGCCGGTTGAGGAAATCCAGCTCGGCATCAAGAACGGCGTGCGCAAGATCAACGTCGACACCGACAATCGCCTGGCCATCACCGGCGCCATTCGCAAGGTGTTTGCGGAGAGCCCGGAGAAGTTCGACCCTCGCGACTACATGAAGCCGGCTCGCGCGGCCATGCAGAAGGTCGTTGCCCTGCGCATGACCCAGTTCGGCCAGGCCGGACACGCCGGCGACTACAAGCCAATCGCCATCGCCGACATGGCCAAGGCCTATGCCAACGGAACCCTCGTCACCAAGCCCCTGGTCGCCGCCAAGTAACTCCGGCAGCGAACACCCGGCTTCGAGCCAAGGCCACTGCGCACCCGCGCAGTGGCCTTTCTGCTTCCCTTGGGAGTCTCTGAATAAGTTTGAGATTT
>JBEKTB010000094.1:0-14377 GCA_049516495.1 Occallatibacter sp.
CCATGAATTCTCCCAAAACTGCGAAATGCTTGCCGTAGGTTTAACTCTACCGCTCAGCGAACGGGGATTCAAGTCCTGTTCGCGTTGTATATGTTTGGATGCGTCCGGCGCCGGGAAGGTCGCAGAAGCGGCAAACGGCGACTGCCGGCCGACTATCTGCAAACAGGTCGCCCATGGAAGACGAAAGCAGGCAGGTGGCTGAGGCAAAAATGTCTGTGATTTTTATCACCACAGGGACACCCATTCCGGGCTATTATGTTCAGCCGTACAGCTCCTCTGCTCGACGGGGCCGCGAATTTCTTCCACGGAGCCGCCGGTATTCGGGGACAAGAAAATTCATCGGAGGTGGAGTATGACGTTTGTTTGGGTGATGTGGATAGTGTGGGGAGTGCTGGTACTGATCACGGCTATTCTCTATCTTTATCGCTCCCGGCTGACCCGTGACGAAGAGGACCAGATCTTCCTGGACGACTCCTTCAGCCACGAACAGGCGGCCCAGGCGGCCATCGTCGCCAAAGTGAACAAAGTGCAGCCTTTCCTGCGGATCTGCATTTGGATCGTTGCGGTCGCGACACTGTTCGTGATCGGGTACTACATCTGGGACATCATCACCCAGTTCAAGTAAACCGCTGTTTCCACGCATTCGGCCAGGCGCAGGCGGCAGCCTTGGGGCTTCCGTCTGCGCCTGTGCGTCCGCTCTCGATCCCGACGCCGCTTTCCAGCTCCCCTTTTCTACTCCACCTGCTGCTTGGCTCGGTAGCCGTCGCGGGCGATGATGTCATATTTGAGTGGCTTGTGCTTCTCGTCCTGAATGCGCAGGGGCTGCCCCTCGTCGTCCACCAGTTCCACGCGTAATTTGCGATAGGTTCCGTCCTGCTTGGGGTTGGTGGGATGGTAGACCAACTGGTATTTCGAGCGGATGTTCTGGTTGATCTGCTGGAAGATGTCGGGCATCTCCCCCACAAACCGCGGCGCGAACCACATCCCGCCGGTAAGGGACGCAAAGGTCTTCATCTCATTGTCGGCCTGCAGATAATCCATGTCGCGCATCTGCGAGTTCATGCCGCCCCGGCCCTCGGTAATGGCGCGCATGGCGCCGCCGGTGGAGACGGCGAAGATGGTGATGTCCGGCGTGGCCTTGACCTTCTGCAGGATCTTGTCGAGCGTGAGCTTGGAAAAGGTGTCGCGCCCGGAAGCGATCAGGATGATGTACTTGCGCCCCTCGATGCGGCTCAGCCGGTCTTCCGCTTCATAGAGGGCGTCAAAAAGGTTGCGCTCGCTGAAGCCGGGAATGCGCATGGAGTTGATGGCCTCGTAGAGCTGGCGCTTGTCCTGAGTAAAATCGGTGACGATCTGGGTGCGCATGTCGAAGGTCATCATGGCCACGTAGTCCTGCGGCCGCAACTGCTGAGCAAAGGACCAGGCGGCATTGCGCATGTCATAGATGAAGTTGTAGTTGGTTGAGGCGAACTCGCACAGCAGCAGAGCTGTGATGGGAGCCTCGACGCGCTTGAATCCGGCGACTTTCTGCACCACGCCATCTTCATAGACGCGGAAGTTGCCGGGCTTGAGGCCGGGGACAAACTGGTGGGTTTTCTCGAGAAGCACGCCTACATCGACTGTGACCTCGGGAACCTCGATGCGCAGGGAGAAGTTGGGCATCCCCTCCGGATTCTTGATCTTGGGGGCAGCTGGCGCGGGCGGGGGCACGTCTTCGGTATTTTCCTTCTTTTTGGGGAGGGCAATGACCCCGGTGTCGCCGCCGGGACCGCCGGAATCGGGCGCAGTCTGGTCGGGCTGCTGGGCGGGGGCCGGCGCGGAAGAGGGAGCCTGGGCCCGGCTCCACTGAGCGAACGCAAAGGCCGACAGGACCACAAGCAGGAGTGCGAACAAAAGGCGGCGAGAAACCGAGACGTACAGACGCGTTGTGAACATGACGACCTCTGTGCTCAACAGCATACGGGATTAGACGAGATGAAAGACAGCTTCTAGCTGCTAGCTTCCAGCCTCTAGCTTGCTTCATCGATAACCAACAATCAGCGGGCTCCGAAAGCTGCCTGGCAATCGAATCCGGCCGGAGCGGTGCCAGGAGCTAGAGGCTAGGAGCTAGAAGCTGGCCAGCCAGCGCCACGCAACCGGTTGTACTCTTATAGACGTGAAAACTCGCCTGAAGGAAACCCGGATTCTGCTGGCTCTGCCGACTTGGACGCTTATCGCTGCATGGGCCGTGCTGCTTTGCCCCTTCCGCCTGCCGGCCCAAGCGGTTGCGGCTGGCGGTCCGCCCTCGGGCGGCGGATTTTTCCCGTTGAGCGAGGTCCACCGCGGGCTGAGGGGTACGGCCTGGACAGTGTTTACCGGAAGCGTGCCGGAACCGATGGAGGTGGAGATTCTCGGAGTTCTGCGCGGAGCGCGGGGACCCGGTCACGACATGATCCTGGCCCAGTTGCATGGCGCCAAACCCGAGTACACGGGCGTGGTGGCTGGCATGAGCGGCAGCCCGGTTTACATCGGCAACCGGCTGCTGGGGTCGCTCTCCTACCGCATCGGGCAGTTCAGCAAGGATCCGATCGCCGGCATTACGCCCATCGAGCAGATGCTCGAGGTTCGGAACTTGCCGATAGAGGGCATCGCAATGGCTCCGCCAGGGCGCGACCCGGCCCCGGCTTCAGGCCCGTCGGCCGGCCTGGCAGGCAGTTCGGCCGCAAACACGTCAGCAGCAAGCGATTTCGCGGCCAACGGGATGAATTTTCAGGCCATGGAGACGCCGCTGGTCATGAGCGGATTCCGCCCCGAGGCGATTCGACTGTGGCAGCAGAAAATGGCCGGGACCGGCCTGGAGATGGTTGCGGCCGGGGGAATGGGCGCGTCGTCGGAGATCGATTCGGAGCCCTCGGCGAAAGCGCTGGCGGGCATGGTCCCGGGCGCGGCCGTGAGCATGCAACTGGTGCGCGGCGACCTGGAGATTGCGGCCACGTGCACGGTGACCTATATCGATCCACGACAATTATTGGCCTGCGGGCACCCGGTTCTGGAGGCGGGACCGGTTTCGCTGCCCATGACCACGACCGACGTGCTGGTGACGCTGGCTTCGCCGCTGAACGCCTTCAAGATTGTGAATACCGGCGCAACGATCGGTGCGTTCAATGAAGACCGGGACTCCGGCATTCGCGGGGTTCTGGGAGCCCGGGCACGGATGATCCCGGTGCATATACGCGTGCACGGGGAGACGCAGGAGCGGAAACTGAATGTGGAGGTCCTTGACCTGCCGTCGCTTACGCCGCAGGCGGTACTGGTGGCCCTTTACAACGCGCTGCTTGAGTCCAACGACAACACCGAGGAAACCAGCTACCACCTGACGGGCCGCATCGATCTGGACGGCTATCCTCCCTCGCCCCTGGACCTGTGGGCGCCGGCCGGGGAGCAAATGGGCGCGCCGCTGGTGACAGCCATGCTGGCCGGGGACCGGTTTACCCGGCTCTACTCGAATGGAACCCGCCAGGGAGCGGTGCGCGCGGTGGACCTCGACGTGGAGGCCATTCCGCGGCGAGTTGAGGTGGAACTGGAGGGGGCGCGGCTGATTTCAAGCGACGTTGTTCATGCGGGGGACACGGTGCTGGTGGAGGCGACGCTGCGGCCATGGCGGCAGGCGGCCAGAAATGTGCGCATTGCGGTGAAACTGCCCGGCCGGTTGGGAGCCGGGAACCTGCGGCTGCTGGTTTCCGACGCCGCAACGCTGGACCGCACCCTGGACCAGCCGCGGATGCAGACCCATGCACCGGACATGGACACGGCTTTGGCCCAGGCGCGGCGTCAGCACAGGGCAGACCGCATCTACCTCAGCCTGCTGATGCCGGAAACCCAGGCCGGAATGGCGGGACGCACGCTCTCGAGCCTGCCGCTTTCCCTGGCGAATGCCCTGGAACCGCTGCGCGCCGCGCAGGATGCAAGCTTGAACGGGGAGTCCGCCGAGGTGGCCGGCGAGGCGTCGGCCGGCGGAGTACTGAGCGGTTTTGCGGTGCTGAATCTGCGCGTAGAACCGGGCGGCGGTTTAAACTAGGGCTGGGGGAGTTTGCTTTTTATCAATTTACGGGCCGGCGCCGTCAAGGGCCTTGTCGGTCCTGTGCCTCCCTCAGCGAGGATTCGAGACAGACCATGAGCCAGATTCAAGGACTTGCAGCGCATGCGGCAGGAGCCGAGCTGTTGCCTTTCAAGTACGACCCAGGGGAGTTGGGTCCGCATGAGGTGGAGATCGAGATTACCCATTGCGGGGTCTGTCACAGCGATCTTCATTTGATTTCGAACGATTGGGGGATGAGCCAGTATCCCTTTATTCCGGGCCATGAGATTGTAGGTACGATCTCGGCGGCGGGCGCCGAGGTGAAGTCCCTGGAACTGGGCCAGCGTGTGGGCCTGGGCTGGCAGTCGAACTCCTGCGGCGTGTGCGAGTGGTGCACACGGGGCATGGAGAACCTTTGCGCGGCGGCTGAGGGGACATGCGTTCACCGGCACGGTGGCTACGCTGACCGGGTGCGAGCCAATGCGCGCTTTGTGATTCCGATTCCCGAGGCACTCCAAAGCGAACAGACGGCTCCCCTGCTGTGCGCCGGCATCACGGTGTATAACCCGCTGCGCACGCACGGCATCAACCCTTCGTCGCGGGTGGGGATTGTGGGCATCGGCGGGCTCGGACACCTGGCCATCCAGTTTGCGCACGCATTCGGCGCCGAGGTCACGGCGTTCTCGACCTCCGCCGCAAAGGAAGAAGAAGCGCGTGCGCTGGGAGCGCACCACTTTGTGAACAGCCGCGAGTCCAAAGCCCTGAAAGAGGCGGCCGGCACGCAGGACTTTATCCTGAGCACTGCCAATGCCGATCAGGATTGGGGCGCATTTGTTCAGGCGCTCAGGCCCACGGGAACACTGTGTTTTGTGGGAGTTCCGCCATCGCCGGTGACCGTGCACGTGTTTCCTCTCATCACCGGGGTCCGGTCCATCACCGGCAGCCCGACTGGCAGCCCCCACCAGCTCAAGGAGATGCTGGACGTGGCCGCGCGGCACGGTATCAAGGCCACGACAGAGGCCTTCGCCATGGCCAAGGCCAATGAAGCCATCGAGAAGGTAAAGAAGAACAAGGTGCGCTACCGGGCGGTGCTGGCCAACTAGCTGTGCGAATCTTTCTTGGCCGCCGACCGCAACTTAAGCGCGGAAATGCTGTTTGAGAGAACAGAAGCCGGTTGGGAAGAGAAACCCAGAGGCCGGCAGGTGCTGAGGACGGAGGTTGCCTCCGGTTCCCCGATCCGGTGCAAGCGGGACAGGGCAGCACGAGGAGGATGTCATGCGCAGAGTTCGCCTAGTTCTGTTGGCAATGCTGCTGGCTGTGCCGTTCCTGGCAACAGCAAACGCGCAAGTAGCGGTGGGGGTTGGCGTCGGCCCTGCTGTCGTTCCCGCTCCCATGGTTTACGGGCCCCCGGATTGCGAGTGGGGCTACTACTCTTATTACCCGTACGCCTGCGCCCCCTACGGCTACTACGGGCCTAGCTGGTTCTACGGCGGAATGTTCATCGGCGTCGGGCCGTGGTATCACTGGGGCTGGGGCCGCGGTTGGGGTTATGGCGGCCGTTACGGCTACGGTGGACGCGTCGGATACGGCTATGGCGGTCGCGGGGCTTATGCAGGACGCGGAGCTTATGCCGGGCGGGGCGCTTATGCCGGCGGGTATCGCGGCGGAGTAGCCGGCGGAGCCCGGGCGTATGGCGGCGGCGCAGCTCGAGGATATAGCGGCGGCGGCCACGTGGGTGGTGGGTTCGGCGGCGGCGGTCACATGGGTGGCGGCGGACATGGCGGCGGCGGACACCGGTAATTCTCAGCGGCTTATCGCGAAATCGCGTCAGCCTCGGCTGTAAGGGAAAATCCCGATAGAACTTACTCGTCAAAAGGCTCATTTGGTCCTCAAATGAGCCTTTTGTGTGCCCGCCAAATCACCCGCCCTTCCTGAAGAGATTCGACTCCTGCGAAATCAAATATTGCCCCTGTCTTCGCGAGAAAGCGGTGCTGTCGCGCCCGCCATGTGACCTGAAGCCTGAACCGGTCCACGGTCAGGCTCCGAACAACGGGTTGGGAGGCAACGGAAGAGGAAGAGCGCGAAGAACGCCCGCAAATGTCCTCCATCCAGCCGCAAAACGCCGCCGCATGGGGTTGAATCCAAAGCAATTTCGCCGCTCGATACCGGCGCTCCGCCGAGGATTCATCCAGCATAGAGTCGGGACTGGACCAGAGATAGAATTTATCCCGTAAGATTCCGGTGTTGGACCCGGGGGTGAATTCATGGCCGAGAATAAAACCAAACCAACAACCTTCAGCGTTGCGGCGTTTCTCGATGCGTGCCCCGACGAGGCCCGGCGCGCAGATGCCAGGGCTCTGGCCAGGCTGATGCAAAAGGTCACCGGTAACGAGCCCTGCATGTGGGGGCCGTCGATCGTCGGCTTTGGCAGCTACCACTATACATACGAGAGCGGGCGCGAGGGCGATATGCCCATCGTCGGCTTTTCGCCGCGCAAGGCGGCAATCGTTCTGTACGGCACGATCGGATTTGTTGGCGCTGAGGCGTTCCTGGAAAAGCTTGGCAAGTACACCACCGGCAAAGGCTGCCTGTACATCAAGAAGCTCGCGGATGCGGACATGAAGGTGCTTGAGACACTCCTCGAAAAAGCTGTTGCTGCAACGCGGGCGCGACACATAAGACAACCGTAGCCTTGTTATTTCTCGCTTCGCTCGCATTGCGGCCAAGTCGCAAGTTATGTGCCGGCCGATAACTCTACTCGGCCATTTTTCCGCAAGCTCCGCCATTTTTCGGGACAAACGGGCCTCCGGAATCGCAGTCTGCCTCAGGGGCGATACAATTCCGTGCAACCGGTGACGAAAACGAAAATTCCGGTTGAACCCTCACACATCTTCCCAATTCAGCGAATCCATTTGCGGACTCCAGAGTGCTGGTCCCGCGCCCCAGGAGCAAGGCAACATGATCATTCCCCTCACCCCGTTGCGGTGCCTGCGCTACGCTGAGGAACAGTTTCCACACAACATGGCGGTCGTGTGCGACGATCAGCGGTTCACCTACGAGCAGTTTGCGCTGCGGGCCGGGCGCCTGGGCGGCGGTTTGCGCGCGATGGGGATCGAAACCGGTGACCGCGTGGCATTTCTGAGTTCGAACTGCCACCGTCTGCTGGAGGCCTATTATGGGGTGCTGGAGGCAGGAGCGGTACTCTTGCCCTTGAATATTCGCCTGGCGTCCAGGGAACTGGCCTACATACTCAATGACGCTGAAGCCAAGGTCCTTTTTTTTGAAAGCCAATTCTTCCCGGTAGTGGAAGCGTTTCGCGAGGCGGCGCCTTCCGTAAAATTCTTCGTTTTGGTCGACGCTCAACCCCTGGGGGGCTGGACGTCGAATAAGAACTACGAGGACGTCCTGGCGGGCGCAGAAGTGTATCGGCGCGACGTGATGGAGGTTGACGAGAATTCCGCCGCGGAGCTCTTTTACACCAGCGGAACATCGGCCAACCCCAAGGGCGTGATACTGACCCACCGGAACATCTATCTACACGCGCTCAACACCGCGATCACGCTGAGAATGCCTGGGGACACGGTGAACCTGCATACCATCCCGCTGTTTCACGCCAATGGATGGGGCTCCGCGCACACGGTAACACTTGCCGGCGGCAAGCATGTCATGATTCATCAGTTTATTCCGGCAGAGGTGTTTCGCCTGGTCGAACGTGAGCGCGTGCAGGAATGTTATTTGGTACCCACCATGGCGGCCGCGCTGCTCAACTCTCCCGATCGGGTCAAGTACGATTTGAGCAGCCTGCGGAGAGTGATGATCGGCGGCGCCGCTTCTTCACCCACTCTTGTTCGCGAGGTGGAAGAGAAGCTTGGATGTACGTGCATCTCCGGTTACGGCCTCACGGAAACTTCGCCGGTACTGACCTTTTCTTCCATCAAGACAGGCCTGCCATCGACGGGCAGCGAGCGCCACGCGCGCCAGGCAATGGCGGGGTTTGGCATTCCCGGCGCGGAGATTCGCGTAGTGGACGCGGAGGGAATCGATGTGCCGCGCGGCGGAAAGACCTCCGGTCATGTCGTGGCACGCGGCGACGGCATCATGGCGGGTTACTGGCGCCAGCCCGAGGAGACGGATCTTGCGTTCCGTGGCGGCTGGTTTCACACCGGGGACCTGGCCACAATCGACAAGGACGGCTACCTGCTGATCGTGGACCGCGAGAAAGATATCATTATCAGCGGTGGAGAAAACATTTCGTCGCTGGAGGTGGAGAGAGCGATCAATGCTCATCCAAGCGTCTATGAGGTCGCCGTGATCGCGGTGCCTGATGAGAAATGGGGCGAGGTTCCCAAAGCGTGCGTGGTGTTGAAACCCGGCCAAGTGGTGAGCGAAACCGAGTTGCTGGAGTTATGCCGCTCGTGTCTGGCGCGCTACAAGTGCCCGCAGTACATTGAATTCCTCGAGGGCCTGCCCAAGACCGGCACGGGAAAGATATTGAAACGGGAGTTGCGCAAGGGAGCGGGCGCGCAGGGCAACTCGACTTGACCGGTCCAAGCTGCTTTGCAGTGAGAAGCATGAAGTATGCGCCGGGTCGAACAGCCAATCGTGAATTATGAGCGTCGAGACGTTCCCCCCCGGCGGCGGGCTTTGCATCCTGCACATGCCTGCTCAGCTTCAAGAGCACGCCCTGCTTCATTTTCGCGAGTGTTTGTATACGGCGAATGAGGCCTGTCTCTGCGTGGATCGCTCCGCGAATGAGACCCAGCGCCTCTCGATCCGGGAATTGCGCGCTGAAGAACCAGAACACGGACGGTTACTCAGCGGCGCGCTCCAATGCGGCGATGTCGAACTTGGTCATCTTCATCATGGCTTCCATGGCCTTGGGATGGCGAATCAGTTCCATGAGTTGCGCGGGAACAATTTGCCAGCACAACCCAAATTTGTCCCTGAGCCATCCGCAGGCAATCTCGCTGCCGCCTTCGGTAAGCTTCGACCAATATTGGTCAATCTCCTCTTGCGTTCCGCAGCGCACCACGAAGGAAACAGCGTCGTTGAATTTGTGGGCAGGGCCTCCGTTGAGTGCAGTGAACTTCAGGCCGTCCAGTTCAAAAGAGACCGTCAACACATGACCCGCAGGTACGCTGGGAGTGTCGACGCTGCTGAGCATCTGACCAAGTTTGCGAGAGTTGGGGAAGACGGACACATAGAAATCGGCCGCTGCCTCGGCGTTCGAGTCAAACCAGAGGAAAGGCGAAATTCGCGAATAATCCTGAAAGGAGCTCATAAGCATCTCCAGGAGGGATTTTAGAGCGGTTTTCCAGTTTCTGTCCTGGTGATTTGCTGCAGGCGGGAAGCTGCTTGCGTCTGGGCCAGGCTTGCCAGGCGGTCGGCGATGCGCCAGGCGGCGTCCGGATGGGCCTGGGTACGGGCCGCGGCGGACATTGCGGCAAGCCTTTCCGGAGCGGTCAGCAGGCCGATGAGCGCGTCAAGAAGGTTTCCCGGCGCGGCCAGATCCGGCTCTTGAAGCATGACCGCAGCGCCGGCGTTCACCATCTCCTCGGCATTGCGCTTCTGGTGGTTGTCGGCGGCGGCGGCAAAGGGAACCAGCAGGGCCGGCTTGCCCGCCGCGGCCAGTTCGGCCACCGTGGAGGCGCCGCTGCGCGCCATGACGAGGTTGGCATCGGCAAAGCGGGCGGGCATGTCGTCTAGAAAGGGCAGCACCTGCCAGCGCTCGGGATCAGCGCCGCTGGCCGCATAGGCCGCACGGGTGACCTCGGCGTGGCGCGCTCCGCTCTGGTGGAGAATCGTGAGTCCCGGAATGGCTTCGAGCAGGGCTGGAACCACCTGCGGGAGACAGGTGTTGAAGAGGCGCGCGCCCTGTGAGCCGCCAAACACCAGCAGATGGGGCGCGGCTGCGGTGGGAGGCTGAAGTTTAAAGAAATCGGGGCGGACGGGGATGCCGGTCACTTCGGCGTTATGGAACCAGGCGGCGGCCGAGGGGAAATTGACTGCGGCGGCCTGAACCCTTTTACCCACCAGGCGATTGGCCAATCCCGGCATGGCGTTGGGCTCAAAAGCCATCGTCGGAATCTTGAGTTGCACCGCCGCCGCCATTGCCGGGCCTGACGCGTACCCGCCCACGCCAAAGACAACGTTTGGTCTGAATTCGCGGATCAGCCGCTTGCAGGCAAAAATACTGCGCGGCAGGTTGAAAAGCGTACGCAGGCGGGTGAGCAGGGACACATTTTTGAGCTGGCCTACATCGACGAGGCGGAGGTTGAAACCGGCATCGGGCACGAGGCGCATCTCCATGCCGCGGGCGGTTCCCACGAACAGAACCTCGGCGGAGTAGCGCTCAACCAGTTCATGAGCCACGGCGAGCGCTGGAATGATGTGGCCGCCTGTTCCGCCACCGGCGATTAGAACACGCAATTCCTCCAAATCGATGCCTTTCAATGTAAACGAGGAGAGAAGCCCGGAAAGACTGGAGCGGCCGGTCTAGTGAAAAAATGCCTACCTGAGGACATTTTACAAGGCCGGCTTCAAAAGGTGCGGTCCAACGGCGCGGAGATCAACCCGTCAATCCACCTTCCTGGTAATGCTGAGCAGGATACCGATGCTGGCCAGGGTGCAGGCCAGCGAGGTTCCGCCGGAGGAGATGAGCGGCAGCGGAATGCCCTTGGTGGGCAGCAGGGAGAGCACCACGCTGATATTGAAAAATGCCTGCAGGACGATGGTGGCGGTGATCCCGAACGCGACCAGGCGAGCGAACCCGTCCTGCGAGCGGAAAGTGGCGCGCATGCCGCGGATACCGAAGACGACGAAGAGCAGGACGATGGCAATGGCGCCCACGAAGCCCAGTTCCTCCGCGATGTTGGCAAAGATGAAGTCGGTGTGCGCCTCGGGCAGAAAGAAGAGCTTCTGCACGCCCTCCATGTAGCCGCGCCCCGTGAGGCCGCCGGTAGCGACGGCGATCAACGACTGATTGATGTGGAAACCTGCGCCCTGCGGGTCCGACTCGGGACTGAGGAACACCAGCATGCGCTGGCGTCGCCACGGAACCCACAAGAGCAGCGCGGCCAGCAGGGGCAGGGTCGCGCCAAAGCCGCCGATCAGATATTTCCACTCCATGCCGGCCAGCAGCAGCATCATGGCGGTTACCCCGGCCAGCACCAGCGCGGTGCCCAGGTCAGGCTGGGCGACGGTCAGCAGGGCAAACACGGCCGGCATGACAACGGCGGGCAGCAGCGTGTGCCTCCAGTCGCGCATCTGGTCAAGACGGCTGGAGAGAAACCACGCCAGGAAGAGAACCAGCACTGGCTTGGCGATCTCCGAGGGTTGAAAAGTGAAGAAATCTCCGAAGCGAATCCAGCGATGCGTATTGTGCGATCCGGGAAAGACGAAGACCAGCACTAGCAGGAAAGTCGTGACGCTGAGGGCGGGATAGATGAAGCGCGGCGACTTGTAGCGGTTGATATCGATCTGCGTGAGGACCAGCAGAGCCAGCACCCCAACCAGGGCCCACAGGGACTGCTTGCCGACGAAGGTGTAGGGGGAGTGATAACGCTCCTGGGCCACGACAGCCGAGGCGGAGAAGACCATCACCAGGCCAGCCACAATCAGCAGCATGGTGATGAAGAACATCCACTTATCCACCCCGACCCGTTTCGCCATCCCTTTCAACCCCGCAATTCGTGGACAACTTCCTTGAAGACGCGTCCGCGGTGCTCGTAGCTTTCGAACTGGTCAAAGCTGGAGCAGGCGGGGGCCAGCAGAACCACCTCGCCGGGATGGGCAGCTGCGGCCGCGGCGGCGATGGCCTTGTCGAGAGTTCCACAGGAGTGAATGGAGACGACTCCGCGCAGATGCGATTCGATTTTGGCCGCGGCCGAGCCGATGGTGTAAATGGCGCGCACACGCTCCCGAAGCAGGTCGGAGAGCAGGGTGTAGTCGGAGTTCTTGTCCTTGCCACCGAGGATGAGGTGAATGCCGGTGGAGAAGGCCGCAACAGCCTTGGCCGTGGCGTCGACATTGGTGGCCTTGGAGTCGTTGTAAAACTGGATGCCATTGATGGTCGCAACGAACTCAAGCCGGTGCTCCACTGCCTTGAACTTCTCGACGGCGCTGCGCACTGTGCCGGCCGGAACACCCGCCAGGCGAGCCGCGACCACGGCGGCCATCACATTTTCAACATTGTGCGTGCCCTTGAGGGGAATCCCGCTGAGCGGCATCACGTTCTCGATGGGCGCGTCTGCGCCGGGCCGATACACAACCTGCCCCTGCTCCAGCCACGCGCCCTGAGACACGGGATGCTCGACGGAGAACCAATAAACCCGGGATTTGGCGCGGGAAGCGGCCTCGGCGGTGGGCTCGTTATCGGCGTTCAGCACCACGTAGTCCTGCTCGTCCTGGACGGCAAAGATCCGCTCCTTGGCGAGAACGTAATTCTCAAAGCTACCGTGGCGGTCCAGGTGGTCGGGAGTGATGTTGAGGATGACGGCGATTGCGGGGTGGAACTCAACCGTGCTTTCGAGTTGGAAGCTGGAGACTTCGAGCACCGACCAAGTTTCGTCGGTGCTGGAATCGATGAGAGAAACAACCGGGACGCCGATGTTGCCGCCGACCAGCGTGGGAATGCCGGCTTCCTGAAGGATCTCGCCCAGCAGGGTCGTTGTGGTGGTCTTACCATTGGAGCCGGTGACGGCCAGGGTCTTGCCCTTGAGGAAGCGGGCGGCCAGTTCCAGTTCGCCGATCACCTGCAGGCCGAAGCTCTTGACCTGGGCCAGTTCGGGTGTGTCGAGCGGAACGCCGGGACTGACGACGATCAAATCCTGGCGGCGGAAGGTGAGCAGGCCGTGGCCGCCGGCCTCCACCATGATTCCCTCTTCGAGCAGGGCGGGGATGTCGTTGGCCAGCGCCTCGGCGCTGCGCACATCGGAGACCGTGACCTGTGCGCCGCGGTGGCGCAGAAACAGCGCTGCCGCCAGACCGGATTTTCCCAACCCGACGACCAGAACTTTCTTGCCTTTAAGCTCCAACATAGGTCTAACCTCAGGCTCATGACCTCCGCGGCCTTTTCAATTGTGCACCTGAACGGTGGGCGCGCGGAGTGTGTCTAACGGAGTTTCAGAGTGGTGAGTGCAAACAATGCAAACACCAGGGCGCCAATCCAGAAGCGAACAATGACCTTGGACTCATGCCAGCCCAACTGTTCGAAATGATGATGCAGGGGGGCCATCCTGAAGATACGCTTCTTGTTGCGCAGCTTGTAGCTGCCCACCTGGAGGATGACGGAGACGGCTTCGAGAATGAAGATGCCGCCGATGAAGGGCAGCAGTAGTTCCTGGCGGATGATGACGGCTACCGTGCCGATGGCGCCGCCCAGCGCCAGCGAGCCGACGTCGCCCATGAAGATTTCGGCCGGATGGGCGTTGTACCAGAGAAAGCCGATGGAAGCGCCCACCATGGAGCCGCAAAAGACGGTGAGTTCGCCCACCAGCGGCATGCGCTGCAGTTCGAGATAGTCGGCAAAGACGACGTGACCGCTGACGTAGGTGAGCACGGCCAGCGCGCCCGCGGCGATGATGGTGCAGCCGATGGCCAGACCGTCGAGTCCGTCGGTCAGGTTGACGGCGTTGGATGAGAAAACCAGCACCAGGGTGATGAAAACTACGAACGGCAGGAACGCCAGCAGGCCGAGGTGAGGCACCGTGCTGGGCCACCAGTGCCACAGCAGGTCAGGACGCCAACTCTTGATGAACGGCACTGTCAACGTCGTGGAGAAGCGCTTGAACTGTTCGAGGACCACCAGCGCAATCGCCACCAGGAGCCCTGCCAGACCCTGCCACAGAAGCTTGGCGCGGGCGGTGAGGCCGAGGCTGCGGCGCTTGACTACCTTGATGTAGTCGTCGGCAAATCCGATGGCGCCGAACGCGAAGGTGGAAAAGACGGTGATCCAGACGAAGGGATTGGCGGGGTCGGACCAGAGCACGGTGGGCAGCAAAATCGCAATCGCGATGAGCACCCCGCCCATGGTGGGCGTGCCCGACTTCTTCTGATGCGACTGCGGGCCTTCCTCGCGGATGTACTGGCCGATCTGGAACTCGCGCAGCTTCTGAATGACCCAGGGGCCGATGAACAGCGCGATCAGCAGCGCCGTACCCGAAGCGAAGGCGGTGCGGAAAGTCAGGTACCGGAAGATGCGAAACGGATGAAAGAACGGAAAAAGCTTTTCGTAGAGCAGCCAGTAAAGCAAAGGGCCTCCCAAGCCGAAATGAGGCGGGTTTCAGGTTGATTTTACAGGGCCGTGGGCAAGGGCGGCTG
>JBEKTB010000095.1:0-14348 GCA_049516495.1 Occallatibacter sp.
CGGCACGTCGGCAGCGTGGTTGCGCCTGGTTTGTCGCCAACCCGTAAGTTATGTTTTGGTAAACAGCTTCATGCGGCGAGCTTCGATTTAATGCTGACGGGAGCAGAGTGCATCCAACATTTTGTGACAGCCCGCGCAATCTTAGAAGCCAAACGACACTGTTTTCGTGTACACTATCCTCGTATGCGCAACATAACTCTCAGTGCGGAAGAAGAACTCATCGATCAAGCGCGCCTTGTCGCTCGCGAGCGTCACACCACGCTGAACGAGGCTTTCCGTGAATGGCTGAAGCAATTTACCTCAAGCAATGGGAACGTTGCGGCCTTCGATGACCTGATGGACCGCCTGAAGGACGTGAATGCCGGCCGGCATTTCACCCGGGACGAGCTGAATGAACGATAGATGTTTTCTGGATACAAACATCTTCATCTACTCGATCGACCGGCGTGATGCGGTCAAGGAACTCAAAGCCACAGAATTGATCCGCGATAGCCTCAGCTCTCAAAAGGGCGTGGTGAGCTTCCAGGTGGTGCAAGAGTTTTTCAATGCACAAAAGCGCATGGTGGCGCCCATGTCCACCGAAACGGCGCAACTCTATCTGGAGCGGGTCTTCCTTCCGCTCTTGCGCGTTCATTCCTCGGTGGCTCTCTACCATGAAGCTCTTGCATTTCGGAGCCGTTACCAATTGAGCTGGTATGACTCCCTGATCGTTTGCGCCGCGCTGCGTGCGGAGTGCACAATCCTCTTCTCCGAAGACTTGCAGCACAATCAAACGTTTGGGCAAACGTTCGGAAAGGTTCTCGTCGTCAATCCATTCCTGTGAACGACGGGGTCAACTAACCCCAAACGCTGCCCGCATCCTCTTCCAGGTAATCTCCAGGTCCTCCGGCAGCACCCGCGACTCCGCCACCGTGGTCATGAAATTTGTGTCGCCAGCCCAACGCGGCAGCGCGTGCAAATGGAGATGCCCAGCCACTCCAGCGCCCGCCGCGCGGCCCAGGTTCATCCCAAAATTGAACCCGTGCGGGTTATAGAGCTTTTGTAGAGCGACCTCAGTCTGCTGCGCCAGGTCCATAAGTTCATGGGCGGCCTCAGACGGCAAAATCGACAGCCGGTCAAGATGCGCATAGGGCATCACCATCACGTGGCCCGACGTATAAGGATAAGCGTTGAGGCAGATAAAGCAGTGTTTTCCGCGCAGAATCAGGCCCCCGGCAGCCTCCGCTTGGTCAGCGCTCATGCCGTTGGCGATGGCGTGGTCAATGGAAGCGATCAGGTTGCAGAAGACGCAGCCCAGGTCGCCCGGCCACGCGGCGAGGCTTAAAGGCACTCCGGGGCGAGGTGCGCCGTCCGTCGCGGTGACGTAGGCATAGCGCCAGGGAGTCCAGAGATGGTCCATATCGTTAGCGGAGAGTTGCGACGTTCCAACCAGTATAGAGGTGTTCCATGCCCAGCCGTCGACATGCCTTCATCCCACTAAGCGGTACGGCAGCACATTTCCTCACCAAATTTCCCACCGTCCGCAAGTCCATTGCTTCCGACCTGCCGCATGTGAATTTTCAATTGCAATACGGATTTTGGTACTGTGGAGGCAAACTGTTGGATTGACGCGGGAAACTTGGGGTTGCTACACTCATGCTGTAGCTTACTGTGCGTTTTCCCGCAGAAAGTTGCGGCCGCCCTCCAGCAAGCCGTTGCCTGCCGGGTGTTTCCCACGGAGACTAGTCGCTCGTTCGTCCAGCGCAACAGGCTGGGAGGACTGTCCCTTGTGATAACGCTTCGGTGCAGTCACAAAAGGTCATTGGCAGGGACGCGGTCTTTTAAGGCATCTCCATTGGCGGCAATCGCAAAATGGGGGCCACTCCCAGCGGTAAGCAATATTTGTCGCAGGAGCCAGGAATTCCGGAGCATCAGTGATGGCAAACGTCCTCAATCCCGAACCCGAGAGCATAACCCTGAACACCGAATTGGAAACCCCAACCCTTGACCCTGCGACGGAGCTGGATTCTCTTCCGAGAATTGACCAGCCGTTGCCTGAATCCACGTCCAACACCGAGACCGCCGAATTAGTAGCAGCAGTCGAACCGACCCTGCTGGACGCCGATGCCGTAACCGAGCCTGTTGCCGAGGCCGCGACCCAACCCACGGAAGTGGAAGCCGCAGCGCCGGTAGCAGAGGTTGTAGAGGAAGTTGCCGCGCCCGCAGCACCTGAAGCGGAAGCATCGGCAACTGACTTGCGTGAGCTGGAAGCCCCGGCCGAAGGTCCGCCGGCGGTTGAGCCCGCCGAGGCAGCTGAAGCGGCACACGACGCTCATGCGCACGAGGCTCATACACATGAAGCGCGTGGACATGAGGCGCATGGTCTTGAGTCGATGGACGACTTCTCCGCTGCATTGGCGGCATTTGAGCGCGAGCAGGCTGCCGAGGCGGCTGCCGTTGAAGCCTATGGAGACAAGGTTGTCTCCGGCACGGTGATCAAGGCGACCGACAAGCACCTCATTGTGGATGTAGGCCTGAAGTCCGAGGGCATGGTGCCTCTGGATCAGGTGCTCGATCACACAGGTGCGGTCAAGTTCAATCCCGGCGACGTGATCGACGTGGTTATCGAGCGTGAGGAGCCGGAGGGCGGCTACCTGGTCAGCTTCGAGAAGGCCCAGCGCCTGCGCGTGTGGGACGTGATCGAAAAGGCTGCCACCGACAAGACCCCCGTTCTCGGAACCGTGGTCAGCCGCGTCAAGGGCGGACTCACCGTGGATATCGGCCTCAAGGCATTTTTGCCTGGCTCGCAGCTTGAGATTCGCCCCGTGCGCAATCTCGACGGCTACCTCGGCCAGCAGATCGAAGTCCGCGTCATCAAGCTGAACAAGAAGCGCGGCAACGTTGTCGTCAGCCGCAAGGAAATCCTGGAAGAAGAGCAGAATGCCAAGCGCTCCGGCACATTGGAGCAGTTGGGCGAGGGCGCTGTGCTCACCGGCACGGTTAAGAACCTCACCGACTACGGCGCGTTTGTCGACCTGGGCGGCATTGACGGTCTTCTGCACATCACCGACATGAGCTGGGGACGCCTCACGCATCCCCGCGATCTGGTGAATGTGGGCGACGAGATTCAGGTCAAGGTGCTCAAGTTCGACAAGGATAAGCAGCGGGTTTCGCTGGGCTTCAAGCAGTTGACGCCCGATCCCTGGCTGGACGCCTCGGAGCGCTACCCGGTGGGCGCGCACGTCCATGGCCGCGTGCTTTCCGTTACGGACTACGGCGCGTTTGTTGAGCTGGAGCAGGGCATCGAAGGCCTGGTTCATCTTTCTGAGATGACCTGGTCCAAGCGCCTCAAGCACCCCTCCAAGCTGGTCAAGCCGGGCGACGAAGTCGAGACGGTTGTGTTGAGCGTGAATCCGGCCGACCGCCGCATCTCGCTGGGCATGAAGCAGCTGATGGACAATCCCTGGGAGAACCTCACCGAGCGCTATCCGGCCGGAACCGTGGTCGAGGGCCGTGTTCGCAACCTCACCGACTTTGGCGCCTTCATCGAGATCGAAGACGGCATCGACGGTCTGGTGCACGTCTCCAACCTGAGCTGGACCAAGCGCGTCAAGCACCCCTCTGAGATCGTCAAGAAGGGCGAAAAGGTCAAGGCTGTTGTTCTCGGCGTCGAGCCGCAGAATCGCCGCCTCTCGCTGGGCATCAAGCAGTTGCAGCCGGACGTGTGGGAGAGCTTCTTTGCCACGCACCGGGTAGGCGACGTGGTCCATGGCAAGGTTCTGCGCACCGCGCAGTTCGGCGCTTTTGTCGAGATCGCGGAGGGCGTGGAGGGTCTGTGCCACATCTCCGAGGCCGGCGACGAGGGCGGCGGGTCCAAGCTGGAAACGGGCCTCGAGCACGACTTCAAGATCATCAAGATCAACGTGGAAGAGAAGAAGGTAGGCTTGAGCCTGCGCGCCATTGGTCAAGAGGCCAGCCGCGCCCAGGTAGAGAACTACAAGGCGGAGGGCCACAAGCACCCCGTCTCCAGCTCCACCACGACCCTTGGCGACCTGATCAACTGGAAGAGCGAGCGGTAAGCAGCTTTCTCAACCCATGCAAGACAGCGACGGCCACCCGGAAGGGTGGCCGTCGTGCGTTTTGCTCCCATTCGCCGAAAGGGCCCTCTGATGGGTTCGTGCTTTGAACGGGCCGCGATTTGCAGGTTGCGCAAGATCCCGAGCCAGTGAGAAGGGGATAGCCCCCGCAGCTTCCATGTTTCCTGACCGCAGTTCGCATCCGCTCTTGCAGGAAGAGCCGATTCAGTCCTCGTGCAGTAGCATCATCGGGTCGATCGAGAGCGCGCGCTGAGCTGGAATCCATGTAGCCAGGACACCCAGCAAAAGCATGGCCAGCACCACACCCCCCAGGACCAGCGGATCGCGCGGCGTGGCCAGGTACACGATGAAAGCCAGCACCCGGGCGGCCATAACTCCAAACAGCAATCCGGCCGCCGAACCAATGGCCAGCAATTTCAACGGTCGCCCCAATGCCGCGTGTAACACTTCCCAGCGCTGTGCGCCGAGAGCCATGCGAATTCCCAACTCCCGCAGCCGCCGGCTCACCGAGTACGCAGCCAATCCAAAGATTCCCGTAAGCGACAGCATCGCGCCCATCCCGCCCAGAACTCCAAGCGCCACCGTCGCCACGCGGGGGGTAAACAGGGCGATGTCCAGCCCCTGAGCCCAGGTCTGGATGAACATTGGCAGGCTGTCATCCATTCCCCGCAACTTGTTCCGGATCGCTACCGCCAGTTGTTCCGGATCGCGCTCCGAGCGAACCACCAAAGTTGTCATTCCGGTGGGAGATTGCAGGAAGGGTAGAAACATCGCCGGCTTCGGATCCTCGGTCAGTTGATAGTACTTCCCGTCTTCGGCAACTCCGACCACCCGCACCCGCGCCCCGTCTTCTGTCTTGTAAAAATTGCCCAGCGCCTTGCTGACCGACCCGAAAATCCTGCGCGCAAACAACGCGTTCACGACGGCCACGCGGGGTGAGTTGCCGTCGTCCTGCCACGAGAGTCCTCTGCCGGCCAGCAAAGATGTGCCCGCCGCATGAAAGTACTCGGGAGATATCTTGAACACGGCCACATTCGCAGCAGCATTCGCCGTTCTCAAGTCCGTTGTCTGCTCCGTGAAGACATCCGCAGTCGACCCGCCGCCGCCCAGCGGAATCTGGCTCACGAATCCCACGGACGTCACGCCGGGAATCGTCTGCAAGGACTCGGTCATGCGCCTCTGCATGGCGGGTATCCTGTCGCCGCTATATCCGGCCATGCTCAGAGTCGTATCCACCAGCATGGCGTTCTCTGGCACAAATCCGAAGTTGCTATGCATGGAGCGCGCCAGGCCGCGCACCGCGACCAGCGAAGAAGTCACCAGCACGCCGCAGATGGCAATCTGTACCACCAGCAACACATCGCGAAGGGTAATCCGCCGGCCGGCGCTGCCTGCAATAATTCCGGTCGATCCGGCCTTCACTACCTCGTAAGGATTCGTGCGCAGTATCTGCCGCACGGGAACCGCGCCAAAAAGGAATCCGCTGGCTAGAGCCAGGAACAGCGCGACCAGGTAGACGTGTGCGTCCGGATATACGGGCACATGCATCGGATATTCGGGAATCGGATGCCAGACGCTCAACTGGCGCAACAGCGCAACACTGCCCATAAGTCCCAGAGCGCCGCCAACCAGTGAGATCAGCACAGCCTCAGTGAACACACCGCGCAGAATGCGTCTGCGGCTCGATCCAAGCGCCAGGCGCAAAGCCACTTCGCGGGAGCGATCTGCGGCGCGCGCTGCAAACAGGCTGCCCAGGTTGGCGCAGGCTGCCAGCAGAATCAATCCTGCCAGCAACATCAACCCTGTCATGAATCCCTTCACCGCCGGCCCCAGCATGTCGCCGATAAGACTCGGACGGGCCAGAGAGTAGGTCATATAGGCATCGTCCTTGGGATAGGTCTTCTCCAGATAGGACCCGACCGAGTCCAGATCGGCAATCGCCTGCGCAGGAGTCACTCCGTTTCTAATATGTCCGAGCACCATGAAAATGTTGCGGCGTCCGCGATTGTTCAGGAAAGCTGGCCCATCTTCCTTGCTGACCATCGGCACAAAGAAGTCGGGATAGAAGAACAGTAATGTCCCGTTGAAGTCAGGCGGCGTGACGCCCAGGATGGTGTACGGATGCCTGTTCACCTGAACCACGCGTCCCACTACTCCGCGATCGTCCTGAAAATGACTGTGCCAATAGGTGTAAGTCAGCACCAGGTAAGGTGCGCTGTTCGGACCGTGTTCGTCCGTGACGTGGAAGAAGCGGCCCAGATATGGCTGAATCTTCATCGCATCAAAATAGTTCCCGGCGACCTCATAGCCCCAGACCTCGGATGGGTTCTTTCCGGTGTCGAGCGACACCTGCGTGAGGATATAGGCCGTCAAAGCGTCGAAGCCGCGGTTGCGATCGCGCAGATCGAGATAGTCGGGGTAGGACGTGGCCTGTTCCTTATACCCGCCGCGCTCGATGGTATAAAGGCTCTGCGCATCCGGTACATTCAACGGGCGCAGAATCAGCGCATTCAATACCCCAAACACTACGGCATTCGCGCCGATTGCGAGTGTCAGCGTCAGGATGGCGGCGATTGTGAATCCGGGAGAGCGGCGAAGATTGCGCACAGCAAAGCGCGCGTCGGCCCACATGGATTCAAGTGTCGCCCACTGCCACACCAGGCGGCTGCGCTCTTCCAGCAATGTCCGGTTTCCAAATGCGCGGCGCGCTGCCGCCCGTGCTTCCTGGGGGCTCATGCCCTCGGCCATCAACTGCTCGGCCCGCTCTTCAAGATGCAGTTGGATCTCTTCGGAGAGCTCTTCGTAGAGCTTGCGGCGGCGGAAGATATTCGGAAGCCAGTTCATGGGAGGCTCCTGCTAAGTGGCTGGGGATTTGCCCGGATTGAGGACCAGTGCAATGCCCTCAAACATGCGTTCAAAGCTGGAAATCTGCTGCTCCAGGTGGCGAAGGCCCGAGGCTGTGATCTGGTAGGTCCTCACCCGGCGATTGGTGGAAGATACACCCCACTCGGCCTTCACCAGCTTTGCCTTGAGCAGCCTCTGGAGCGCCGGATAGAGCGAACCTTCTTCCACTTGAAGAAGGTTGTTCGATCGCTGCTGGATGTGCTGAACCAGCGCATAACCGTGCGCCGGCTGGCGGCGCAACGACTCGAGGATCATCATTTCGAGTGCGCCGGGAAAAAGATCGCGAGCAGCATTTTCGGTCATAGGCATGTTTACTACAGGCATAGAGTAAATAGGTGTGTGGTCGTTGTCAAGGGACTGACCTGTTTTTTCGTCCGGTGCCCCAGTTCTCGAGGGCCTCAGCGACAGGTCCTCGTCGCTGGGGTGAGAATTCGATTTTGAGACCGGGGAGGCAAAATGCCAGACTCGGTCTTCCTCGACCTCTTCCAAATGCTGATGCACGTCCTCGCCCGCCAGCCGAAAGCGTCTGCCCCACCGCAAGTGGTTGCCGAAAATTATCCTCCGATGGCGCACACTGGCAAATAGAAGACAAGGGAGCGAAATCTCTCCTCAAACGGAAATCTCCTGCGTCCTTCGCAAAACTAATCTTCAGCAAAGAAAGACCCCCCCACCCCCGGGGGTACCATTCCCTTTTTCTTCGCCTGTAAGGTTGCATGCAATTTTACAGGCGAAGCTACTCATGAATAGTTAACAAATTGAATATCAGATGCTTACAAAACTGCGTCCGCGAAGGTGCAGGCAAATTTGTCAAGCTGGAAAACTGGCCGGTCCCGGCTTCAGGTGCGACAAATTCCGCGCAATCGCAAGAGGGAAGCGCCAGCAGCTTCTGATACAAGGAGCTTCAATCTCGCTGCATCTGCCGCAGCGCGATCACAATTCCCAGCGAGGCCAGCACGCACACCAGCGCAAACAGAAAGACGCTGGCGTAGCCGAATCCGCCGATGACCGCGCCGGCGATGGGGCCGGTCAGGAAAAAGGAGACGTCGGCAAACGCGGTAAAGACGCCCAGCGCCGTGCCGCGATTGTTGATCGTGACGCGCTTCACCGCTTCTACGCCCAGCGCCGGAAACACCAGCGAAAAGCCGAAGCCGGCCAGCCCGGCGGCGGCGAAAGCTGTCCACGGCGAGTGGGCGCTCCACAGCAGCAGCAGCCCCAGCGATTCGACCGTGAGGCATGCCATGGCCACCGGGAATCCGCCAAACCGGTTGATGGCCTGGATGAAGATCAGCCGCGCCGCTATAAAGGCCAGCCCGAATGCGGTCAGGCACAGGGCCGCTCCGTTCCAGTGGCGGCTGGCATAGAACAGGGTGACGAACGTGGCGAGCACGCTGTAGCCCACGCCGCCCAGCGCCAGTCCCATGCCGTGCGGAGCCACGCGGAACATCACGTCGCGGAAGGGCAGATGCTCGCCGGGAGTGACCTTGACCGGGCTCTTGCGGCTGGCCAGAAGCAGGCTCACCGCGCCCACCAGCAGAGTGAGCAGGCCGATTGACCCGAGGCCCCACTGCTGGTCGAGCACCACTCCCAGCGGAGCGCCCAGCGCCATGGCTCCATAGGTGCTGATGCCATTGAAGGAGATGACCTTGGCGGTGCTCGCCTGTCCGGCGCTGGTGATGCCCCACAGCGTCGATCCGGTCGACCCCAGGCTCTCGCCCACGCCCAGAACCAGCCGGCTCAGGACCAGAACAGTGATGCTGAGCCAGGGGATGGGGCGCAGGGCGGCCGCGCCCATCAGTAGCGCTCCGCTTGTGGCGCACGCTCCCATGCCCCAAAGCACGGAGACCTTGGCCCCGGCGCGGTCGGAGATGCGCCCTGCCCAGGGACGGCTGGCCAGGGTGGCGATGTACTGGATGCTGATCACCAGCCCGGCCAGTGCGGCGCTATAGCCCATGCGCAGATGCACATACGGCGGCAGCACGGCCAGCGGCAATCCGATCGACAGGTAGCAGATGAAGGTGAAGTAAACAAACGTGATGATGTGCCACGTTCCGCCGTTGTTGGCCTGGCGGGACGGAGCTTGCGCGATGACTGGGGCAGAGGATGGCATGAGTTCAGAGGCAACCGTGGGGATGAATGCGGTCAATCTCCAGTATAACGGAGGCTCTGTTTTGCTCTCCAGGCTGCAGGTAAACTGGAACGGTGCCTGGATTCCATGTGGAGAACTTCGGCTGCAGGGCCGCTCGCGCCGATGGCGAGGCGGTCGGCAACTGTTTGCGCGCCGCGGGGCATTGCATGCAGCAGGCCACGGAAGCCGATGTGGTGGTCGTCAATACCTGCAGCGTGACGGCGGAGGCCGACCGGGCCGCTCGCGCCTTCATTCGCCGCGCGCACCGCCTCAACCCGGAA
Organism: Occallatibacter sp.; assembly: GCA_049516495.1. Taxonomy (GTDB): domain Bacteria; phylum Acidobacteriota; class Terriglobia; order Terriglobales; family Acidobacteriaceae; genus Telmatobacter. Next base: position 9,387 of record JBEKTB010000095.1, read on the forward strand.
GCGCGTATCGTGGTTACCGGCTGCTACGCCCAGCGCGCGCCGCAGGAACTGGCAGGCCTGGCCGGGGTAGCCGCCGTGGTGGGCAACAGCCACAAGGCCCTCGCCCCGGAGATCATCCTGGGACTGGTTCCGGGCCGGGCCGAAACTGGCCGAGTTGCCCCGCCGGAGCTGGTCAGCGTCGAGTCGCTGCTGGCCGGCGCCGCAACGCCCGCACAGGCTCCCATCTGGGCGGACGACCGCTTCGCCCATTCCTTTCTTGAGGAGGCGCAGGTCGTCCCCGGCGCGCAGACCCGGCCCAATCTCAAAATCCAGGAAGGCTGCGGCAATCGCTGCACGTTCTGCGTCATTCCCCAGACCCGCGGTTCCTCGAAGAGCCTGCCCGCCGCCGCAGTCCTCCGCCAGGTGGAGGGGTTTGTGGCCGCCGGGGGCAAGGAACTGGTGCTCTCGGGAATCAACCTGGGCCGATGGGGACGGGACTTGGCTGTCAGCGAACGCGCCGGATCAACCAGTCTGGCCCGGTTGGTCCGCCGGATCTTTGACGAAACGGCACTGCCCCGCCTGCGCCTCAGTTCCATCGAGCCCATGGACTGGGATGCGCACCTGATCGCCCTGATGGAGGAGTTCGGGGGCACTCGCCTGGCCCGTCACGCCCATCTGCCGCTCCAGTCCGGCTCCGACGCCGTGCTCCGGCGCATGCACCGGCGCTACCGGCCCTGGCACTACGCGGAAAGGGTCGAGGCTCTGCTGTGCGCCGCCGGACCGGATCTGACCCTGGGAGCGGACGTGATGGCGGGCTTTCCGGGCGAGACGGACGACGAGTTCGAGGAAACGCTGGCGCTGGTCCGGGCCTTGCCCTTTGGCTACCTGCACCTGTTTCCGTTTTCGCCGCGGCCGGGAACTCTGGGTTGGGCTCTCCACGCCCAGCACCCGGTTCCGGCGGCCGCGATTGAGGAACGGATGGCTGCACTGCGCGCTCTGGCAGCCGAGAAGAACCAGGCGCACCGCAGGCGCTTCGGGGGCAGGGAACTGGAAGCCATCACCCTGCACACCCCGGCGGATTTGGCTGCTCGCGGGCGCACTGCCGCGCTCACGGAGAATTTTCTGCCAGTAGAACTGGAAGGCAACCAGCCAGCCAACCGGCTGATCCGTGTGCGGGTCTCAGGGTTGAACCCCGAAGGGACGCTGGAAGCTGGAACGGAAAGCACAAAGCCGGTTCAGTACGCGGCGATGGCAATGTCCGTTTGAGCGAAATCCGTCCCTTTGAAGAGCAATTCCTCGCCGGTTTCCCTAGCTAGGGCATACGCCATGCAGTCCCCGAAATTGAGTTGAGCGGGATGGCGGCCCTTTCCAAAGCGATCGAATGCCACCCGCGCCAGCCGCGCCTGCGACTCGGTAAAGGCCACAATCTCGATGCGGAATCTCGCCAGCAGCAGGTCCAGATCGCGAACCCCATCTGCACCTTTGCGCGCCTGCAGGATCATGGAAGCTTCCAGCAACCCGGCAGATGACATATGGCTCACGCCGCTCTTGGCGATGGCGACATCGAACAGCCGCGCCTCCGGCTCCTCGAACAGGATTGCGACGATCGCCGACGAGTCAACAATCATGACGGGAGTCCGTTTTCGTCCCAGCCCATGATTTCGTCCTCTGTCCGTGTGTCCAGCAGCGGGAGAGAAGCACAATGATGGCTGATGGCGCGAATTTCTTCGAGCAAAGCCTCCGTGTTCTGGCGTCTCCGTGCCTCGCGGGCAAGTCGTTCGCGCATGGCAGCGATCACCGCGTCGGTAATGCTCTCTCCAGTGGTGGCGGCAAGCTCGCGCGCCAGCCGGTCGGCTTCGGGAGCCTTGATGCTCAGAGCCATGGTACCTGACCTCCTATTTTTCTGCCTGTATCTACCGTATCACCAAAATAGTTCCAGGATTTACTTGCTTCTCAGCGCGGACCGATCGGTCAACGAGAAGGTGCGAGTCCCGGATCGGATCGTCGCTCGGCGATCGACTCTCATTTCGGCACGCGCCGGCCTCAAGCCTCGCGAAAGCCCCTCGTTCAGCAAAGCCGAGCCAATGCTATACTCAGTGTGCGTCCGTGCGCCTGCGGCGATTTCGGGTTGACCCCGGAGGCGGGCACCGGCGACTCTTGGAGGAGCATCATCGCACTCGACAAACGTTCGGCAAAGTCCTTTATCCGCATCAACGACAGAATTCGCGCGCGCGAAATCCGCGTGATCGACGAAAACGGCGAACAACTGGGCATCCTGCCGCCCTTTGAGGCGTTGAGGATCGCCCGCGAACGGGGCCTCGACCTGGTTGAGGTTTCGCCCAACGCTGTTCCCCCGGTCTGCCGCATCCAGGATTATGGCCGTTTCCTCTACGAGAAAGAAAAGAGCGAACGCGCCGCCAAGAAAAAGCAGAAGGTGATCGTCGTCAAGGAGGTCAAGTTCTCCGTGACCGTGGACGAGCACGATTACCAGACCAAGAAGAACCAGGCGGTCAAATTTCTCCTGGGTGGCGATAAGGTGAAGGCCAGCTTGCGCTTCCGCGGCCGTCAGATGGCCCACCGCGACCTGGGCTACGCCATCGTCAACCGGCTCATCCAGGACATCGGCGAAGCCGGGGTGGTGGAGTTCATGCCGCGCATGGAAGGCACCATCCTGCACGCGATTCTGGCGCCGTCGAAGAAGCAGGAAGCGCCCAAGCCCAAGCCCGCAGCGCCGGCGCCCACGCAGACAGCTCCGGTTCAGCAGGCGCAGTAGGCTGCACCCGCAACTCGAAAGCACACAGGTAGGTCCCACGCACAGTCTCAGCGGCTGCGCGTGGGGCCTGTCTTGTTCTTGAGTCTGTTCCCACTCCAGCCGGCCGTCTGGCGCCCGGCTCCCGAGTGGAGCTTTTCAACCTCGTCGCCACCTTCTGTCGCCGGTTTCCGCAGCCTGCTGTATACTGGTTGAAGCCTCAAGAGGGCAGGGAAGTCCCTGTCTCACGGGCTATGCGCCAGAGCCACCCAATGTGGAATTGACCCACTCTGGCGGACAAAGAGAAGAAAATGCCCAAGTTGAAGACCCATACGGGCGCGAAGAAGCGCTTCAGCAAGACCGGCACCGGCAAAATCAAGCGGGGCCAGACGAAGACGCGGCACATCCTTACGTCGAAACCGCCAAAAGTGAAGCGCAAGCTGGGCCGTACCCTGCTGGTTTCCGATGGCGACTACGCGAAGGTAGCGCGCATGATTCCCTACGCCTGATTGCTGAGTCGATTCCGGAATTTGGAATCGGCGCTTCAGGGCCCCAGCGAACGCGTTGCGCGGGCCCCCGGCAGTTCGGACAGTTTTCCAGCCCGATACAGCCGAGAAATCATGGCTTGATATGAGCGAGTGAAGAGGTTTACCGCCCAACCCCGCAAGGGTGACGGCCTCCTGCCTCCAGCCGCCTGACAAACGAACGCAAAACGGAGATTATTCTATGCCCCGCGTAAAACGCAGTACCAAGCGGAATGACCGCCGCAAAAAGATTCTTGAGCGCGCAAGCGGTTATTTCCTTACCAAATCCAAGCTCTACCAGGCAGCCCAGGAAGCCGTCGAGCGCGGCCTCAAGTTTGCCTATACCGGTCGCAAGCAGAAGAAGCGCCAGTTCCGTTCGCTGTGGATCGTGCGCATTTCGGCCGCAGCCAAGCTGAACAACTTCAGCTATTCGCAGCTCATCAACGGCCTCAAGAAGGCCGGCGTCGAACTGGACCGCAAGATTCTGGCCGACATTGCCGTGAAGGACGCGGCGGGCTTCACCGCACTGGTGGAGCAGGCCAAAACCGCGCTGGCAGCAGAGAAGAAGGCCGCGTAAGCCAGACTGGATCGAGCAGTCATTACGGCCTGAAGCTCAGCTTCGGGCCGTAGTTCATTTGGGACCTGCTGCAATGGTCGCGACTGGCTGACAAAATTCTGATTTGAGGTTCCGGCGGTGGATCCAGGGCCACGCAGTTCTCACCCAATGGCACTCCGGTCAATTGCGGCCCCATGCAGTGGTTTATCCTGACCATTACGCATGATGAACGAAACGATTCCCAATTTGACGGCATTTGACGAGGCCGCGCTGGACCAGGCGTTTGCCACTTTAGAGCGGCAGGCGCAGGATGCTGCGGCAAATCTCAGCGGCGAAGCGGCCGTGGAGGCCTTTCGCCTGGAGTGGCTGGGCCGCAAGCAGGGCCGGCTCAACGAAGTCTCCGGCCGCTGGCTCAAGGCCGCGCCTCCCGAGGCCAAAAAGGCTCTGGGCCTGCGCTTCAACGCGCTCAAGGCGGTGGTGGAAGGCCTGCTGGACCAGGCTCTGGGCGCCGGTCCCAGCGACGCCGCGCTCAAGGCTGAGGCCATCGACATCACGCTGCCCGGAACCCAGCGTCTCACCGGAGCTGAGCACCCGATCACGCGCACGCTGAACGAGATCACCAGCGTCTTTGCAGCGCTGGGCTACTCGGTTGGCGTGGGCCCCGAGGTGGAGACCGACTTCTACAACTTCGAGAGCATGAACTTTCCTCCCGGCCACCCGGCGCGCGATACGCAGGACACGCTGGTCGTTGCCAATCAGGAACGCCGTCCGCAGCGCGACCGCCTGCTCATGCGCACGCACACTTCCCCTGTGCAGATGCGGACCATGGAGCAGCAGCCGCCGCCGGTGCGCATCGTCATTCCCGGCAAGGTGCACCGCAACGACGCCCAGGACGCCACGCACTCGCCGATTTTTCACCAGGTCGAGGGCCTCTGCGTCGACACCAACATCACTTTCAGCGACCTGAAGGGCACGCTCGATCACGCCATGAAGGCGCTGTTCGGATCGGCCGTGAAGACTCGCTTCTTCCCCTCGTTCTTTCCCTTCACCGAGCCCTCGGCCGACGTGCAGATCAGTTGCATCTTCTGTGGTGGTAAAGGCTGCCGCAAATGTAAGGACTCGGGCTGGATCGAGTTGCTGGGCTGCGGCATGGT